>NZ_JBEOZK010000005.1:0-348276 GCF_040297565.1 Streptomyces sp. NPDC001728
GGCGACAACCGTGGCGGCGGCGGTGGCTTCCGTCGTGACGACAACCGTGGTGGTGGCGGCTTCCGCCGTGACGACCGTGGTGGCGACAACCGTGGTGGCGGTGGTGTCCGTCGTGACGACCGTCGTGATGAGCGTCCTTCGTCGTTCCGTCGGGACGAGCGTCCCTCGTACGGTCAGCGTGACGACCGTGGTGGCGACAACCGTGGTGGCGGTGGTTTCCGTCGCGATGACAACCGCGGTGGCGACAACCGTGGCGGCGGCGGTGGCTTCCGTCGTGACGACAACCGTGGTGGTGGCGGCTTCCGCCGTGACGACCGTGGTGGCGACAACCGTGGCGGTGGCTTCCGGCGCGACGACCGTGGCGGGGACAACCGTGGCGGTGACAATCGCGGTGGTGGTTTCCGTCGTGACGACCGGCGTGATGAGCGTCCTTCGTCGTTCCGTCGGGACGAGCGTCCCTCGTACGGTCAGCGTGACGACCGTGGCGGCGACAACCGTGGTGGCGGCTTCCGCCGCGATGACCGTGGCGGCGACAACCGCGGTGGTGACAACCGCGGTGGCGGCTTCCGCCGTGACGACCGCGGTGGCGACAACCGTGGCGGCGGCGGTGGCTTCCGTCGCGATGACCGGCGTGATGAGCGTCCTTCGTCGTTCCGTCGGGACGAGCGTCCCTCGTACGGTCAGCGTGACGACCGTCGGGACGACAACCGTGCCGGTGGCGGCTTCCGTCGTGACGACCGGCGTGATGAGCGTCCCTCCTCGTTCCGTCGGGACGACAACCGTGGCGGTGGCTTCCGGCGCGACGACCGTGGCGGTGACAACCGCGGCGGTGGCTTCCGTGGCCGGGACGACCGTGGCGGCGACAGCCGTGGCGGGTTCCGTGGCCGCGACGACCGGGGTGGCTACGGGCGCCGTGACGACCGCGGCGACCGCGAGCGCAGCGACCGCGCGCCCATCAAGCGTCTGCCGATCCCGCCGGAGGTCACCGGTGAGGAGATCGACCCGGACGTGCGTCAGGAACTGATGAGCCTGCCCAAGGGGCTGGCCGAGGACGTCTCCCGCAACCTGGTCATGGTCGCCCAGCTGATCGACGAGGACCCGGAGCAGGCGTACGGGTACTCGCGTGTCGCCCTGCGGCTCGCCTCCCGTGTCGCCGCCGTGCGCGAGGCCGCCGGCTTCGCCGCGTACGCGACGCAGAAGTACTCCGAGGCGCTGGCCGAGTTCCGTGCCGCCCGCCGGATGAGCGGTGGCGTGGAGCTGTGGCCCGTCATGGCCGACTGCGAGCGCGGCCTCGGCCGGCCCGAGCGGGCGCTGGCGATGGCCGGCGAGCCCGAGGTGCAGAAGCTCGACAAGGCCGGTCAGGTCGAGATGCGGCTCGTGGCCGCCGGCGCCCGCCGCGACCTGGGGCAGCTCGACGCGGCCATCGTGACGCTGCAGAGCCCCGAGCTGGCTTCCAGCGCCGTGCACCCGTGGACCGCGCGCCTGCGGTACGCCTACGCCGACGCCCTGCTGGCCGCCGGCCGCGAGACCGAGGCGCGCGAGTGGTTCGCCAAGGCTCTGGAGTCCGACAAGGACGGGGCCACGGACGCCTCGGACCGACTCGCCGAGATGGACGGGGTCGAGTTCGTCGACGTGTTCGACGAGTCGGAGGCGGAGTCCGAGGACGCCCCGGACGACGTCGTCGACCTGGACGACGACGAGGATGACGAGGACGACGACATCCTCGACGACGACCTCGACGAGGACGTGCGGGACGACAGCGCCGGCGACAAGGCCTGACGCGGTCCGTAAGCGATGAAGGGCGGCACCCCTCCGGGGGTGCCGCCCTCTTCTCGTTCCGTGGGGTCGTTCAGTCCAGCGCGAGGCTTCTCAGGACCAGGCCCGTCGCCGGCTTCGGGCCGAAGCTGGTCGACTTGCGGGGCATCGTGACGCCCTGGCGGGCGAGGTCCCGTACGACCTCCTCGCGTACCGGGTGCATGAGGACCGCCGTACCGCCGCGACGCTCCGCCTGAGCCACCGCCGCCTGCGTGTCGTGGATGTAGGAGATGTCCTCGGGGGCGTCCGGGATGCCCCAGACGTGCTCCAGGAGCGTGGAGTGCAGCACCGTCGCGTCCAGGGTGCGCCAGGCCTCCGGGCGGTCCGCGCGGATCGTGCGGTCGAGCAGGGCGGGGTCCGGGCGGTCGACGAGGTGGAAGGTGCCGTCGCCCGCGAGGAGGAACGCGTTCCCCTCGGCCGTGGCGGCTTCCAGGGCGGCCAGGGCGTCCGGCAGGGCCCCCTCGATCCGTCGTACCCGGAAGGAGTCGCCGAGGGCCGCGAGGGCGTCGGCGACCGGCAGCCGGTTGAGGAGACGGTGGATGGCGCGGACCCGCAGCGGGTAGCGGGCGGTGTCGATGAGGAGGACAAGGCCGTGGTTCCAGGGGCCCGGCGAGGCGTGCTCCTCGCGGAGGCGGAGATAGGTCGCCCAACGGTGGTGGCCGTCGGCGATCAGTGCCTGGTGGTGGAGGAGCTCGGCGGCGACGACGGCCTGCTCGGCCGGGTCGGTCACCGCCCACAGCCGGTGGTGGAAGCCGTCCTCCGTCGTGGTGGAGAGCAGCGGTTCGCTCTGGACGGCCCGCTCGATGACCTCGTCCGCGCCACTGGACTCCCGCCCGACATAGGTGAGGAGCAGGGGTTCGAGGTTGGCGGCGGTGGTCCGCATCAGGGCCGCCCGGTCCTCGACGACGTGCGGCATGACGTCCTCGTGCGGGAGGACCACGCCCTCGGTCGGGGTCGAGAGCTCCAGGGCGCCGATGACGCCGCGCTGGAGGATGCCGTCGCCGTGCTGCTCGTACACATAGAGCGCGGGTTCGGGGTCCGGGGCGAGGACGCCGTCCGCGAGCCAGCGGTCGAGGGTGACGGCGGCCTTGCGGTGGCGGGTGCCGGCGGTGATCGCCTGCGGGAGGATCAGTCGGACGATGTTGTGGGGGTCGGCCGATTCGAGATGGAGAAGTCCGTCAGGTCGGACGACGACGTCGTAGGGGGGAGACGTCACGGCGGCGAGGCTGCCGACCCGCTCGGGGACGTATCGGAGCCCACGGAACGGGGCCAGGCGCAGCCCTGCGGCGTCGTCGCGGACGTCGGCGGCCGCGTGACCTGAGGTGTTCATCTCGTCATCGTATGTGGGGGACGGGCATGAGCGATGATCGGGGGAGCGGGGGTTTTCCACCCGGTGAAACGAGGAGTGTGCGGTGACGGTGCGGGACGGCCAGGGACAGCAGGACGTCGGCGGGAATCGGCCGGGAGGCAGCGCGCCGCCGCTGAGCGAGGCGTACGACACGGCCCTCCTCGACCTGGACGGTGTCGTGTACGCGGGAGGGGAGGCGGTGCCGCACGCCGTCGACGCGCTCGGGACGGCACGGGCCGGCGGGATGCACCTGGCGTACGTCACCAACAACGCGCTGCGGACGCCGGACGCGGTCGCCGAGCACCTCACGGAGCTGGGCGTGCCGGCCGTGGCCGGGGACGTCATCACCTCGGCGCAGGCGGTGGCCCGGCTGATCGCCGACGACGTGCCGGCGGGCTCCCGGGTGCTCGTCGTCGGCGGCGAGGGGCTGCGGGTCGCGCTGCGCGAGCGGGGGCTCGTGCCGGTGGACTCGGCGGATGACGGCCCGGTGGCGGTCGTCCAGGGGTACGGCGGGCCCGACATGCCCTGGGCGCGGTTCGCGGAGGCGAGCTTCGCGGTGGCGCGGGGGCTGCCCTGGTACGCCTCGAACACGGACCTGACGATTCCCGGTGCGCGGGGGATCGGGCCGGGGAACGGGGCGGCGGTGGAGGTCGTACGGATCGCCACGGGCGGCCGGGTGGAGCCGAAGGTGGCGGGGAAGCCGCTGCCGCCGATGCACCGGGAGACGGTGCTGCGGACCGGTGCGCGACGGCCGCTGGTGGTCGGGGACCGGCTGGATACCGACATCGAGGGCGCGTTCAACGGCGGGGTCGACTCGCTGCTCGTGCTGACCGGGGTGACGGACGTGCCGCAGCTGCTGAGGGCCGTGCCGGAGCACCGGCCGACGTATGTGGCGGCCGATCTGCGGGGGCTGCTGGTGGCGCAGCCGGAGGTCGTCGCCGACGGGGACGGCGGGTTCGTGTGCGGCGGGTGGCGCGCTTCGGTGAGCGAGGGCGAGCTGCTGCTCGACGGCGGGGAGGGAGCCGGCGCGGACGTGATGGACGGGGTGCGGGCGCTCTGCGGGGCCGCCTGGTCGGCGGCCGACGCCGGGGGGACGGCGGACGCGGGGAAGGCGCTGGCGCGACTAGGGCTGTAAGTTGGGTAGGCTAACCTAACTTCATTGGGGCTGAGGGTATACGGGAGTACGGGCATGGACGGTCGGCAGCAGCGCCTGAGCGCGGAATCGGTCACCCTCGCGTACGAGCAGCGGGTCATCGCCCGCGAGCTGTCGGTCGAGATCCCCGACGACTCGTTCACCGTCATCGTCGGGCCGAACGCCTGCGGCAAGTCCACCCTGCTGCGGGCCCTCTCCCGGATGCTGAAGCCCACCCGGGGGCGCGTCCTGCTCGACGGGCAGTCGATCCACTCGCTGCCCGCGAAGAAGGTCGCCAAGACCCTCGGCCTGCTGCCGCAGACCTCCGTCGCGCCCGACGGCATCACCGTCGCCGACCTCGTCGCCCGCGGCCGCTACCCGCACCAGGGACTGCTGCGGCAGTGGTCCCCGGAGGACGAGCGGATCACCCGGGAGTCGATGGAGGCGACCGGCGTCGCCGAACTGGCCGGGCGGTACGTGGACGAGCTGTCCGGCGGTCAGCGCCAGCGCGTCTGGATCGCCATGGCGCTCGCCCAGCAGACCCCGCTGCTGCTGCTCGACGAGCCGACGACGTACCTCGACATCCAGCACCAGATCGACGTCCTCGACCTGTGCGCGGAGCTGCACGAGACCCAGGGGCGGACGCTCGTCGCCGTCCTGCACGACCTCAACCACGCGGCCCGGTACGCGACCCACCTCATCGCCGTCCGCGACGGCGAGGTGGTCGCCGAGGGCCCGCCGGCCGAGGTCGTGACCGCCGAGCTGGTCGAGCGGGTCTTCGGGCTGCGCTGCCAGGTCATCGACGACCCCGAGACGGGGACGCCGCTGGTCGTACCGGCGGGGCGCAAGGCACGGGTGCCGAGGCCCGAGGGGGCGTCGGAGCCGGTGGGGCAGGGGCTGGGGCCGGAACGGGGGCAGGTGGCGGGGTCGTACGCCCGCTAGGACCTGTCGTCACACTCCCGCCTGCCCCACGATGCCTGGCACGCGCTCTCGCCGTGCCGGGCGAAAGGCCCGAGTGCGTCCCGTACGAGGGCTTCCGCCCGGCACGCCGAGAGCACGCACCGGACGCCGCGGGGCCGCCCTTCGGGCGACGACGGGAGTATGACGACAGGTCCTAGAGCAGGGAGCGGAGACGCAGCAGGTCGCGGAAGCCCGCCTCCAGCTTCACCCGGCCCGACGCCCAGGCCTTCGCGAAGTTCAGCTCGCCGCCCACCATCGCCACCAGGTCGTCGCCGGTCATCGCCAGCCGGATCTGGGCCTTGGACCTCGGCGGGCCCTCCACCGTGGACTCGACATGGATCCGGCCGTCCGCGAGGCGGCCCGTGAACGTGCTGTCCAGGTCCGTGACGTGGCAGCTCAGCGTGCGGTCGAGCGCGGCAGCCCCGCGCACGCCGCCGTCCGCCCGTGCGAGGTTGTCCGAGAGCTTCTCGAGTGCGCCGCGGCACTCCGTGATCGTCGCCATCGCCGTCGACCGTACCCCAGGGGTTCGCGGTAGCGTCGTGGCCATGAACGACGCGACGCCCCGGCCCGAGGCCGCGGAGCCCGTACCGGAGCCGGCGGACGCGGTGGCCCCGAGGGACGCCCACGAGCCCGCCGGGGCCGCTCCGCTCGGGGTCGAGCGGCAGCCCACCGGGCATCCCGGCATCGACGCCCACCTGGCACGTCTCGCCGAGGTGGACGACCTCCCGGCGGACGGACACCTGGAGGTGTACGAGGATGTACACCGAGGACTGCGCGCCGAGCTGACCTCGCTCGACGCGCACCCCGCCCCCCGTCCGCACGAAAACAGGAGCTGAACCGAACGTGGCAGGAGTGGCACGCCGCCGTCTCGACGCCGAGCTGGTCCGGCGCAAGCTCGCGCGCTCGCGCGAGCACGCCAGTCAGCTGATCGCCGCGGGCCGGGTGACCGTCGGCAAGACCGTCGCCACCAAGCCCGCCACCCAGGTCGAGACCGCCGCGGCCATCGTCGTGGTCCAGGACGACTCGGACCCCGACTACGTCTCGCGCGGCGGCCACAAGCTCGCCGGGGCCTTCGCCGCCTTCGTCCCGCTCGGGCTGAAGGTCGAGGGCCGGCGGGCCCTGGACGCCGGAGCCTCCACCGGCGGCTTCACCGACGTCCTGCTGCGCGCGGGCGCCACCCATGTCGTCGCCGTCGACGTCGGCTACGGGCAGCTCGCCTGGTCGCTCCAGAGCGACGAGCGGGTCACCGTGAAGGACCGTACGAACGTACGCGAGTTGACGGTCGAAGCGATCGACGGCGTCCCCGTCGACCTGGTCGTCGGTGATCTGTCCTTCATCCCGCTGGGCCTCGTCCTGCCCGCGCTCACGGCCTGTACGGCGCCCGGCGCCGACCTCGTCCTCATGGTGAAGCCGCAGTTCGAGGTGGGCAAGGAGCGGCTCGGCACCGGCGGAGTCGTCCGGAGCACCGAACTCCGCGCGGACGCCGTGAAGAACGTGGCCCGGCGGGCCGCCGAGCTCGGGCTCGGTGTCCTGGGCGTCACCGCGAGCCCGCTGCCCGGCCCCTCCGGCAACGTCGAGTACTTTCTGTGGCTGCGGGCAGGCGCGCCCGCGCTGGATCCGGCGGATGTCGACCGCGCCGTGGCGGAAGGACCTCGTTGAGCTCAACGGCAACAGCACCAGAGACCGCACCACGTACCGTCTTCCTGCTCGCGCACACCGGCCGGCCGGCCGCCGTGCGCAGCGCCGAACTGGTGGTCCTCGGGCTGCTGCGCTGCGGCATCGGCGTCCGCGTCCTGGAGGCAGAGGCCGCGGACCTGCCGCTGCCGCCGTCCGTCGAGAAGGTGCCGGAGGCCTGCTCCGACGCGCTCGACGGCTGTGAACTCCTCGTCGTCCTCGGCGGCGACGGCACCCTGCTGCGCGGCGCGGAGTTCTCCCGCGCCTCCGGCGTGCCGATGCTCGGCGTCAACCTCGGCCGGGTCGGCTTCCTCGCGGAGGCCGAGCGCGACGACCTGGACAAGGTCGTCGACCGGGTCGTGACCAAGGCGTACGAGGTCGAGGAGCGGATGACCCTCGACGTCGTCGTGTACGAGAACGGCGACGTCCTGCACCGGGACTGGGCGCTCAACGAGGCGGCCGTGCAGAAGGTGTCCCCCGAACGGATGCTGGAGGTCGTCCTCGCGATCGACGGGCGCCCCGTGACCGGCTTCGGCTGCGACGGGGTGATCTGCGCGACACCGACCGGCTCCACCGCCTACGCCTTCTCGGCGGGCGGCCCGGTCGTCTGGCCCGAGGTCGAGGCGCTCCTCATGGTCCCGATCGGGGCCCACGCCCTCTTCGCCAAGCCACTGATCACCACCCCCGAATCGGTGCTCGCCGTCGAGGTCGAACCGCACACCCCGCACGGGGTGCTCTGGTGCGACGGGCGGCGGACGGTGGAACTCCCGGCCGGAGCGCGGGTCGAGGTGCGGCGGGGCGCCGTTCCGGTCCGGCTCGCCCGGCTGCACCACGCCTCCTTCACGGACCGGCTCGTCGCCAAGTTCGCGCTGCCGGTGTCGGGGTGGCGCGGCGGGGCCCGCTGAGCTCCCTCCGTACGGGGCGGGCCGGGGCCCCTCCGTGCGGGGTGTGCCTCCACCTCCCGGAGGCCGGAACGATCGGCGCGCCGGAGGGTTACGCCCGGGGGTGATGTCGCGTCGCGGCAGGGAAACCTCGTATGGTCTGGGGCGTGCTGGAGGAGATGCGGATACGGTCGCTCGGGGTCATCGACGACGCGGTGGTCGAGCTGTCGCCCGGCTTCACCGCGGTGACCGGTGAGACCGGTGCGGGCAAGACCATGGTGGTGACCAGCCTCGGGCTGCTGCTCGGCGGACGTGCCGACCCGGCCCTGGTGCGGATCGGCGCGGCCTCGGCCGTCGTCGAGGGGCGGATCAGCGTGCCCCCGGGCGCGCCCGCCGCCGTACGCGCCGAGGAGGCCGGGGCGGAGCTGGACGACGGGGTGCTGCTCGTCAGCCGTACCGTCTCCGCCGAGGGGCGCTCACGGGCCCACCTCGGCGGGCGCTCGGTGCCCGTCGGGCTGCTCGCCGAACTCGCCGACGAACTCGTCGCCGTCCACGGCCAGACCGACCAGCAGGGCCTGCTCAAGCCCGCCCGGCAGCGCGGCGCGCTCGACCGGTACGCCGGCGGGGCCGTCTCCGGACCGCTCGCCGCCTACGGCGAGGCCTACCGGCGGTTGCGTGCGATCTCCGGCGAACTCGACGAGATCACCACCCGGGCCCGGGAGCGGGCCCAGGAGGCCGATCTGCTGCGGTTCGGGCTCGGTGAGATCGAGGCCGTCGCCCCGCGCGCCGGGGAGGACACCGAACTCGCCGCCGAGGCGGAGCGGCTCGGGCACGCCGAGGCCCTGGCCTCCGCCGCCGCGCTCGCGCACGCCGCGCTCGCGGGCGTTCCCGAGGATCCCGAGTCCGTCGACGCCACGATGCTCGTCGCGGGCGCGGGGCGGGCCCTGGAGGCCGTACGGTCCCACGACCCGGCGCTCGCCGCGCTCGCCGACCGGATGGGGGAGATCTCCATCCTGCTCGGTGACGTGGCCACCGAACTCGCCGGATACGCCGACAACCTCGACGCCGACCCGCTGCGGCTCGCCGCAGTGGAGGAGCGGCGCGCCCTGCTCACGCAGCTGACCCGGAAGTACGGGGAGGACATCGCCACCGTCCTCGTCTGGGCCGAGGAGAGCGCGGACCGGCTCGGCGAGCTGGACGGCGACGACGACCGCGTGGAGGAACTCACCGCCGAGCGCGACCGGCTGCGGGACGAGCTCTCGGTGCTCGCGCAGCGGCTCACCGACGCGCGCACGGAGACCGCCGCCCGGTTCGCCGACGCGGTCACCGCCGAACTCGCCTCGCTCGCCATGCCGCACGCGCGCGTGTCCTTCGCCATCGCGCAGACCGAGGACCCCGAGGGGGTCGAGGTCGGCGGACGCCGGGTCGCCTACGGCCCGTCCGGCGCCGACGAGGTCGAGCTGCTGCTCGCCCCGCACCCCGGCGCCCCGCCCCGGCCCATCGCCAAGGGCGCGTCCGGTGGTGAGCTGTCCCGGGTGATGCTCGCCGTGGAGGTCGTCTTCGCCGGGGTCGATCCCGTGCCGACCTATCTCTTCGACGAGGTCGACGCGGGTGTCGGCGGCAAGGCGGCCGTCGAGATCGGCCGCCGGCTCGCCAAGCTCGCCAAGTCCGCGCAGGTCGTGGTCGTCACCCACCTTCCGCAGGTCGCGGCCTTCGCCGACCGGCAGCTGCTCGTGGAGAAGACCAACGACGGGTCCGTGACCCGGTCCGGCGTCACCGTCCTCGAGGGCGAGGAGCGGGTACGGGAACTCTCCCGGATGCTGGCCGGCCAGGAGGACTCCGAGACGGCCAGGGCCCACGCGGAGGAGCTGCTCGCCACGGCTCGGGCGGACGGGTGAAGCCCGCGGGCCCGGCCCGGGGGACGGGTGGGCGGATCGCCGCCTTCGTCCGGGCCGCCGGGGTGAGCAGGGTGGTGTACGAGGGGCTGCGCGGGCGGGTGTCCGAAGCGTCCGGCGGGCAGGTGTCCGGGGGCGGGCGCTGGACGCGGGTGAACCACGCCGGGCGGACGGTCGATCTGTGCGCCGGGCCCGCCGTGGCCCTCGGGGCCGCGGCCGGCACTGGGAGCGGGCCCGCCGCGTTCGTCGTGCTGGCCGCCGGTGCCTGCGGGGGGTACGACGACGTGAAGGGCGACCACCGGCGCGGATTCCGGACGCATCTGGCGGCGCTGCGCGACGGCGAGGTGACCAGCGGGGTCGTCAAGCTGTTCGGGATCGGCGCCGCGTCGCTCGTGGCGGGTGCGCTGCTCAAGGAGCGGGCCGTGGACAGGCTCCTCGCCGGGGTCGTCATCGCCGGTACCGCCCATCTGGTCAACCTGGCGGACGTACGGCCGGGACGGGCCGGACTGACCGTGCTCGCCCTCGCCGCGCCCGGCCTGCTGCGCGGGCCGCTCGCCGCCGCCCCCATGGGGGCGGTCGCGGCCGTCCTCGGGGACGACTTCGGCGAGCGCACCATGCTCGGCGACGCGGGCGCGCACGCGCTCGGCGCCGCCGTGGGCAGCGCGATCGTCGCGGGCAACGGGCGGCTCGGGCTGGCCGCCCACGCGGTGGGACTGGTCGGCGCGGCGGTCTGGGCGGAGCGAATGGCGTCGGGGGTGGACTCGGGCTCTGGCTCGGGGGCGGACTCGGGCTCTGCCCCGAGGCGGGACTCGGGGTCGGGCTCTGGCGCCGTCGTCGGCTGCGGTGCCGACTGCGGGTGAGGGACACGCGGGCTCAGGGGAGCGCACAAGGCCCCCCAGGGGCGCGCGCGGGGTCTCGTGCGCTCGCCCGAGTGGGTGAACCGCGGGTTCGGGTCCCGGAGCCGTACTCCGTCCGTGCAAGGGAACAGCGGCGGGAATCACGCCACTTCGGTCGCGGAACGTGCGTACGGTCCGGGGCGCGGGTGGCATCCTTGGGCGGGTGACACAGCTCCGTACGGTCCAAGTGCTGGGCGGCGGCAGCGCGGGCAGCAGCGCTCACGTCCGATCACTTGCCTCGGGGCTGGTGGCGAGGGGCGTGCGGGTGACCGTGTGCGCCCCGGCCGAACTCGACCGCGTCTACGACTACCTCGGCGCCGGCGCGCACTTCGTGCCCCTGCCGCGCCTCGGCGACCCCGCCACGATCGCGGCGCTGCGCAACGCCTGCATCGGCGCCGACGTGGTCCACGCCCACGGCCTGCAGGCCTCCGTCCGGGCCGCGCTCGCGTTGTCCGGGGCGGGGGCAGTGGTGAGCGGTCGCGCTCCGCTCGTCACCACCTGGGACGGCCGGAACCAGGTGTGCGGAGCGCCCGGCGGGGTGCTCCGGCTCCTGGAGCGCAGGACCGTGCGCGCCGCGACCGTCGTCCTCGCCACCTCCTCCGAACTGGTCGACCGGGCCCGGCGGCGCGGCGCCCGTGACGCCCGGCTCGCCCCCGTCACCGTGCCGCCCGCCCGTGGGCCCGTATGCCTGCACGACGGCAAGGCCCGTGCCGAACTCGGCGCCGTCGAGCGGCCGTTGCTGATGGCCGTCGGGGCGCTCGAACGGGGCCGGGGATACCGGACGCTGCTCGACGCGGCACGGGAGTGGCGGGATCTCGACCCTCAGCCGCTCCTCGTGATCGCCGGGGAGGGCTGCGAACGTGCCGCACTCCAGCGGCGGATCATGGACGAGGGTCTGCCGGTCCGGCTGATCGGGCGGCGGGAGGACGTCGCCGAGCTGCTCGCGGCGGCGGACATCGCCGTGCTGCCTTCCCGGTGGGAGGCGCGGTCGCTGCTCGCCCAGGAAGCGCTGCGCCTCGGGGTGCCGCTCGTCGCCACGGCGGTCGGCGGAGTGCCGGAACTGGTCGGGGACGCGGCTGAACTGGTGCCGTACGGGGACGCGGGCGCCCTCGCGGCCGCGGTGCGGGGGCTGCTCGACGACACGGAGCGGCGGATGGACCTGGCGGCGGCCGGTCGGGTGCAGGCGAGGTCGTGGCCCACCGAGGACGAGACCGTGGCGCATGTGCTGAGCGTCTACGACGAGTTGACGGGGCGGTAGCCCGGGCGGCGGGCGCTCCGCGGGGTGGAACGCCCGCCCCTCACGGCGCCTTCCTACGTCGTGTGTCGGCGGGCCCTGAGGGCCAGCGAGAGGGCCAGCACCGTCTGGGGGTCGTCCAGGTCCGTGCCCAGGAGTTCCGAGATGCGGGCCAGACGGTTGTAGAGGGTCTGCCGGTTGAGGTGCAGCTCCCGGGCTGTCTCCGCCTTGCGGCCCGCGTGCGCCAGATACGTCTCCAGCGTCGGCAGGAGCGGCGGCCGGGACGTGCGGTCGTGCTCGCGGAGCGGGCCGATCGCACGGTCCACGAACGCCGCGAGGACCGTGTCCCCGTGGAAGTGCAGCCGCCACAGCAGCAGGTCGATGTCGAGGCGCCGGGCGTCGTACCAGGGGAGTTCCGAGAGGCCCTGCGCGGCCGTCGCGGTCTCCGCCGCGTGCCGCAGGCCCGCCGAGGCAGCCGCCCAGCTGCCGGCGACGCCGACCACGACGACCGGCGGGTGCACCCCGGTGCGTTCCAGGCCGGCCCGTGCCACGCCGGCGCGCAGCGCCGCCGCGACCCGGTCGGCGACCGCCGTGCGCTCCGTCTCCGAGCGCAGGCCCAGCAGGAGCGGCACCCGTCCCTCGACCGGGCGGACGCCCAGCAGGACCGGGACGCCGACCGAGGCGAGCTCTTCGAGGACCGCGCGGGCCAGCAGGGCCCAGTTCCCCGACGGGGACAGCTCCGAGGCCAGGCGCATCACCACCGGGAGCAGCGGGCCGTCGCCGGGCTTGAAGCCGAGGACCCGGGCCTGCGCCGGGGCGTCCTCGGCGGTGATCCTGCCCTCCGCCAGGTCGGTCAGGAAGTCGCCCCGGCCGCGTGCGGCGAGCTCCTCCTCCTGCCGTGCCTGCATGAGGACCACGGCGAGGAGGCCGGCCGCGCGCTCGGCGGCCATCCGGTGCACGGGGGAGAGGGCGCCGGAGACCGAGAGGACGACCAGGCGGGCCCGTACCGAGGAGATGCCGGGGCCACCGCCGGGCACGTCGACGAGGACCGTGCCGGTGGGCGGGCCGGACTCGCGGGCCGCCCGCTGGCCGCGCAGCCCGTCCCAGACCTGGAGCGGGTCGGCGGGTCCGGACTCGGTGCCCGCCGCGTACAGCAGCTGTCCGTCGGGGGTCTCCAGGAAGACGGGGTTGGCGGCGAAGTCGGACAGGATGCGGAGCACCTGGGGGATGCCGCCGCCGCCGAGCAGCGCCACCGTGCACTGCCGGTGGACCTCCTCGGCCTGCCGCTGGAGGGCGTAGTGGCCGTTGACGATCTCGGTGTGGATCTCCTCCGTGACGCCCACGAAGGGGACCTCGCGGTGCAGCTGCACCAGGGGCAGCCCGGCGGCCCGCGCGGTCTCCACTATCGTCGCCGGGAGGCGCGCGAAGCGGGGCCCCAGCTCGACGACGAGCGCGGCGATGCCCCGGTCGGCGAGCCGCCGTACAAAGGCCCGCTGCTCGGCCGGCCGGGTCCCCAGCCCGAGGCCCGTGGTCAGCAGCAGCTCACCGCCCTTGAGCAGCGAAGCGATGTTCGGTACCTCGCCCGCGTGTACCCAGCGCACCGTGCGGTGCAGCCGGTCCGCGCCGGCCACGACCTCCGGGAGCCCGCTGCGCAGACCCGGGAGCTCGAGCGCCCGCTGCACGGTGATCCCGCCCTGATTGTCCATGGAGCCGGACGCTACCCGCGTCCGTGTTGCGGCGACATCACCCCACGGTCACGGGACCGGACAGTTCGTGCACGGGGGCGACAACTCGTCGCCCCCTGGCGGGAATTGCGCGACCGCATGTCGATTGTGGCCTACATCACTCGCGAGGATGCTCTCGCGCCATGGCAGAGAACCCCACCCCAGAGGTCCACCGGCTGAAGGCGAATTCGGTCGGACTCGTCGGCGTCGTCTTCATGGCCGTGGCCACCGCGGCCCCGATCACCGCGATGACCGGCAACCTCCCCATCGCCGTCGGCTTCGGCAACGGCACCGGCGCGCCCGCCGGATATCTCTTCGCGACCCTCGTCCTGACCGTCTTCTCCGTCGGCTACGTCGCCATGGCCAAGCGGATCACGGCCGCGGGCGCCTTCTACGGCTACATCTCGCACGGCCTCGGCCGTATCGCGGGCATGGCCTCCGGCATGCTCGCCGTCCTCGCGTACGTCGTCTTCGAGGCCTCGATCGTCGGTGTCTTCGCCTACTTCGCGAAGACGACCGTGGCCGACCAGCTCGGCGTGGACGTGCCGTGGGTGCTGTACGCGGCGGTCATGCTGGCCGTCACCGCCGTGCTCTCCTACTTCGACATCAACCTGACGGCCAAGGCGCTCGGGGTGATGCTCATCGCGGAGATCGCGGTGCTGTTCGCCGTCGCCACCGCCGTCCTGATCGCCGGCGGCGGCCCCGACGGCATCCCGGTCGAGCCGATCAACCCCAAGAACGCCTTCACCGGCACCTCCGCCGGGCTCGGTCTCTTCTTCGCCTTCTGGTCCTGGGTCGGCTTCGAGTCGACCGCGATGTACGGCGAGGAGTCCCGCGACCCCAAGCGGGTCATCCCGCGCGCCACCCTGATCTCCGTCACCGGCGTCGGCCTCTTCTACATCTACGTGTCGTGGATGACGATCGCCGGGAACGGCCTGGCCGAATCGGTGAAGCTGTCCGCCTCCGCCTCGCCCCTCGACCTGTTCTTCGCCCCCACCCGGACCTTCATCGGCGCCTGGGCGGTCGACGCCTTCCAGTGGCTGCTGCTCACGGGTTCCTTCGCCTGCGGGATGGCCTTCCACCAGTGCGCCTCCCGCTACCTGTACGCCATCGGCCGCGAGGGCTTCCTCCACCCGGCGCTCGGCCGCACGCACGCCAAGCACGGTTCGCCGTACATCGCCTCGTACGTGCAGAGCGCGATCGCCGTCGGCCTCGTCGCCGCCTTCTGGCTCACCGGCCAGGACCCGTACATCCACCTCTACACACTGCTCGCGATCCTCGGCACGATGGCGATCCTCATCGTCCAGACCCTCTGCTCCTTCGCCGTCATCGGCTACTTCCGCAAGAACCACCCCGAGGACCGGCACTGGTTCAAGACCTTCACCGCCCCGCTCCTCGGTGGCATCGGGATGATCGCCGTCGTCGTCCTGCTGATCATGAACATGGAGACCGCGGCCGGTCTCGCCGCCGACTCCCTCTTCTTCAAGGCGATCCCCTGGATCGTCGGCGTCGTCTTCTTCGGCGGCCTCGGCCTCGGCCTCTACCTCAAGGCCAAGCGCCCCGAGCGCTACGAGATCATCGGCCGGATCGTCCTGGAGGACGCCACCGAGCGCCCCGCCGAAGAGACACCCGCCCCCGTCGCCGTACCGCAGAGCTGATCCCACCCACCTCCAGGAGCGCCCCATGGCACGCACCAACCCGATGCACCTCCTGAACCGCCTCGCCGCCGAGCACGCCGACGCCCGCCGGCTGAACATCCCCGTCGACGAGCTGCGCGGCATGCGGGCCGACGCGCTCGGACGCCGGTCCCTCCTCAAGTACGCCGCAGCCGCCGGGATCGCCGTCGGCGCCGGTGCGACAGGCCTCGGCTCGGCCGCTCCGGCCGGCGCCGCCACCCCGGCCCCGCCGGTGAAGAGCAACGCCCGGATCGCCGTCGTCGGCGCGGGCATCTCCGGCCTCACCGCCGCCCTCACCCTCCAGGACGCCGGTCTGAGCCCGGCGCTCTACGAGGCGAACCCCTCCCGGGTAGGCGGCCGCATGTGGACCCAGCGCGACCACTGGGCGTACGGGCAGACCTCCGAGATCGGGGGCGAGCTGATCGACACCAGCCACAAGAAGATCCTGGAACTCTGCCGCCGCTTCGGCCTCACCGTGGAGGACTTCCTCGGCGGCGGACCCAACGGAGCCGAGGAAGTCCTCTGGTTCAACGGCGCCTACTACCCGCGCGCCCAGGCGGACGAGGACTTCAAGGCGGTCTACCAGGCGCTGCGCCGGGACCTCTCCGACGCGGGGGAGGTCTACTGGAACCAGACCACCCCCACCGGCACCGCACTCGACGACATGTCGGTGTACGAATGGATCGAGTCCCGGGTCCCCGGCGGGCACTCCTCGCCGCTCGGCCGGTTCATCGACGTCGCCTACAACGTCGAGTACGGCGCCGACACCAGCGAGCAGTCCTCGCTCGCCCTGGTCCTGCTGATGGGCTACCAGACCAATCCCGGCAACTTCAACATCTGGGGCCTCTCCAACGAGCGCTACCACATCGTCGGCGGCAACGACCGGCTCCCGAACGCCGTCGCCGGGGCCCTCGCCCCCGGCACCCTGCGCCAGGGCTGGTCCCTCACCGCCGTACGGGCCAACGCCGACGGCACCCAGACGCTGACCTTCAACGAGGCCGGCGCCATCCGGACCGTCACCGCCGACCGCACGATCCTCTGTCTCCCGCTGCCGATCCTCCAGCAGCTCGACACCTCGCAGGCCGCCTTCGACCCGCTCATGCGGGGCCTCCTGCGGGACGCCCGCATGGGCTACTGCACCAAGCTCAACATGCAGTTCGGCACCCGCCCCTGGCGCGGCACCGGCGCCTGGCCGGGCGTCTCGGCCGGCGACTGCTTCACCGACGGCGAGGTCCAGCAGACCTGGGACACCACCAAGGTCCAGGGCGGCACCGGCGGCATCCTCCTCCAGTACGGCGGCGGCAGCCTGGCCAGGAACCTGAACCCGGCCGGGCCCTTCTCCACCGAGTCCGACCCGTACGTACGGAGCCTCGTCACCCGCTACCTGGCGGGCATCGACGCCTTCTTCCCCGGCACCTCACGGGCGTACACCGGGCGTGCCCAGCTCTCCGCCTGGCACAAGAACCCGTACAGCCTCGGCGCGTACGCCTGCTGGCCCGTCGGCTACCTCCACCGGTACGCCGGGTACGAGGGCACCGCTCAGGGCAGGGTCCACATCGGCGGCGAGCACTGTTCCTACGACTTCCAGGGCTTCATGGAGGGCGGGGCGACGGAAGGGGAGCGGGCCGCCAAGGAGGTGATCGCCGCGCTGAGCTGAGCCGGGCGGGCCCGCCCGCCTCTCAGCCCGCGGGTGCGATGTTCTGGTTGTACCGGAACACGTTGTCGGGGTCGTAGGCGGCCTTCACGGCGGCGAGCCGGCGGTAGTTCTCCTCCCCGTAGGAGGAGACGATCCGCTGCTCGCCCTCGGCGCCGACGAAGTTCAGATACGTCGCGTCGAGCGCCCACGGCCGCACGTCCGCCCGCACGTCGCGCACCCACTGCTTCGCCTGCTCGTCGTACGCGGGGTCCTCCCAGGTCGCGAACGGGTGCACCGCCCAGGGCGCGGTGCGCCACGGCTGCGGGTACTCGGAGGGCCCGGCGGCCACCGCACCGCCCATCAGGAACAGCACGTGCTGGGTGGCGGTCGACGCCGGGATGCGGGCGCCCCGGTCGCAGAAGATGTCCACGGCCTCGTCGGGGAGGTCCCGCAGGTACTCGGCCGACCAGTAGTTCCGCAGCCCCGGCGGGTCGTCGAGCATCGTCTGCAGTTCCACGTACGGGATGTCCATGACGATCTCGACCACCGGACCCAGCGCGAACAGCGGCGCCGCGAACTCGCGGAGCTCGGCGACCGGTCCGGTGTACGTGAACAGTGCCCCGCAGACCAGCTTGCCGACCAGGTCCTCGGGGATGAACGGCATCGGGGGCGCGGGCAGGTAGATGGCGCCACCGCCCATGTCGTCGGACGCGCCGGCCCCGAGATCGCGGAAGGTGCGCACCACCTCGGGCGCGTTGTCCGGCAGGTAGAGCAGCATCGCGATGCTCAGCCGGGGCAGCGGGTGCAGCCGCATCGTCAGCGAGGTCGCCACACCGAAGTTGCCGCCGCCGCCGTGCAGCGCCCAGAACAGTTCGGGGTTGTCCTCCGCGTCCGTGTGGACGTGCTTGCCCTCGGCGGTGATCAGGTCGGCGGCGAGCAGGTTGTCGCTGGCCAGCCCGAACTTCCGCTCCAGCCAGCCCGAGCCGCCGCCCAGGACGAAGCCGCCGACGCCGGTGGTGGACGCCCGGCCGCCGGTCGTCGCCACCTGGAAGGGCTGGCACGCGTGATCCAGGTGGGCCATGGTCGCCCCGCCCTCGATCCGTACCGTCATGTTCTCGGGGTCGACGACGACGCCGTGCATCCGGCGGAGGTCGACGACCAGCGCGCCGTCGATCACGGAGGTGCCGGCGACGCTGTGCCCGCCGCCGCGGACCGCGATCGGCAGCTCGGCCTCGCGGCCGAACACGATCGCGTTGGACACATCGGCCTGGGTGGCGCACTGGGCGATCACCGAAGGACGCCGGTCGATCATGCCGTTGTGCAGGGCGCGCGCCTCGTCGTAGCCGGGACCACCGGGGATGATCACCTCACCGGCCAGGTCCTCGATCAGGCCGGACAGGGCGCTCTCTGAGATGTGGGGACCCATGGGAGCCCCCCTTTCACGCGGGGGGACGGGACCTTCCCATCGTAGGTCCGGGGCCCGTCCCGCGCGTGCTGGAGGGGCTGCCACCCCCCTGCCACCCCGTCAGCCGCCGTACGCCCCGCTCGCCGTCAGGCGGAGTGCCGTGTCGATCAGCGGGACGTGGCTGAAGGCCTGGGGGAAGTTGCCCACCTGCCGCTGGAGCCTCGGGTCCCACTCCTCGGCGAGCAGCCCCAGGTCGTTGCGGAGCGCGAGGAGCCGCTCGAAGAGCGTGCGGGCCTCGTCCACGCGGCCGATCATCGCCAGGTCGTCCGCCAGCCAGAAGGAGCACGCGAGGAACGCGCCCTCGTCGCCCTCCAGGCCGTCGACGCCGGCCTCCTCGCCGGAGGTGGGGTAGCGCAGCACGAAGCCGTCCTCCGTGGACAGCTCCCGCTGGATCGCCTCGATCGTGCCGATGACCCGCTTGTCGTCCGGCGGCAGGAAGCCCATCTGCGGGATGAGCAGCAGCGAGGCGTCCAGCTCCTTGGAGCCGTACGACTGCGTGAAGGTGTTCCGCTCGGCGTCGTAGCCCTTCTCGCAGACGTCCCGGTGGATCTCGTCGCGCAGCGCGTGCCAGCGCTCCAGCGGGCCGTCGGCGTCCCCGGACTCGATCAGCTTGATCGTGCGGTCGACGGCCACCCAGGCCATCACCTTGGAGTGGACGAAGTGGCGGCGCGGGCCGCGCACCTCCCAGATGCCCTCGTCGGGCTGGTCCCAGTGCTTCTCCAGGTAGTTGATCAGCTTGATCTGGAGCAGTGAGGCGTAGTCGTTGCGGGAGAGTCCCGTCATGTGCGCGAGGTGGAGGGCCTCGGTGACCTCGCCGTAGACGTCCAGCTGGAGCTGGTTGGCGGCGCCGTTGCCGACGCGGACCGGACCGGAGTTCTCGTACCCCGGGAGCCAGTCGAGCTCCGCCTCGCCGAGCTCCCGCTCGCCCGCGATGCCGTACATGATCTGGAGGTTCTCCGGGTCGCCCGCGACGGCGCGGAGCAGCCAGTCCCGCCAGGCGCGGGCCTCCTCGCGGTAGCCGGTGCGGAGCATCGAGGAGAGGGTGATCGCCGCGTCCCGCAGCCAGGTGTAGCGGTAGTCCCAGTTGCGGACGCCGCCGATCTCCTCGGGCAGTGAGGTCGTCGGCGCCGCCACGATCCCGCCGGTCGGCGCGTACGTCAGCGCCTTGAGGGTGATCAGGGAGCGGATCACGGCCTCCCGGTAGGGGCCGTGGTACGTGCAGTGGTCGACCCATTCGCGCCAGAACTCGGCGGTCGCCGCCAGGGACCCCTCGGGGTCCGGCAGCGCCGGCGGCTCCTTGTGGGAGGGCTGCCAGGACAGCGTGAACGCGATCCGGTCACCGGGGTTCACGGTGAACTCGGAGTACGTCGTCAGGTCCTTGCCGTGGGTCTCGACGTCCGTGTCCAGCCACACCGAGTCGGGTCCCGCGACGGCGACCGTGCGCTCGCCGACCTTGTGGACCCAGGGCACGATCCGGCCGTAGCTGAACCGCATCCGCAGCGCGGAACGCATCCGCACCCGGCCCGAGACGCCCTCGACGATCCGGATGAGCTGCGGCGCGCCGTCGCGGGGTGGCATGAAGTCGGTCACCCGGACCGTGCCGCGCCCGGTGTCCCACTCGGACTCCAGGATCAGTGAGTCGCCCAGGTAGCGGCGCCGGTCGGCCGGCGCCGGATCGGCGTCCGCGGGACCGGCGGGGCCGACCCGCCAGAATCCGTGTTCCTCGGTGCCGAGCAGTCCGGCGAAGACCGCGTGGGAGTCGAAGCGGGGGAGGCAGAGCCAGTCGACGCTGCCGTCCCGGCAGACCAGCGCCGCGGTCTGCATGTCCCCGATGAGTGCGTAATCCTCGATGCGCCCGGCCACGTGCTTCACTCCAGTCGAACGGCCATGTCCGCCCCGCGGGGCGCTTGCTACGGATGTGCGTGCTGTCTGTGCGGTGTCCGTGTGTGTGGTGTCGGGCCCTTGTGCTGTGTGCCCGTACGGCCAGTGTGCGGGACGCGCCGGCCGACTCGGCGGGCGATGTCCGAGCAGAATACGACGCGCCCCCGTGCCCGTAGTGATCACACGAGAGATGCGCTGCTCCAAATGGGTGAACCCCGCCTTCCGTGGGCCCCGCCGCCATGTCGCCGTCCGTGTACACCCGACTGCCCCGTGTGGCCGGAAGCGGTCTCCCGATGTCGCTGATACCCTGGTACCCCGTGGACCGGTGGGAAACGGCGACAGCCGAGGACCCCGCAACCGCAGCGACGGCACCCCCCGATTCTTCCGGAGGGGACGCCGGTACGCACCTCCAGAACGCGACCACGGGAGCCCCCTCTTGGCGATGCCGCCCAAAACCACGACGACCAAGCACATCTTCGTCACCGGGGGTGTCGCCTCCAGCCTCGGCAAGGGCCTGACCGCCTCCAGCCTGGGTGCGCTCCTCAAGGCCCGGGGCCTGCGGGTCACGATGCAGAAGCTCGACCCGTACCTGAACGTCGACCCGGGCACGATGAACCCCTTCCAGCACGGTGAGGTGTTCGTCACCAACGACGGCGCCGAGACCGACCTGGACATCGGCCACTACGAGCGCTTCCTCGACGTCGACCTCGACGGCTCGGCCAACGTCACCACCGGCCAGGTCTACTCGCAGGTCATCGCCAAGGAGCGGCGCGGCGAGTACCTCGGTGACACCGTGCAGGTCATCCCGCACATCACCAACGAGATCAAGTCCCGGATCCGCCGCATGGCGACCGACGACGTCGACGTCGTCATCACCGAGGTCGGCGGCACGGTCGGCGACATCGAGTCGCTGCCCTTCCTGGAGACCGTCCGCCAGGTCCGCCACGAGGTCGGCCGCGACAACGTCTTCGTCGTGCACATCTCGCTGCTGCCCTACATCGGCCCCTCCGGTGAGCTGAAGACCAAGCCGACCCAGCACTCGGTCGCCGCGCTGCGCAACATCGGCATCCAGCCGGACGCGATCGTGCTGCGCGCCGACCGCGAGGTCCCGACCGCCATCAAGCGCAAGATCTCGCTGATGTGCGACGTCGACGAGGCCGCGGTCGTCGCCGCGATCGACGCCAAGTCGATCTACGACATCCCCAAGGTGCTGCACACCGAGGGCCTGGACGCCTATGTCGTCCGCAAGCTCGACCTGCCCTTCCGCGACGTGGACTGGACCGTCTGGGAGGACCTCCTCGACCGTGTCCACAACCCGGAGCACGAGGTCACGGTCGCGCTGGTCGGCAAGTACATCGACCTGCCCGACGCGTACCTCTCGATCACCGAGGCCATGCGGGCCGGCGGCTTCGCCAACAAGGCCCGCGTCAAGGTCAAGTGGGTCACCTCCGACGAGTGCAAGACCCCGGCCGGCGCGCAGAAGCAGCTCGGTGACGTCGACGCGGTCCTCATCCCCGGTGGCTTCGGCGACCGCGGTGTGAACGGCAAGATCGGCGCTATCCAGTACGCCCGCGAGAACAAGGTGCCGCTGCTCGGCATCTGCCTCGGTCTGCAGTGCATCGTCATCGAGGCCGCGCGGAACCTGGCGGACATCCCGGACGCCAACTCCACCGAGTTCGACCCGGCGACCGCGCACCCCGTCGTCTCGACGATGGAGGAGCAGCTCGCGTTCGTCGAGGGCGCCGGCGACCTGGGCGGAACGATGCGCCTGGGCCTCTACCCGGCGAAGCTCGCCGAGGGCTCGATCGTCCGTGAGGTCTACGACGACCAGCCGTACGTGGACGAGCGCCACCGGCACCGCTACGAGGTGAACAACGCCTACCGCGCGGAGCTGGAGAAGAAGGCCGGTCTGGTCTTCTCCGGCACCTCCCCGGACAACAAGCTCGTCGAGTACGTCGAGTACCCGCGCGAGATCCACCCCTACCTGGTCGCCACCCAGGCGCACCCGGAGCTGCGCTCCCGTCCGACCCGCCCGCACCCGCTCTTCGCGGGTCTGGTGAAGGCGGCCGTCGAGCGCAAGACGGGCAAGTAGTACGGCGCGTTAACGTAACCGGGGTACGGGTCCTGTGGATCCGTACCCCGGTTTTGTCGTACGAGAGGACTACTGATGCGCGTGCAGGACACCCCGGAGGAGTGGCGCGTCGTCGCCACCACCACACCCTTCAAGGGCAACAAGACGAGTGTCCGCACGGACGACGTGGTCATGCCGGACGGCACGGTCGCGCGCCGCGACTACCAGGTCCACCCCGGTTCGGTGGCCGTCCTCGCCCTCGACGAGCAGGACCGCGTGCTCGTCCTCCGGCAGTACCGGCACCCCGTGCGGCAGAAGCTCTGGGAGATTCCCGCCGGACTCCTCGACGTGCCCGGTGAGAACCCGCTGCACGCGGCGCAGCGCGAGCTGTACGAGGAGGCGCACGTCAAGGCGGAGGACTGGCGCGTCCTGACCGACGTCTACACGACGCCGGGCGGCTGCGACGAGGCCGTACGGATCTTCCTCGCGCGCGGAGTCGCGGAGGCGGAGGGGGAGCGCTTCGAGGTCTCCGAGGAGGAGGCCGACATGGAGCTGGCGCGGGTGCCGCTGCCGGAGCTGGTGCGGGGCGTCCTCGCGGGGGAGCTGCACAACAACTGTCTGGTGGTGGGAGTGCTGTCGCTGGTGGCGGCGCGTGCGGGGGAGGGTCTTGACGCCCTGCGCCCGGCGGAGGCGCCTTGGCCGGCCCGGCCGTTCGAGGCGTAGCCGGTGCGAACGCCCGTCCCCGTGCGTCCCCGCACGGGGACGGGGGTTCGTCATGGGGGCCTCCGGTGTGAAGATCTGTTGATCCGATCGGGGGATGTGTCCGCCCTGCTCCACCAGGTCGGCGCACCGCCCTGAACTACGCTCGGAATCGCCCGTGCGGAGACCCCGCGGGATCGGCTCGTGCGCAGGTGGACGGGAGCGTGGCCCGTGACGGATCAGGCGGTGGCGGCGGCCGGCAGCCGGCAGTTCTTCGGCCGGCAGCGGGAGTTGAAGGCCCTGCGCGCCGACATCGAGCGGACCGGCCTCGACACCCTCACCGGTCGCAAGGCACCCCGGGCCCGCGTCCTGCTCATCGCCGGGAAGCCCGGCTCCGGCCGCACCGCGCTCGCCGAGGAACTGGCCGCCGGACTCGCCGACCGCTACCCGGACGGGATCTTCCGGGCCCGGCTCACCGAGCCCGGCGGCGACCCCGTCCCCACCGCCCGCGTCGCCCGGGAACTCCTCGCCGCGCTCGGGGTGGCCGAACCCCCCGGCGCCGCCGAGGACGAACTGACCGAACTGGTCCGCGGCGCCCTCGCCGGCCGCCGCGCCGTCCTGATCCTCGACGACGCCGTCGACGCCGAGCAGGCCGACCCGCTGATCCCCGACGACCCCGACACCCTGGTGGTGGGCGTCGCCCGGGGCCCGCTCACCGGCATCCCCGACGTACGGCCCTGCACCCTCGGCGGGCTCGACCCCAAGTCGGCCATCGAACTCCTCACCGCCTTCACCGGCTCCGTACGCGTCACCGTCGACCCGCAGGCCGCCGAGACCCTCGTCGAGGAGTGCGGCGGGCTGCCCTCGGCCGTCGTCCTCGCCGGCGGCTGGCTGGCCGGCGAGCCCACCGCCTCCGTGGCCGACCTCGCCAAGCGGCTCCGCGCCCTCGCCGGCGACCCGCTCACCCGCGCCTTCCACCTCGCCCACGAGGCGCTCGCCGGGCCCGCCGCCCGGATACTGCGCTTCCTCTCCCTGGCGCCGCTGGGCCGGGCGGACGCCCACACGGCCTCAGCCCTGGCCGGCTGCTCGGTCTCGGCCGCCGCGACCACCCTCGCCGACTTCGCCGCTCTGGGGCTCGTCACCGCCGTCGAGGACGGGCAGTACGAGGTGCCCGGCCATCTCGTCCCCCTCCTCCGCACCCAACTGGAGGAGCACGACCGGCCCGCCGAGGTGCAGCTCGCGCGGGCCCGGATGCTGGAGCGGACCGTACG
This sequence comes from Streptomyces sp. NPDC001728, assembly GCF_040297565.1. NCBI lineage: Bacteria > Bacillati > Actinomycetota > Actinomycetes > Kitasatosporales > Streptomycetaceae > Streptomyces > Streptomyces sp. NPDC001728. Next base: position 24,259 of record NZ_JBEOZK010000005.1, read on the forward strand.
GCTCCTCCAGTCCTGCCGTGCGGTCACCGAACCCGAGGGCTCGGCCGCCCGCCGGAAGCTGGCCGGGCTGCCGCGTGCCCTGCGCTTCCCGAACGCCGCCGCCGGTGCCCTCTGGCTGCGCTCCCGGCAGTCCTTCCTGCTCGCCTCCGCCCGGCTCGCCGTCGCCGACGGGGAACTCGACACCCTCGCCCGTCGCCTCGTCGCCTCCCTGGTCCGGGCGCTGGCGGCGCACCGGGGCGCCGAGGCCGCCGCTCCCGAGCTGTACGGGCTGCACCAGCTGGTCCTGGACGTCGCCGAGCGGCACGGGCTGCACCGCGAGCGGGCCGCCGCCCTGCTGAACCTGGCCGATCTCGACGCCCGGACCGGCAGGACCAAGGACGCTCTGCTGCGATATCGGTTGGCTTTGGATGCCGGACGCGCAGCAAATGACCCGTACGCGACCGGTCGCGCAATGGAATCCGTAGGTGGCTCCTATCAGGAGCTGGGAGACTGGCAGCGGGCCGGCGACTGGTACGGGCGGGCGCTCGCCCAGCGTCTCGCCCGGGACGAGCGGGCCGACCAGGCCCGGCTGTACGCCCGTCTCGGCGCCGTACAGACCTACGCGGGCCGGTACGGCGAGGCGCTGCGCAACTGGCGGGCCGCCGCGGCCGGCTACCGGCGGCTCGACGATCTCCCGGGCCACGCGCGGGCGTTGAGCGAGGCGGCCCGGGTCCAGGAGTACGCCGGACGGCCCGAGGAATCGCTGCGGACCTGCGAGGAGGCGGTGGAGTGGGCCCGGCGCGCCCAGGACACCCGGCTCCAGGCAGCGCTCCAGCTGCGGCTGGCCGACACCCTCGACCGGCTCGGTGACCCGGCGGCGGCCCGGCTGCACCGGGCCGCCGCCGACAGGCTGCTGGAAACGGAATCATCTACCTACGAAATCCGTAGTGGCTCCAGCAAAGATTAGTACTTTGAAAGGCTAGACAGCGGGAACTCCTTCATTAGACTGGGTGCGCCACGTGTGAACGTGGTCTGCTCCGGTGCGCCGCAGTGCATCCGGGTATGTATCGCAGTGCCCCAGATATCCCCCATGATTCAAGGACCGTGATCGACGATGAAGGTCGGCATCCCCCGCGAGGTCAAGAACAACGAGTTCCGCGTGGCCATCACCCCTGCTGGTGTCCATGAGCTCGTCCGCCACGGCCACCAGGTCATCGTCGAGCAGAACGCCGGTGTCGGCTCCTCGATCACGGACGAGGAGTACGTCGCCGCCGGCGCCGAGATCCTCCCCACCGCCGACGAGGTCTGGGCGAGCGCGGACCTGCTGCTCAAGGTCAAGGAGCCCATCGCGGAGGAGTACCACCGCCTCCGCAAGGACCAGACCCTCTTCACCTACCTGCACCTCGCCGCCTCCCGCGAGTGCACGGACGCCCTCCTGGCCTCCGGCACCACCGCCATCGCGTACGAGACCGTGGAGACCGCGAACCGCGCCCTCCCGCTGCTCGCCCCGATGTCCGAGGTCGCGGGCCGCCTGGCCCCGCAGGTCGGCGCCTACCACCTGATGCGCTCGGCCGGCGGCCGTGGCGTCCTGCCCGGCGGCGTCCCCGGCACCCACGCCGGCAAGGCCGTCGTCATCGGCGGCGGCGTCTCCGGCTGGAACGCCACGCAGATCGCCGTCGGCATGGGCTTCCACGTGACCCTGCTCGACAAGGACATCAACAAGCTCCGCGAGGCCGACAAGATCTTCGGCACCAAGGTGCAGACGATCGTCTCCAACGCCTACGAGCTGGAGAAGGCCGTCGTCGAGGCCGACCTCGTCATCGGCGCGGTCCTCATCCCGGGCGCCAAGGCCCCGAAGCTGGTCACCAACGAGCTCGTCGCCAAGATGAAGCCCGGAAGTGTCCTTGTCGACATCGCGATCGACCAGGGCGGCTGCTTCGAGGACTCGCACCCGACCACCCACACCGAGCCGACCTTCCAGGTCCACAACTCGGTCTTCTACTGCGTCGCCAACATGCCCGGCGCGGTCCCGAACACCTCCACCTACGCCCTCACCAACGCCACGCTGCCCTACATCGTGTCGCTGGCGAACAACGGCTGGGCCGAGGCGCTGCGCCGCGACGCCGCGCTCGGTCTGGGTCTCAACACCCATGACGGCAAGGTGGTTTACAAGGAGGTCGCCGAGGCGCACGGCCTCGAGCACGTCGAGCTCAGCACCCTCCTGGGCTGACCTCGGCGGCGCCGCCGTCAACGCGTGCCGTCAATCCACGCACCCGGCCGGACCTTGTTCGACAAGGTCCGGCCGGCCGTGTCTCCGGGCCTGCCGTAACGTTCGGCCAACTCGCCTCGAACGTAACCCTTTAACCGATTCGAGCACCCCTGAAACGTGTGGATGCGTGCCCGCGCACCCTTGACAGAGACGTGTTCGGTTGCCGACACATCGGGCCGGGTCCGGCGGATTGTGTTGCTGCGGAGCGGTGACACGCCATAGAGTCGCCAACCGTCGGCATGGTGCCACGCTGACCTATCGATAAATGTTCCTGGTGACATCCAAGGAGGTAAGACGACTTGTGAATGAGTCGACAATTACTCCCGGGAGCGGTGCGCCAGGTGCTCCGATCGGCTCCGTCGCGGTGCGGACCTTCGCGACGCACCAGCCCATGACGACAGCCCACACGATGAAGACGATGGACGGCCTACACGTGAACGCCACGGCCGGCAACGAGATGGGCCGAGAGTCCACCCCCTTCGCCGCCTTCGACGAGGTGCCCGAGGGGCACTTCTACGACCCCGACGCCGAGTACGAGCCCGACCCGGAGTACGCGGCCACCCTCGCACCCGACGCTGCCCGCCAGCGCCGCGAGCGGATCGGCCCCACCGGACGGCCCCTGCCGTACTTCCCGATCCCGGGTCCCCTGACCGACCACGGACCCGCGAAGATCATCGCGATGTGCAACCAGAAGGGCGGCGTCGGCAAGACCACGTCGACCATCAACCTGGGTGCCGCGCTCGCCGAGTACGGACGACGGGTGCTGCTCGTCGACTTCGACCCGCAGGGAGCCCTGTCGGTCGGCCTCGGCGTGAACCCGATGGAGCTCGACCTCACCGTCTACAACCTGCTCATGGAGCGGGGCATGTCGGCGGACGAGGTCCTCCTGAAGACCGCCGTGCCCAACATGGACCTGCTGCCGAGCAACATCGACCTCTCGGCCGCCGAAGTCCAGCTCGTCAGCGAGGTCGCGCGCGAGTCGACGCTCCAGCGGGCCCTGAAGCCGCTGATGAACGACTACGACTACATCGTGATCGACTGTCAGCCCTCGCTCGGCCTGCTGACCGTGAACGCCCTGACGGCGGCTCACAAGGTCATCGTGCCGCTGGAATGCGAGTTCTTCGCCCTCCGCGGAGTGGCGCTGCTCACCGAGACCATCGAGAAGGTCCAGGAGCGGCTCAACCCGGAGCTGGAGCTCGACGGCATCCTCGCCACGATGTACGACTCCCGCACGGTGCACAGCCGTGAGGTCCTGGCGCGCGTCGTCGAGGCCTTCGACGACCACGTGTACCACACGGTCATCGGACGGACGGTGCGCTTCCCGGAGACCACGGTCGCCGGTGAGCCCATCACCACCTACGCCTCCAACTCCGTGGGCGCCGCCGCCTACCGCCAGCTCGCCAGGGAGGTGCTCGCCCGGTGTCACGCCGAGTGAGTCTGCCCGGCGCCGACGAACTCTTCCGTACGACCGGGGGGACGGCGCTCCAGTCGTCCGCACCCCGCCGGGCCGTCCCGGCACCGGCGGGTGAGAGTGACCCGGCGGCGGCCGAGGGCTCCGCGGAGCACAGTTCCGCGGACTCCGAGACCACGGAACCGCGCGCCAGGACGGCGGAGCCCGACGGCGCCGCCAAGGGCGCACCCGCCGCGGCGGTGCCCGCCCCGGCGGGGCGGCGACGCGGCGGCGGTCGTGCCCCGAACCGGCGGCCCAGCGGCCGGGAGCGCCACGACGAGAAGATCACGGTCTACGTCTCCGCCGAGGAGCTGATGGACCTGGAGCACGCACGGCTGGTGCTCCGCGGTGAGCACGGCCTCGCCGTGGACCGGGGCCGGATCGTCCGGGAGGCCGTCGCGGTCGTCCTGGCGGACCTGGAGTCCCGCGGCGACGCGAGCATCCTCGTCCGCCGCCTGCGCGGCCGCTGACGGTAGCCTGCGGGCTGCCTCGCTCCCCGTTCCCCCTGGACCTCCATGCACCACGCCCCCGACGAAACGTCCCGCCCACCGGCCCGCCGCCTCCTGGGCCGCGGGCCGGGCGAGCCGGAGGAGGCCACACAGCGGCCTCCGGCCGGCCCCGCCGTACAGGACGAGGGGCGGCCTGACGGGCCTGAGGGCCCGGGCAGGGAGGACGGGCCCGAGGGCCCGCCGGCCGGGCCCGCCCGGCCGGAAGACCTCTCCGAGGGCCGCGAGGGCCGCTCCGGCGGCTCCGGGGCCCTTCGGGGCGGTGACGGGGGCGCCGGGGCCGGAGAGAGCGGCACGGAGGCCTGTGAGGGCGGTACGGGGCCTGCCGGGGCCGGGCACGGCGATGCCGGTGACGGAGCCGGGGCCGCCGGTGACGGAGCCGAGGCCGGTGGTGGTGACGGTGGGCGGTTCACCGTGCGGCTCGCGAACTTCGAGGGGCCCTTCGATCTGCTCCTCCAGCTGATCACCAAGCACAAGCTCGACGTCACCGAGGTCGCCCTCTCCCAGGTCACCGACGAGTTCATGGCGCACCTGCGCGCCCTCGGCCCCGACGGCGACCTCGACCAGACCACCGAGTTCCTTGTCGTCGCCGCCACCCTCCTCGACCTCAAGGCCGCCCGGCTGCTCCCCGCCGCCGAGGTGGAGGACGAGGCCGACCTCGCCCTCCTGGAGGCCCGCGACCTGCTCTTCGCGAGGCTCCTCCAGTACCGGGCGTACAAGAAGATCGCGGCGATCTTCGCGGAGCGCTGGGAGGCCGAGGGCCGCCGCCACCCCCGTACCGTCGGACTCGAACCGCACCATGCCGAGCTGCTCCCCGAGGTCGTCATCTCCATCGGCGCCGAGGGCTTCGCGAAGCTGGCCGTCAAGGCGATGCGGCCCAGGGCCGAGCCCCAGGTGTACGTCGACCACATCCACGCCCCGCTCGTCAGCGTCCGCGAGCAGGCCGCCGTGGTCGTCGCGCTGCTGCGCGAGCGCGGGACGGCGCTCTTCCGCGAGCTGATCGAGGACGTCGGCGACGAGACGCTGACCGTGGTGGCCCGCTTCCTCGCCCTCCTGGAGCTCTACCGGGAGAAGGTCGTCGCCCTGGACCAGGAGACCGCCCTGGGGGACCTCACGGTCTCCTGGACCGGCGGGGAGACGGACCCGGCCGGGTCCGTGACCGACGAATTCGACCAGGAGGCCCCCGCATGAGCGACCTCAAGCCCGCCCTCGAAGCCGTCCTGATGGTCGTCGACGAGCCCGCCACCGAGGCGCACCTCGCCAAGGTCCTTGAGCGGACCCCCCGGGAGGTCGCGGACGCCCTGCGCGAGCTGGCCGACGAGTACACCGTCCAGGGCCGTGGCTTCGAGCTGCGGCGGGTGGCCGGAGGCTGGCGCTACTACACCCGCGCCGAGCACGCCGCGGCCGTCGAGGCCTTCGTCCTGGAGGGCCAGCAGGCCCGGCTCACCCAGGCGGCCCTGGAGACGCTGGCGGTGGTCGCGTACCGCCAGCCGGTCAGCCGTTCCCGGGTCTCGGCGGTCCGCGGGGTCAACTGCGACGGCGTGATGCGGACCCTCCTGCAGCGGGGTCTGGTGGAGGAGGCGGGCGCGGAACCCGAAACAGGTGCGATCCTGTACAGGACGACGAACTACTTCCTGGAGCGGATGGGCCTGCGCGGCCTGGACGAGCTCCCCGAGCTGGCGCCCTTCCTCCCCGAGGCGGAGGCGGTCGAACCGGACTCGCTGGAAGGGGTCCCGTCGTTCGATCCGGATGCACCGGATCGTGAGGACGACGACGACAAGACGGAAGTTTGATGCGAAGCAGCAGCGGCAGGAACAGCAGCGGAAACAACGGCGGGAGCCGTGGTGGCAACAGCGGCGGCCGCGGCGGCAGCAGCGGCGGCGGCAGCCGTGGTGGCAGCGGCGGCGGTGGCCGCGGCGGCGCCGGCGGCGGTGGCGGCTACCGGGGCGGCTCGGGTGGCGGCTCCGGCTCCGGTGGCGGCTACCGGGGCGGCTCCGGCAGCGGCTCCGGCAGCGGTGGCGGTGGTGGTTACCGGGGCGGCTCGGGTGGCGGCTCCGGCTCCGGCGGCGGCTACCGGGGCGGCTCCGGCAGCGGCTCCGGCAGCGGTGGCGGTGGCGGTGGTGGTTACCGGGGCGGCAGCAGCGGTGGTGGCGGCGGCTACCAGGGCGGTGGCGGTGGCTACCAGGGCGGAGGTCGTGACGACCAGAAGCGCCCGAGCAACCCGCGCCGGCCTCGCCCCGAGGAGCGCGCCTACGACGTGAGCCCGCCCGCGGAGGCCCCGAAGAAGGGCCGCGGTTCCGCGGCCCGCGGTGGCGCCAAGGGCGGCCCCAAGTCCCCCCAGGGCGGCACCCCGCCCCGTCGCGGCCCGCACGGCCAGCGGCAGGCGCCGGCCCGCTCGCGCGAGCTCGAGGCGAAGATCGAGCAGCGTAACCGGGAGCGGTACGAGGGCCGCCCGGAGATCAAGACCCCGAAGACATTCCCGGGCGCCGAGCAGGAGGGCGAGCGGCTGCAGAAGGTCCTCGCCCGCGCCGGCATGGGCTCGCGGCGCGCCTGCGAGGAGCTGATCGAGCAGGCCCGCGTCGAGGTCAACGGCGAGATCGTCCTGGAGCAGGGCAAGCGCGTCGACCCGGAGAAGGACGAGATCAAGGTGGACGGCCTGACCGTCGCCACCCAGTCGCACCTGTTCTTCGCGCTGAACAAGCCGGCCGGTGTCGTCTCCACCATGGAGGACCCGGACGGCCGCCAGTGCCTGGGCGACTACGTCAACAACCGCGAGACCCGGCTCTTCCACGTCGGCCGACTCGACACGGAGACCGAGGGCATCATCCTGCTCACCAACCACGGTGAGCTGGCCCACCGCCTCACGCACCCGAAGTACGGCGTGAAGAAGACCTACCTGGCCGCCATCACCGGCCCGCTGCCCCGCGAGGTCGGCAAGCGGCTCAAGGACGGCATCCAGCTGGAGGACGGCTACGCCAAGGCCGACCACTTCCGCGTGGTCGAGCAGACCGGCAAGAACTACCTGGTCGAGGTCACGCTGCACGAGGGCCGCAAGCACATCGTGCGCCGCATGCTGGCCGAGGCCGGCTTCCCGGTCGAGAAGCTGGTCCGCACGGCCTTCGGTCCGATCGGTCTGGGCGACCAGAAGTCGGGCTGGCTGCGCCGCCTCACCAACACGGAGGTCGGCATGCTGATGAAGGAAGTCGGCATGTAAGGCCCAGGCCTGCCGTACGCCGTAAGCCGTACGCGAGGAGCCCGTGACCGCCCCGGTGGTCACGGGCTTCTTCGTGCTCCGGGGCTCAGGGACTCAGGGGCTCCGGGGCTTCTCGCCCCCGCCGCCCGTGGGTTTTCGGTCTTGTGGCCGGAGCCCGCCGCCTTTATAGTCAACATGACTCTTAAGGAGGCGGGCGTGAGCCTCGCAAGCATGCTGGAGCCCCTGCAACAGCCGCTCTTCACCGTCCTGGACACCCCGGTCAGCTGGACCGAGGTCCTCGGATTCGGCAGCGGCGCGCTCTGCGTCTGGCTCGTCGCCCGGCAGCACCTGGCCAACTGGCCCATCGGCATCGCCAACAACCTGTTCTTCGTCCTGCTCTTCACGCAGGCGGGGCTCTACGCCGACGCCGGCCTCCAGATCGTCTTCATCGCCCTCGCCGCGTACGGCTGGTGGACCTGGACCCACGGGGGTGGACCAGGCTCCGACGCCCTCCCGGTGCGCCGCACCACGCGCACCGAGTGGACGTGGCTGCTCGCGGCGGGGGTGGTGGGGACCCTCGCGCTCACCCTGCTGCTCGACCGCGTCACCGACTCCACCGTCCCCTTCTGGGACGCCCTGACGACCGCGCTCTCCCTCATGGCGACCTACGGCCAGTGCCGCAAGCGCCTGGAGTCCTGGTGGCTGTGGATCGCCGCCGACCTCGTCTACGTACCGCTGTACGCGTACAAGGAGCTGTACCTGACCTCTCTGCTGTACGTCGGCTTCATGACCCTCTGCGTCCTCGGCCTGCGCGGCTGGACCAAGGACCTCACCGTGCGCCGGGCCCTCCCGGTGGGAGCGACCGCGTGAAGCGCTACGGACACGGCCTGGTCCTCGGCAAGTTCTATCCGCCGCACGCCGGCCACCACCATCTCGTCGAGACCGCCCGCGCGCGCTGCGAACGCCTCACCGTCCTCGTCTGCGCCTCCTCCGTGGAATCCGTACCCCTCGACGAACGCGTCGCCTGGATGCGCGAGATCCACCCCGACGCCCTCGTCGTCGGCGCCGTCGACGACATCCCCGTCGACCTCCACGACCCCGACGTCTGGGCCGCCCACATGGCCGTCTTCCGGGCCGCAGTGCCCGAACGCGTCGACGCCGTCTTCACCTCGGAGCCGTACGGGGACGAACTCGGCCGCCGTTTCGGCGCCGAGTCCGTCAGCGTCGACCCCGACCGCACCCGCTTCCCCGTCTCCGGCACCGCCGTGCGCGCGGACCCCGTCGCCTGCTGGGGATTCCTCGAAGCCCCGGTACGGGCCGCGCTCACCCGGCGGATCGTCGTCCTCGGCGCCGAGTCCACCGGCACCACCACCATGGCCCTCGCCCTCGCCGACCACTACCGGCGGCGCGGCGGGATCTGGGCCCGCACCCGGTACGTACCGGAGTACGGCCGCGAGTACAGCGAACTCAAACTCGCCGAACTCCGCGCCGAACGCCCCGGCGCCGACTGGTCCGACGTCACCTTCCACTCCTCCGACTTCCCCGTCATCGCCCAGCGCCAGGCCGAACTGGAGGAGGCGGCGGCCCGCGACGGCTCACCCGTGCTCTTCTGCGACACCGACGCCTTCGCCACCACCATCTGGCACGAGCGCTACATGGGCACCGCCAGCACCGCCACCGGCGAGATCGCCGCTCACGGCCGCCAGCACCTCTGGCTGCTCACCGACCACCGGGGCGTCGACTTCGAGGATGACGGACTCCGCGACGGGGAGCATCTGCGCCCCTGGATGACCGCGCGCTTCCTCACCCAGCTCGCCCACACCGGCCGCCGGACGGCCGTTCTCAGCGGCCCCCACGAGGAGCGGCTCGCGGCGGCCGTCGCCGCCGTCGACGGGCTGCTCGCCGAGGGCTGGGGCTTCACCGACCCGCTGCCGGAACGCCGATGAACGCCGACGCGAAGCCCCCGACGGCCCCTTCGCCTCCGACGGCCCCTTCGCCCCCGACGGCCGCGAGTCCCGAGGGGTACGACAAGTACGCCTTCGAGCCCTTCGCCGTCACCGTCGATCTCGCCGTCCTCACCGTCCGCGAGGAACGCCTCCACGTCCTCCTCGTCGAACGCGGCCAGGAACCGTACGCCGGCGCCTGGGCGCTCCCCGGCGGATTCGTCCTGCCCCACGAGTCCGCCGAGCGGGCCGCCCGCCGCGAACTCGCCGAGGAGACCGGGCTCTCCGAGGCCACCGTCGCCGGACTCCACCTCGAACAGCTCCGCACCTACAGCGAACCCGACCGTGACCCGAGGATGCGGGTCGTCTCGGTCGCCTTCGCCGCCCTCGTACCCGACCTGCCCGAGCCGCGCGGCGGCGGCGACGCGGCCCAGGCGCGCTGGACGCCGTACGACACGGTCAGGGGCCTCGCCTTCGACCACGACCGCATCCTCGCCGACGCCCGTGAACGGGTCGGCGCCAAGCTGGAGTACACCTGCCTCGCGACCGCCTTCTGCCCGCCCGAGTTCACCCTCGGAGAGCTGCGGCAGGTCTACGAGACGGTCTGGGGCGTCCCGCTCGACCGCCCCAACTTCCGGCGCAAGGTCCTCACCACTCCCGGCTTCGTCCAGGCCGTGGAAGGACCTCCGCGCCTCACCGGCGGACGGGGGAAACCGGCCGCCCTCTACCGGGCGGGCGGGGCCGCCACCCTCCACCCGCCCCTCCTGCGACCGGAAGGACGCCCCGCATGAACCTCGCGCACCCCGCCACCAAGCAGGCCGCGACCGGCTCCCTGATCGGACTGGCACTCGGCGACGCGCTGGGATTCCCGACCGAGTTCAACGACGTGCCGGCGATCCTCGCCAAGGTCGGCCCCTGGCGGACGATGGCTCTGCCCGTCAGCGGGGGGAAGGCGTACGTCACCGACGACACCCAGATGACCCTCGCCTTCGCCCGGGGCATCCGCACGGCCATGGACCGGGGTGTGCTCGCCCCGCTGCGGCTCGCCAGGCCCGTCCGCGACGAGTTCGTCGACTGGTACCACTCACCGGAGAACAACCGCGCCCCCGGGCGCACCTGCCTGGTCGCCTGTCAGCTGCTGACGACGGACCGGCTCTGGCAGGACGCCAGCCAGATCCACTCCAAGGGCTGCGGTGCCAACATGCGGGTCGCGCCCATCGGGCTCGTGCCCGGACTCAGCGACGAGCAGCGGGCGGGCGCCGCGCAGCTCCAGTCCGGCCTGACCCACGGTCACCCCACCGCGCTCGCCGCCTCCGACCTCACCGCCCGCGCGGTGTACCTGCTCGCGCGGGGCGTGGACCCGGCCGGGCTCGTCGGACAGCTCCGCTCGTACGCGTACGAGAACCGCGACCGCTACCACGAGCACTGGCTCGGCGACCTGTGGACCCGCTCCCAGGACCCCTCGGCCCTCTCCTTCATCCGGCGGGGCTGGGACGAGTGCCTGGCGGTCCTCGAGCGGCTGGACGCCGTCCAGCGCACGGCCGACCCGGAGCTCGACCCCTGCGAGTACACCGGCGACGGCTGGATCGCCGAGGAGGCCCTCGCGACCGGCCTGCTCTGCTTCCTGCTCTTCCCCGAGGAGCCCCTCACCGCCCTGCGCCGCGCGGCCTGCACCCGCGGCGACTCCGACTCGATCGCCGCCCTGGCGGGCGCCTTCGCCGGAGCCCACCTCGGGGCCGCGGCCTGGCCGAAGGAATGGGAGGAACGCATCGAGTACCGGAGCGACCTGCTGACCTTCGGTGCCCTCTGGGACGCTTGACCCATGACGCTCACTCTCGGCCTCTCCCCGGGCGCGGACATCTCCGCCGTCGTGGCCGGGCCCGGGTGACGGCCCGCTAGGGAAGTGCGTCCAGGGCCGAGGTGCGGCGGGCGTGGATCAGGAAGTCCTGTACGCGCGCGTGGTCCGGGGTTTCCGGGAGGGGGGTCGTGTCGTGGGCGCGGTCGGCCTCCTCGTGGAGGCGGTTCATCCAGGATTCGACCTCGGGCCAGGTCGCCTCGCCGCGCTTGACCGCGAGGAACCGGTCGCGCTCCTCGCCGACGTCGATCCGCAGCTCGCCCGTGCGGAGCAGGTCCCGGCAGCTGGTCAGGAGGCGCAGCAGGTGCATGGCGTGCTTCCAGCGCGGGTGGCCGTACTGGCGTACGTCCGCCTCCAGCTTGCGGCGCTGGCCGCCCGCGTACCGGACGAAGGTCTGGTGGGCCCGCCGGGACAGGAAGGCGCCGCGCAGCGAGAGCAGCTCGCGGCCCAGTTCGTCGGCGTGCCGGACGAGGGGGGAGTGGAGGCACTCCAGGACGTTCGGGTTGTTGCGCAGGGCCAGCTCGCAGAAGCGTTCCAGCTCCCAGCTGAACTGCTCCTCGCCGGGCCCCTCCACATGCGCCGGGGGCTTGTCGAAGTGCCAGAACAGCGGCGTCGGGGCCAGGTACACGCCCCGGACGTCCGTGTCGCTGTCCTCGGTCGCGAGGCCGAAGGCGCGCGAGCCCATCACACAGGAGTAGATCGTGTGCTCGCGCACCAGCTCGTCCGGAGTCATGCCGGGCAGGTTACGCGAGGGTGATCGTTTCCCCCGAGACGGTGATCCGCTGGGCCGGCAGCGAACGGGGAGCCGGACCCGCCGCCACCGCGCCGTCGGCGACCCGGTACTTCGAGCCGTGGCAGGGACAGTCGATGGTGCCGTCCGCGACCTTGTTCACCAGGCAGCCCTGGTGGGTGCAGACCGCGGAGAACGCCTTGAACTCCCCGGCCGTCGGCTGCGTGACGACGACCTTCTCGTGCGCGAAGACCGTGCCGCCGCCGACCGGGATGTCGGAGGTCCTGGCCAGGGAGGTCCGGGCGGAGGACGCGGTGCCGCTCGGATCCGCGCTCGCGGTGCCCGTACCGCCGTCGCCCCCGCCGCAGCCCGCCGTCAGGGCCGCGGTGGAGGCGATCAGGACCGTACGGCGGTTCGTGGCGCGTGAAGTCGTACGGCCCAGCTTGGCGCCGTGCCGCGGCCGGGTCCCGCAACACGCCGCGCGGGCCGGGCGGGACATTCCGGACCCGGTCCTACGCCCAGGGGGCCAGCTCCCTCGCCCGGCCGTCCGCGTCCCGCCGTACCTCCAGGGCCGAGGTCACCGCGTCCCGTTCGATCGGCCCGTACACATGGGGGAAGAGCGCACCCCCCGAACCCTCGTGGCGGACCTCGCCGGAGAGCCGGGCCTCGTCGAACGACGAGCACCAGGAGCGGACCCGCCACGTCCCGGTAGTGGGCGTCGGCGATCGCGAGGGCCCCGGACTCGTCCGGGGAGCAGTGGACGAAGCCCTCGGCGGCGAGGGACGCGGGGGCGTAGGGGGCGTCCGGGGAGGCCGACCAGTCGGCGAGCGGTACGACGTGCAGCAACATGTCGACAGTTCTACCGCGCGAGGCGGGTACGGCCGTCCTTACCCCAAGTGGCGGAGCAGGGCGGTTCGGGTGACATTGGGCGTGTTTCCGTACCGGACGAAAGGCAGGACCATGGCGGGCGACGACCTAGGCAGTCTCCTCGGCGGCCTCCTCGGAGGCTCCGGCGCCCAGAGCGGCGGCGCCGGCGGCATCCTCGGCTCCCTGCTCGGCGCCCTCGCCGGTGGCAAGGGCGCGGGCGCCGCAGGCAACGGCTCGAACCCGCTCGGCGGACTTGTCGACATGCTCACCAGGTCCGGCCTCGCCGACCAGGCCCAGTCCTGGGTCGGCACCGGCCGGAACCAGCCCGTGGACGGCGCCCAGATCGCCGAGGCGCTCCCCGACGACACCCTCCGGAAGGTCGCCCAGGACGCCGGGGTCAGCCCGCAGGAGGCCGCCGACCAGATCGCGCGGTCGCTGCCGCAGGCAGTCGACAAGCTGACCCCGAACGGCTCGGTGCCCCAGGGCTCCCTGGAGGACCTGATCCGTCAGCAGCAGCTCTGACCGTCATGAGGCGGCAGCGGCTCCGGCCGTCCGGGGCGCCCGCCCTCCGTCTCGGAGGGCGGGCGCCGCGACACGTCCTCCCCGGCGCTGACTAGGCTGAACGGAGCACTGACGCAGGCGAAGGAGCACGACGTGGCGGTACGAGCGGTCCGAGGAGCCGTCCAGCTGGAGCGGGACGAGGCCGGGCACATGCGCGAGCAGGTCGAGGAGCTGCTCACCGCCGTCCTCGGACGCAACGGGCTCACCGCCGACGACCTCATCAGCATCTGGTTCACGGCCACGCCCGACCTGCACAGCGACTTCCCCGCCGCCGCCGCGCGTGACCTGGGGATCGTCGACGTGCCCCTGATCTGCGCACAGGAACTCGACATCGAAGGCGCGATGCCCAGGGTCGTCCGGCTCCTCGCCCATATCGAGACCGAACTGCCCAAGTCCCGGATCGCGCACGTCTACCTCGGCGCCGCGGCCGCCCTGCGCAAGGACATCGCCCAGTGAGAACAGCGCTCGTCATCGGCACCGGACTGATCGGCACCTCCGCCGCGATCGCCCTCGCGGGCCGGGGCGTCACCGTCCACCTCCGCGACCACGACGCGGGGCGCGCCCGCACGGCCGCCGCGCTCGGCGCCGGCACCGACGAGGCCCCCGAGGGCCCTGTCGACCTCGTCATCGTCGCCGTGCCCCCCGCGCACGTGGCCGGCACCCTCGCCGAGGCCATGAGCGCCGGGCTGGGTCGCGGCTACCTGGACGTGGCCAGCGTCAAGGGCGGCCCGAAGCGCGACCTGGAGGCGCGGGGCCTCGACCTCTCCGCGTACATCGGTACGCACCCCATGGCCGGCAAGGAACGCTCCGGCCCCCTCGCGGCCACCGCCGACCTCTTCGAGGGCCGGCCCTGGGTCCTCACCCCGACCCGGGACACCGACACCGAGGTCCTCAACCTCGCCCTGGAACTCGTCGCGCTCTGCCGGGCCGTCCCCGTCGTCATGGACGCCGACGCCCACGACCGGGCGGTCGCCCTGGTCTCCCACACCCCGCAGCTGGTGTCCTCCATGGTCGCCGCGCGGCTGGAGGAGGCCGAGGAGTCCGCCGTACGGCTCTGCGGGCAGGGCATCCGTGACGTGACCCGGATCGCGGCCTCCGACCCGCGCATGTGGATCGACATCCTCTCCGCCAACCCGGGGCCCGTCGCCGACGTGCTCTCCGGTGTCGCCGCCGACCTCGACGAGACCGTGCGGGCGCTGCGGTCCCTCCAGTCCGCCGACGAGGACAAGCGGCGGGACGGCGTCTCGGGCGTCGAGGACGTCCTGCGGCGCGGCAACGCGGGGCGGGCGCGCGTCCCCGGCAAGCACGGCGCCGCCCCCACCGTCTACGAGACCGTCGCCGTCCTCATCAGCGACCGGCCGGGCGAGCTGGCCCGCATCTTCGCGGACGCGGGGCGCGCGGGGGTCAACGTCGAGGACGTCCGCATCGAGCACGCGACGGGGCAGCAGGCGGGTCTGGTCCAGCTGATGGTGGAGCCGTCGGCGGCGCCGGTGCTGGGGGCGGCGCTGCAGGAACGGGGCTGGTCGCTGCGCACGACGTGAGGGGGCGGCGGCCCGCCCGTCGCGGGCGCGGCCATGCCGCGGAGCCCCCGCGTCGCGCGCGCCGCCCCGCCGTCGCGTCCCCGCCCGTGCGGGCGGGGCCGAACGGGTGCCGTGGACTCGGTAACCTTGTGGGGGTCCCCGCGTCCCGCCGGGCCCGCCGCACACCCCAGGAAGGTGTTCCCACCGTGGAATCCGTGATCGTCGCCATCGACGGGCCCTCCGGCACGGGCAAGTCCAGCACCTCGAAGGCGGTCGCCGCCAAGCTGGGGCTGAGCTACCTCGACACCGGCGCCCAGTACCGGGCGATCACCTGGTGGATGATCAGCAACGGTGTGGACGTCGCCGACGCCGACGCCGTGGCCAACGCCGCCGCCAAGCCGGTCATCGTCTCCGGTACGGACCCGGCCAGGCCGACCATCACCGTCGACGGCGCGGACGCGGCCGGCCCCATCCGTACCGAAGAGGTCACCTCCAAGGTCAGCGCCGTCAGCGCCGTCCCCGAGGTGCGGAGCCTGATCACGGAACTCCAGCGGTCCATCGCCCGCGGCGCCGAGAACGGCATCGTCGTCGAGGGCCGGGACATCGGCACCACGGTCCTGCCCGACGCCGACCTCAAGATCTTCCTCACCGCCTCGCCCGAGGCCCGTGCCGCCCGCCGCTCCGGCGAGCTCAAGGGCGTCGACGTCCACGCGACGAAGGAAGCCCTGATCAAGCGGGACACGGCCGACTCCAGCCGTAAGACCTCCCCGCTCGCCAAGGCCGACGACGCCTTCGAGGTCGACACCACGGACCTCACCCTGGACCAGGTCATCGAGTGCGTGGTCACCCTGGTGGACGAGCGGCGGGTGGCCGCCAAGTGACCCTGCCCTCCGCGAAGGGCGCCGTCGTCGGCCGCCGCATCGGCATCGGCCTGATGTACGGTTTCTGGAAGCCGCGCGTCCTCGGCGCCTGGCGGGTGCCGGCCTCCGGTCCCGCCATCCTCGCCGTGAACCACGCGCACAACATCGACGGCCCCATGCTCATGGGCACCGCCCCGCGCCCCGTGCACTTCCTCATCAAGAAGGAAGCGTTCATCGGACCGCTGGGGCCCTTCCTGGAGGGCATCGGGCAGGTCAAGGTCGACCGCGACGGCACCGACCGCAACGCGATAGGCAACGCGCTGGGCGTCCTGGAGCAGGGCGGCGTCCTCGGGATCTTCCCCGAGGGCACCCGGGGCGACGGAGACTTCGCCTCGCTCCGCGCGGGCCTGGCCTACTTCGCCGTCCGCAGCGGCGCGCCGATCGTCCCGGTCGCCGTCCTGGGCAGCACCGAGCGCCGCGGACGGCTGGTCAAGGCGCTGCCTCCGCTGCGCGGCCGGGTCGACGTCGTCTTCGGGGACGCCTTCGAGGCGGGCGACGGCTCGGGCCGCCGCACCCGCAAGGCACTGGACGAGGCCACCGTACGGATCCAGGGCAAGCTCACCGAGCACCTGGAAAACGCCAGGCGCCTCACCGGGCGCTGAGCGAGACTCCCAGTAGTGGGCCCCGCGGCCCGGGGACCCACCGACCACGAATGATCAAGGAACGGACTTCATGAACGACCAGCACGACCACGGGGCACTTGGCGACGCCGAGTACGCGGAGTTCATGGAGCTCGCCTCCGAAGAGGGCTTCGACGTCGAAGAGGTCGAGGGCGCCATCGAGGAGGCCGGCCACGGCCCGCTTCCCGTCCTCGCCGTCGTCGGCCGCCCGAACGTCGGCAAGTCGACCCTGGTGAACCGCATCATCGGCCGCCGCGAGGCCGTCGTCGAGGACAAGCCGGGCGTCACCCGCGACCGCGTCACCTACGAGGCCGAATGGGCCGGGCGCCGCTTCAAGGTCGTCGACACCGGCGGCTGGGAGCAGGACGTCCTCGGCATCGACGCCTCCGTCGCCGCCCAGGCCGAGTACGCCATCGAGGCCGCCGACGCCTGCCTCTTCGTCGTGGACGCCACCGTCGGCGCCACCGACACCGACGAGGCCGTCGTCAAGCTGCTGCGCCGCGCCGGCAAGCCGGTCGTCCTCGCCGCCAACAAGGTCGACGGCCAGTCCGGCGAGGCCGACGCCACCGTGCTGTGGTCGCTGGGCCTCGGCGAGCCGTTCCCCGTCTCCTCGCTGCACGGCCGCGGCACCGGCGACCTCCTCGACGAGGTCCTGAAGAAGCTGCCCGAGGCCCCCGAGCAGCGCTTCGGCAACGCCGTCGGCGGCCCGCGCCGCATCGCCCTCATCGGCCGCCCGAACGTCGGCAAGTCCTCGCTCCTGAACAAGGTCGCCAACGAGGAACGCGTCGTCGTCAACGAGCTGGCCGGCACCACCCGCGACCCGGTCGACGAGCTGATCGAGCTCGGCGGCGTGACGTGGAAGTTCGTCGACACGGCCGGCATCCGCAAGAAGGTCCACCTCCAGGAGGGCGCGGACTACTACGCCTCCCTGCGGACCGCGGCCGCGATCGAGAAGGCGGAGGTGGCCGTCATCCTCATCGACACCACCGACAACATCTCGGTCCAGGACCAGCGCATCATCACGACGGCGGTCGAGTCGGGCCGCGCCATCGTCATCGCCTACAACAAGTGGGACGAGCTCGACGAGGAGCGCCGCTACTACCTCGAGCGCGAGATCGAGACCGAGATGCAGCAGGTCTCCTGGGCGCCCCGGGTCAATGTCTCCGCCAAGACCGGCCGTCACATGGAGAAGCTGGTCCCGGCCATCGAGACCGCCCTCGCCGGCTGGGAGACCCGCGTCCCCACCGGCCGGCTGAACGCCTTCCTCGGTGAGATCGTCGCGGCCCACCCGCACCCGATCCGTGGCGGCAAGCAGCCCCGCATCCTCTTCGGTACGCAGGCCGGCACCAAGCCGCCCCGCTTCGTGCTCTTCGCCTCGGGCTTCCTCGAGGCCGGCTACCGCCGCTTCATCGAGCGCCGCCTCCGCGAGGAGTTCGGCTTCGAGGGCACCCCGATCCACATCTCGGTCCGCGTGCGCGAGAAGCGTAGCCGCAAGAAGTAGCACGCACGAGGTGGCACCCACGAGGTGACGAACGGCGGAGGGCCGGGGCGATCGCGCCCCGGCCCTCCGCCGTTCGTACCCCCCCCGGGGGTGCCGCTAGAGGCTCTTGCGGGGCCCCGGCGGCAGCGCCACCTGCGTGGGGGAGTGCCGCGCCGACCAGGCCGTCGGGTACGCGCCCGCGTACCGGTGGCCCTGCCCGTTCCCGTAGACCCCCGTGCTCGACGCCGTGCCGAAGGCCCGGAAGCTCAGTTCCTCCTCGCCGCTGCGGTCACCCGGCAGCGTGCGGAACGACCTGCGGTACTCCGAGTACAGGGCGTCGTAGATCGGCGTGGGCGAGCCCGCCGTGACGTCCCGCGCGGGGCGCATCGCAGGGATCTGACTCGGATGCGGGGGGAGGAAGGGGTCGTATGAGTGCACGTAGGTGCCAACGACCCCGCCGCCCGTCGGATGCGGGCGGCTCTCCGAAAG
This sequence comes from Streptomyces sp. NPDC001728, assembly GCF_040297565.1. Taxonomy (NCBI): domain Bacteria; kingdom Bacillati; phylum Actinomycetota; class Actinomycetes; order Kitasatosporales; family Streptomycetaceae; genus Streptomyces; species Streptomyces sp. NPDC001728. Next base: position 42,641 of record NZ_JBEOZK010000005.1, read on the forward strand.
CGGCGCCGACCTCGGCCGCGGCACCCTCGGAGCCCCGGCCCCGCCGGGCCCCGCGGCCGATGCCGGGGTACCGGGAGGTACGCCGGTGATCCGGGCCCGCCTTATGCCCGGGCGGCCGTCCTCCATCAGGTACCGGCCAGCGGCATCGCGGCGGCGACCAGGCGGCCGTTCGCGGCGGCCTTCTCCAGCGCGTCGCGCAGCAGGTCCTCGCGCGGCTGCTGGCCGATCGAGCCCACCGGGGCCGCGAAGACCAGCACCATGTGCGACTTGTTGGCCGCCGCGCGCCAGCCCTCGGTGACCTGGAGCGGCTGATGCGCCTGCCACCAGGCGGCCTGCCCGGCGCCCCCGGGACCCGGCTGGAGCACCGAGTGCAGCTGCCCCATGGCGACCAGGACCGACCAGCCCGGGAGCGCCGCCGGCTTCTGTTCGAGGTCCATGACCTGGTGGAAGCCCTGCTCGGCAAGGAGCGGCAGGAACTCGTCGGTGAGGGCGTCCGTACCCGGGCGGGACACCGGGGCGGTGGGCTCCACGACCAGCGCCGGGTGCAGCTCGCCCTGGATCAGGACGAGGCCGCTGGTGACACCCAGCACGGCCTGCTCGGGGTGGGCGGCGGTGAGCGCGTCGGCGGTGTCCGCCGCCGTGATGGAGGCGACGGCGCCCTGGAGCTGCTCCTCGGCGACCCGGACGACCTGCGACGGGATGCAACTGGCGTGGGCGAACGCGAGGACCGCGGTCTCGTCGCCGACGAACAGCACCGTGCTGGTGCGCTCCTGCTCGGAATCCCCCGGCGTGCGGCATGAGGTGCAGTCGTAGCTGCCCGGGGCGTGGTCGCCGGCGAGCAGCCGGTCCGCTTCTTCGTCGCCGATCTCGGCGCGTACGTCCTCGCTGACGTCGAGCATGCGCGGCACGGGGGCTCCCTGGACTCGGTACGGGGGGACGCCGGGCCGTTCCCGGGCGTCTCATGCCGAGTTCAACGGGTCAGGCTCGGCCGGGGTCACGCGTGGAAGCGAGGCAACTTGCCACCGGCTTGTGCGGCGGGGCCCGTCAGAGGCCGTGACTCCGACCGGGTGGCATGTGAACAGTGTTCCGCGCGGCACGGTCCGGGGCCGTCGGGGGGCTGCCTAGCCTGCCCCGATGTCGAAGATCCGATTGTGGACAGCCGGTTCCCTCGTGGCGTCGTCGGCGGCCGTGCTGCTGGCCCTGGCCGCCCCGGCGCCCGCCGTGGCCCGGGAGGAGTCCGACACGTCCGCCGCCGGGTCGCGGGACGCGTCCACGGTGCTGCGGGACGTCTCCGAGGGGCTTCGGGCGGCTGCCGCCGTGCCCTCGTACCCCTGCGCGGCCGACCAGTGGCCCTGGGGCTGCGTCGCGGAGTGCGAGAGCAGCGGCGACTGGCACGTCAACTCCGGCAACGGCTTCTACGGCGGCCTCCAGTTCTGGCACCCGACCTGGGTCGAGCACGGCGGACTGAAGTTCGCCCGGCGCGCCGACCTGGCGACCCGGCCGCAGCAGATCACCGTCGCCGAGGAGGTGCTCCGCACCCAGGGCTGGGGGGCCTGGCCCGTCTGCTCGAAGCGGTACGGCCTGAGCGGGCGCGTCCACACCGTGCAGCCCGGCGACACCCTCAGCTCGATCGCCCGCCGCTTCGGCGTCAAGGGCGGCTGGCAGGCCCTGTACGCGGCGAACCGGAACCTGATCGGGCCCGATCCGAACCGGGTCGTCGTCGGGACGATGCTGCGCTTCGACCCGCTGTGAGGTCACTCCCGCCGGTCAGCCGAGTTCGGCCGGCTCCCCGCTGAACGCGAGGGAGCCGCGCCGCAACTCGTGCACGAGCGTCCCGGGCGGCAGCCCGCGCGGTACGCGCTGCTCGGCCAGGACCACCGCCGCGCCGCCCGTCACGGCGAGCGCCACGAGACCCCGGTACGTCCGGGCCGCGACCGGCGGGGCCAGGCCGAGCGACGGCTCGTCGACCAGCACCACGCGCGCGCGTGGCGCGAGCAGCGCGCGGGAGAGGGCCAGCATCCGGCGCTCCCCGCCGGAGAGGGTTCCGGCGGCCCGGCCGAGGAGAGGGACGAGTTCCGGGTACGGGGCGGTGGCGCCGGGTGCGGTGAGGGCGAGGTTCTCGGCGACGGTCAGGCTCGGGTACACCGCCTCCAGGTCCGGTACGAAGCACAGCCCGCGCCGCACGCGCGCGTGGGCCGGGAGACGGGTGACATCGGCGCCGCGCCACACGACCCGGCCTGCGGAGAGCCGTACCGTGCCCGCGAGCGCGCGCAGCGCCGTCGTACGGCCCGAGCCGTTGCGTCCCAGGAGAACGGTGACCGTGCCGGCCGGGACGGGCAGGTCCAGGCCGTGCAGGGCCTCCAGGGGGCCGTAGCGGACCCGTGCGGCGCGCAGGGCGATCTCGACGCTCATGACACGATCCGGCCGCCCTCCATGGTGTGCACGGTGTGGGCGATGCCCGCGACGAGGTCCGGGTCGTGCTCGACGACCAGCACGGTCAGGCCGTCGGCGGCGAGCGCGGTGAGGACCCGGGCGAGCGCGGCGGTCTCGGCGGCGTCGAGACCGGCGGCGGGTTCGTCGAGCAGCAGGGTGTGCGGCCGGCCCGCGAGCGCGCGGGCGAGCTCCACCCGGCGCAGGGTCCCGGTGGGCAGGTCGGCCGCGCGCGCGTGCCGTACGGGTCCGGCGAGCCCGAGGAGGCGCAGGCTCCGCTCGACGGCGGCGGGGTCCCGGGGGACGTGTCCCCGCTCCTCGCCGACGCGGACGTTCTCCTCGACGGTGAGGGTGGGGAAGACGGCGAGCCGCTGGAAGGTGCGGGCGATGCCGAGTCTGGTGCGGGCGTGGGCGGAGCGGGAGGTGATGTCGGCGCCGTCGAGGGTGATCCGGCCGTGGTGGGGCCGCAGGGTCCCGGCGAGACAGTCGAAGAGGGTGCTCTTGCCGGCGCCGTTGGGGCCGACGAGGGCGGTGACCCGGCCGGGGGAGAGGGCGAGGGAGACGCGATCGAGGGCGGTGACGCCTCCGGGGTGGACCAGGGTGAGCTCGCGGGCACGGAGGCGGGGAGCGGGGGCGGCGGCGGGGGCGGGCGGGCGCCGCCGCGTGACTCCGGTACGTCCTGGCCGTTCGGTGTGCCGGACGAGGGGCCCGTCGGTGGGACCGCCGCCCCCACGCGCAGCCGCGGCCGTACCGCCCGCACCCCCGCCGGGCAGCAGCTCCGTCAGCGGCGGGACCCGGGCCGTGAAGGCGGCCAGGAGACCCAGGACGAGGGCCGCCACGCCGGCGTGCGGGCCCGCGTCCAGCGTGGTCAGGAGGGCCGCCGCCACCAGCGGGGTCAGCAGGCTGTCGGCGCCCAGGACCAGGACCGCCGCGAACCAGAGCAGGCCCCGCACCGGGTCGTACGCCTCCGGGTCGAAGGCCCGCCCGCCCATGCCCAGAAGGCCGCCGCCGAGGGCCGCCAGGGCCGCGCCCAGGACGAAGGCGAGGAGCTTCAGGCGGGGCACCGGGACGCCCGCCGCCTCCGCGCCCGGCTCGTGGTCCCGCAGCGCGGCGAGCCCCCGGCCCGTACGGCCCCGGCGCAGGGCCGCCACCAGGGCGAGGCAGCCCGCGAGGACGACGAGTTCGAGGGCGTAGAAGGCGCGGTCGTCGGCGAATCCCGCGGGGCGCCCCAGGGACAGGTCCGCCGTCGCGTACGGCTGGGTGAGGACGAAGCGGCTCACCGCCACCCCGGTCGCCAGCGTCACCAGCGCCAGGGCGAGCCCGTGGCGGCGGATCGCCGGTCCGCCCGTCAGGAGGCCGGCCGCGGCCACCAGCGGCACCGCCAGGCCGAGCGCCGCCAGACCCGGCACCCCCCGGGCGGTGAGCAGCGCGGTGAACAGGGCGCCCAGACCCGCGTACGCCGCCTGCCCCAGCGCGATCTGGCCGCCCCGCCCCGCCACCACGACCAGTGAGAGGAGGATCACCGACAGCGCCGGGACCTGGACGGCCGTGTGCAGGTCGGAGCCCGCGAAGCCGAGCGGCAGGAGGAACAGGATCACCACCACCGGCCACACGCTCCCCGGCACCCGGCCCGACCGCGCCGGCGGCGGCAGCGCGTCCCGGCCCTTCCCGCCGATCCCCGGCAGGACGAGCGCGGCGACCAGCAGCGCCACCACGAAAAGGTTCGCCCCGACCGCCTGGAGCAGCGGGCCCGCCCAGCCCTCCGGATGCAGCCGGGTCAGCTGGGCCTGGGTCACGCCGATCGCGAGCGCGGCGGCCACGGCCACCGGCAGCGACCGCATCCGGGCGATGACCGCGACCGCGATCACCTCCATGACGAGCAGCGGCATCCCGTACGGGTCGAGCCGTACGTACGGGGCGAGCAGCACCCCCGTGAGCCCGGCGGTGAACGCGCCGAACACCCACCCCGCCGCCGCGACCCGGTCCGCGTCGATGCCCGAAAGGACGGCGAGCGGGCGGTTGTCGACCACCGCCCGCAGCTTCCGCCCGAACCGGGTCCACCGGGTCACCGCCCCCACCAGGCAGGCCAGCGCCAGCACCGTCGCCAGCTGGGCCCAGGGATCGTCCCCGAGCAGGACCGGAGCGTCGTCCCGCGCCCCCGGACCCCAGAGGACCACCGCCGCGCCCACCAGGAGCACGAAGACCCCGATGGAGGCCACCAGGGTCTGCGCCGGGTTCGCCTCGCGCCGCGCCAGCGGGCGGAACACCAGCCGGTCCAGGACGAGCCCGATGCCGGGGGCGACGACGAGGAGCGTGACGAGGGCGCCCGCGGGCAGCGGCCAGCCCCACACGACGACCAGCTGGCGGAGCACGTACCCGCAGATCATCGCCACCGCGCCGTGCGCCAGGTTCAGCACGCCCGTCGCCCGGTGGGTGACGACCAGACCGATGCCGGTGAGCGCGGCGGCGCTGCCGACCGCGAGGCCGGCGCCCGTCAGCTCGTACGTCAGGGAGGCCACGGCTCACACACCGGACAGGGGGCCAGGGAGGCCCCTCCCACCGCCACGGCCTCCGGCTTGCCCGCCACCAGGGGGCAGTCCGGCCGGTGCGCCAGCGTCCCTTCGGGGACCCGGAGGAGCGGACCGTCGGAGGACGGCGCCTGGTCCTCCTCCGGCGCCGTCGGACGCCGCCGCTCCCGAGGGGGTACGGGAAGCACCGCGCCCGCCACGACGAACACCGCGCCCGCCACGATCAGCGCCGCCCCCGGCACCGTGCACGAGGCCAGATAGGGCAGCTGCCGCTCCGCGAACCGCTCGCCGGAGATCCCGTACCAGCCGAGCACGCACAGCACCGCCCCTCCGGCGAGCGCCGCGAGACCGCTCCACAGCAGGATCCGGGATGTCGGCACGGTGGCCTCCCTCGTCTCTTCCTTGCACTATGCCCCGTTCCGTCCCACCCTGGAAGCAGTGGGCCGTACGGCACGGAGGGACATCCGGTGGTGAGCCAGATGGTTTTCGAACGACGCGGCGGACACCTCCGAGCGGGGGTCCTCGCGGCTGCGGGCGTGCTGCTTCTTGCCCCCGCCCTGGCGAGCTGCTCCGACAACGGCAACAGCGGCGCCGGAACGACCACCACCCCGCCCACGACGACGAAGACCACGCCCCCCGTCGGCCGGCCCGCCGACCCCGTCGTCGCCAAGGCCGAGATCATCAGGAACTGGACGGCGTTCTTCGACCCGAAGACCCCGGCCGCCGAGCGGGTCAAGTTCCTGGAGAACGGGGAGCGGATGCAGGCCGTCCTCGGCGCCTTCGGCGGCGACAAGAACGCCGCCATGACCTCCGCGAAGGTCACCGGGGTGGAGTTCACCTCCGCCACCGGGGCGAACGTGACCTACGACCTGCTGGTCGGCGGAAACCCCGCCCTGCCCGGCGCCAAGGGCACCTCCGTCCTGCAGAACGACACCTGGAAGGTCTCCGTGAAGACCCTGTGCGGCCTGGTCGAGCTGAGCGGTGTCACCGTTCCGGGCTGCTGAGGCGGGAGCGGCGCTGCTCCTGGGCCTGCTGCTGCTTCTCCTCACCGCCTGCGGCAGCCGGCTCCCGGAGCGCGCCTTCGAGACGCGGCCCACCGCCCACCCCTCCGGCGGTGAGCCGCTCCGCGTCGGGATCATCACCAGCGCCACCAGCCCGGTCGGCGGCGACGCGTTCACCGGCCCGCGTGACGGGGCCCGCGCCTGGTTCGACGCCCTCAACGCGCGCGGAGGCATCGACGGGCGCCGGATCGAGGTCGAGACCTGCGACGACGGCGGCAGCGGCGTCGGGAGCAACGCGTGCGTGCACCGGCTCGTCGACGAACGAAAGGTCTTCGCCCTCGTCGCCACCACCGCCCTCGACTACGCCGGCGCACCCCTCGTCGCCCAGGCCGGAGTCCCCGACATCGGCGGCCAGCCCCTCACCCCCGCGTACGACACGTATCCGCACCTGTACGGGATCTACGGCAGCTCCGCCCCGCGCACCGGGAAGGAACCCGGCTGGGGCGGGGTCCTGTACGGCGGCACCGAGGTCTACCGCTGGTTCGCCAGGGAGCGGGGCGCCAGGACCGCCGCCGTCGTCTCCTACAACCAGACCGCGTCCGCCGCGTACGCCCGGTTGGTCACCCGGGGCCTGCGCGCCGAGGGCTACCGGGTCGTCCAGGAGCAGGTCGACTTCGCACTGCCCGACTTCCGGGCCGTCGCCGCCGATCTGCGGGCCCAGCACGTCGACGTCCTCTTCGACGCCATGGACACCCACGGAAACGTCCGCCTCTGCGAGGCCATGGAGACCCTCGGGGTACGTGTCGACGCCAAGGTGACCAACGTGCAGAACTGGTCCTCCTCCGTCGCCCGCGACTACGCCCGCGCCCCCGGCTGCCGGAACTCCCTGTGGGCGACCGCGTCCAGCCGCAACCACCAGGACACCGGGAACCCGGCGGTCCGCGAGTTCCGGGCGGCGATGGGGGACCGGCCGCTGTCCCAGTGGCAGCTGGAGGGCTGGGCGGCGGCGATGTGGTTCACCGACGCGGCCCGCTCCTGTCCCGCGGACGGACTCACGCGCGCGTGCGTGGAGCGGTTCATGAACCGTCCGGAGCCGTACACCGCCCGCGGGCTGCTGCTCCCCGTCCGCTTCGAGCACCTGGCGCGCCCGCCCGCGACCCGGAACACCTGCCTGTCGGTGGCCCGTTGGCAGGACGGCAGGGGCTGGGTGAGCCAGGGCGAGATGACCCGGAACTGCGCGACCGTGCCCCAGCTCGGCTACCGGCCGTGACCTCCCCCGGCCACCACGCCCAACCCCAGTCCGCCACCACCCGTGCCCCCGTCCGCCACCGCCCGTATGCCCCGTCCGCCACCGTCCGCGACCCCTGCTCGGCCACCGGCCGTGAACACCGGCCCGTCACCGGCAGTACAGTCGGGCGACCGATCAACTGACCGGGGGGAACCGGCAGCGCGATGCGAATCTCCTTTCTGCTCCACAACGGCTACCACTACGGCGGCACGATCCGGACGACCTTCACCCTCGCCGAGGAACTGGCGGAGCGTCACGAGGTCGAGATCGTCTCGGTGTTCCGCCACCGCGACCACCCACTCCTCGGCCTGCCCTCCGGCGTGGTCCTGCGCCACCTCGTCGACCTGCGCAAGGACAGCCCCGGATACGACGGCGACCACCCCGACTTCCACCGCCCCGCCGAGGTCTTCCCGCGCGGCGACGGACGCTGGAAGCAGTACAGCGCCCTCACCGACGCCCGGATCGGGGAGCACCTGCGCGGAGTGGAGGCCGACGTCCTCGTCGGCACCCGCCCCGGCCTCAACGTGCACCTCACCCGGCAGGCCCGGCGCGGACCGGTCCTCATCGGCCAGGAGCACCTGATCCTGGACGGCCACAGCTACCGGCTGCGCCGGGACATCGGCCACGAGTACGCGCTCCTCGACGCCGTCACCACGGTCACCGAGGCGGACGCCCGCGCGTACCGGAAGCTCGGGCTGCCCGGCGTACGGATCGAGGGCGTGCCCAACAGCGTGCCCGCGCCCTCCGGGCCGCCCGCCGACCCCGCGGCGAAGACCGTCGTCTCCGCCGGCCGGCTGACCAGGGTCAAGCGGTACGACGTGCTGATCGACGCCTTCGCCGAGGTCGCCGCCGACCACCCCGACTGGACACTGCGGATCTACGGCACCGGGGACGCCGTCCAGGACCTCAAGGGGCCGCTGACCCGGCAGATCAAGGACCGGGGTCTGGGCGAGCAGGTCTTCCTCATGGGCTCGGTGACCCCGCTGGAACCCGAACTGGCCAAGGGCTCGATCGCCGCCGTGACCTCGCAGCGCGAGTCCTTCGGCATGACCATCGTCGAGGCGATGCGCTGCGGCCTCCCCGTCGTCTCCACCGACTGCCCGCACGGGCCGCGCGAGATCATCGAGGACGGTGTCGACGGGTTCCTGGTGCCGGTCGACGACGTGGCCGGTTTCGCGCGGGCGCTGCGCCGGCTCGTGGAGGACGAGGAGCTGCGCGCCAAGACCGCGCGGGCCGCGCTCGACGCCTCCGAGCGCTTCGACCCCGCCCGGATCGCCGCCCGGCACGAGGCCCTGTGGACGGAGCTGGTCGAGCGGGGCGCGCGTGGGCGCGGCCACTCGCCGGGCCGGGCGGCGTTCCACCGGGCGACGGGCCGGGCCGTCGACGCGGTCTACACCCTGAAGGCGAAGGCCGGCCGGCTGGTCCGCCGCTTCCGCTGACGGCACCGGGAGCGGCGGACGCGGGCTCCGGCCCGCCCGGCACCGGCACTACCGGCTCCGGTGCACCCAGGGCCGTACGTCCGCGCATCGCGCCCATCGAGGACAGAAGTCGTCCGCGAAGGCTGGCAGACTCGGTGCCATGTTGGAGACCTCAGCACGGCTCTTGCGTCTGCTCTCGCTGCTCCAGGCCCACCGCGAGTGGTCCGGCGCCGCCCTCGCCGACCGGCTCGGGGTCACGCCCCGCACCGTCCGGCGGGATGTCGACCGGCTGCGGGAGCTGGGCTACCCGGTCAACGCGAGCCCCGGCACCGGCGGCGGATACCAGCTGGGCGCCGGGGCCGAACTGCCCCCGCTGCTGCTCGACGACGAGGAGGCCGTGGCGGTCGCCGTCGGCCTGCGCGCCGCCGCCGGGCAGGGCGTGGAGGGCATCGGCGAGAGTTCCGTACGGGCCCTGGCCAAGCTGGAGCAGGTCCTGCCGGGGCGGCTGCGGCGCCGGGTGAGCGCCCTCAACGCCTTCACCGTGCCGATGCTGCGCACCCCGCGCGAGATGATCGACCCGGCCGTCCTCACCGAACTCGCCCATGCCTGCCGGGACGCCGAGCGGCTGCGGTTCGAGTACCGCGACCACGGCGGGACGGCCACCCGCAGGACCGTGGAGCCGCACCGTCTGGTGTGCAGCGAGCGCCGCTGGTACCTGGTCGCCTGGGACGTGGACCGGGCGGACTGGCGTACCTTCCGGGCCGACCGGATCGTGCCGACACCACCGCACGGCCCGCGCTTCACGCCCCGCGAACCGCCCGCCGAGGACCTGGCCGCCTATGTGTCGAAGGGCGTCTCGGGCCGTGCCTACGCGGCGGAGGCGACGGTCCGGCTCTTCGTCCCGCTCGCCGAGGCGGCCGCTGTCGTCAGCCCTCTTGCCGGGGTCCTGACGGCGGACGGCGAGGACACCTGTCTGCTGCGGACGGGGGCACCCGGCCTCGACGCGATGGTGTTCCACGTGGCGTTCATGGGCTTCGACTTCGAGGTGCTCGACCCGCCGCAGCTCGCGGAGGCGGTCCGCGCGCTCAGGGACCGTCTGTCCCGGGCGCTCGACCGGCCGGGCGGTCCTCCTGCGGCGGGCCGGTGATCCGCATCCGCTCGTAGGCGGCGAACTCCGGGTGGTGCAGGTCGAAGGCGGGTGCCTCGGAGCGGATGCGGGGCACGGCGGCGAAGTTGTGCCGGGGCGGCGGGCAGGAGGTCGCCCACTCCAGGGAGCGGCCGAAGCCCCAGGGGTCGTCGGCGTCGACCTTCGTCCCGTACCGCCAGGTCCGCCACACGTTGTAGAGGAACGGCAGCGTGGAGCTGCCGAGCAGGAAGGCGCCGATGGTGGACACGGTGTTGAGTGTGGTGAAGCCGTCCGCCTGGAGGTAGTCGGCGTACCGCCGGGGCATGCCCTCGGCGCCGAGCCAGTGCTGCACCAGGAAGGTCAGGTGGAAGCCGACGAACAGGGTCCAGAAGTGGATCTTCCCGAGCCGTTCGTCGAGCATCCGGCCGGTGAACTTCGGCCACCAGAAGTAGAAGCCCGCGAAGGTCGCGAAGACGACCGTGCCGAAGACCGTGTAGTGGAAGTGGGCGACCACGAAGTACGAGTCGGTGACGTGGAAGTCCATCGGCGGCGAGGCGAGGATCACCCCGGTGAGGCCGCCGAAGAGGAAGGACACCAGGAAGCCGACGGACCACAGCATCGGGGTCTCGAAGGAGAGCGAGCCCCGCAGCATCGTGCCGGTCCAGTTGAAGAACTTCACCCCGGTGGGCACCGCGATGAGGAACGAGAGCAGCGAGAAGAAGGGCAGCAGCACCGCCCCCGTGGCGAACATGTGGTGGGCCCAGACGACCACCGAGAGGCCGGTGATCGCCATCGTCGCGGCGATCAGGGTCGTGTACCCGAAGATCGGCTTGCGGGCGAAGACCGGGATGATCTCGCTGATGATGCCGAAGAACGGCAGCGCGATGATGTAGACCTCGGGGTGCCCGAAGAACCAGAACAGGTGCTGCCAGAGCAGCGCGCCGCCGTTCTGGGGCTCGAAGACCACGGAGCCGAGGCGGCGATCCGCCTCCAGGACGAGCAGCGCGGCGGCGAGGACCGGGAAGGCCATCAGGACCAGGATCGCGGTGAAGAGCACGTTCCAGGTGAAGATCGGCAGGCGGAACATGGTCATGCCGGGCGCCCGCATCCCGACGATCGTCGCCAGGAAGTTCACCGAGGTGAGGATCGTGCCGAAGCCCGCGAGCGCGAGGCCCATGATCCACAGGTCGGCGCCGATGCCGGGGGTGCGCTGCAGGCTGTTGAGGGGCGCGTACGCGGTCCAGCCGAAGGCCGGCGGTCCGCTGGGCACCAGGAGCGAGCCGAGCACGATCAGGCCGCCGAAGAGGAACAGCCAGTACGAGAACATGTTGAGCCGCGGGAAGGCGACGTCGGGCGAGCCGATCTGGAGCGGCACCAGTTCGTTGGCGAAGCCGGCGAAGGTGGGCGTCGCGAAGAGCAGCAGCATGATCGTGCCGTGCAGGGTGAACGCCTGGTTGAACTCCTGGTTCGTGACCAGCTGGAGCCCCGGGCGGGCCAGCTCGGCCCGCATCAGCATGGCCATCAGCCCGGCCACCAGGAAGAAGAGGAACGAGGTCACCAGGTAGAGGTGGCCGATCTTCTTGTGGTCGGTGGTGGTGAGCCAGTCGATCAGCACGCGCCCGTGCCGCTGTGGGGTCGATTCGACGGCTGCGGTCACTGTCCCGTTGCCCATCGCTGCCTCCGCCTCGCCGTCGACCCGGCTCCGCGTCTCCGGGCGTTCGGCAAGCGTAAGCATTGTGTAAGGGAAGAGTGAGCGGCTCGCGCGCGCGTCGCCGACGCAATTCGGGACGGGCCCGCGGGAAGAGGGAATTACGCGCGTTGAATCGCGGCTCCCGGGCCGTTCGTGCGAACTGATGGGCGGCCTTCGGAATTGCTCGAGAAACGGCCGGAAACGGGCCCTCCGAGTAACGGCGGTAGCGTCGGACACATGTCGAGAACTTGTGACACAAGCGTGACCGCCGAGGTACTAACGTGAGGCACATGGCACCCACATCGCGCACTCCCCAGCCGCCCCGCGACGCCCCCGAGTCCTATGTGGGCCTCGACGCGAAGGGCGCCGAGCAGCTCGCCAGGACGCGCGGCTGGAGCACCGTCAGGTCCCTGCCGCCCGGCTCGATCATCACCATGGAGTACCTGCACGGACGCCTCAACTTCGAGGTCGAGGGCGGCACCGTCACCCGCTGCTGGGCCGGCTGACCGGCCGCACGCGCGCATACGGAAGGGCCCCGGCCGATCTCGGCCGGGGCCCTTCCGTACAGCTGGGTGGTCAGCCCCGGGTCACCGGGGCGCGGCGTCCGCCGGCCACCCCCACGGGCTCCCTGACGGGCTCCTCGGACCCCTGCGGGCGCGGCGGGAAGAACCCGGGACGCGGACCGCCGGAGGCCACCGGCAGCGAGGGCACCAGGCGGCGGCGGTCCCGCAGCCGCTCCCTGATCCGGTCGCGCGCGGCGAGGATCCACGACTCGGCCACCGCGAGGACCGGCTCGCACCAGGGCAGCGCCAGGAGGACGAGCAGCCCGGCGGCCCAGCCCAGCAGCACGTCGCTCAGCCAGTGCGTGCCCAGGTAGACGGTGGTGAGGCCGACGCCGAGCGCGACCACGGCCGAGAGCGCCGACAGATAGCGTCTGGCTCTCGGGGTGGTCGCCAGATAGGCGAGGATGCCCCAGGTCACGACCGCGTTGGCAGTGTGACCCGAGGGGAATATGTCGCCGCCCGCGAACAGCTCGGCGGAGCCGACCTGGGTCGCGTAGTGGGGGCCGAGACGGCCGAGGCCGAGCTTGACCGCGCCGACCGAGACGTTGAGCAGCAGGAGGGCGGCACCGAGGCAGAGCAGGGGCCGCAGGGTGTGCTGGCGCCAGGAGCGCCAGCCCAGCCAGGCGGCCACCATGACGGCCGTGGGCCCGCGCTGGCCGAGGACGACGTAGTAGTCGAGGAAACCGTGGATCTCCGGCCACTGCTGGTAGGGCCGGAAGAGCATGATCTTCCAGTCGAGGGTCACCAGCCACGACGACAGCAGAACGGCGACGACCATGGCCAGATAGAACGCCGACGTCCCGCCGAAGAGGGCGAGACGCGTGCGGGTCATCCGCGGGACCTCTATCTTCGGCGGTTCCGGCTCCCGGTCCAGCCGGGCAAAGATGTCGGTACGCACCCAATCGACGTTACAGGGAGTGAGAAGCCGACCCGGTCGATCCGCTCCCTTCGTGATGTTGATGTGATGTGGAGTGGGTCTCAGCGACCGTCCTATTCCTGGCATCCGTCGGTAAATCCGATGACCTTCCGACCTATTGTCGCGAAGCTCATTCCGTAAGTGTGTTTGAACGCGAGGGAAAAGCTTCAAACGCATGTCCGTACGGAATTCCATGCGACGCGCGACCCGGCCCGAGTGGCGTATGCCACACCACGAGGCCCGCCGGGGTGAGAGCTGCACCACGCGCTCGACGCTTGAACTCGCGTACGCTGACGGCTCACTCGCCCTTCGATGCCGGGCCGCCCCAGGGCCATATCCCCTGGTCGGGGCCCGCCGGGGGCGAGAGCTTCACTGGGAGGTACGTACATGTCGCGGACGAACACGGCCCCAGCACGACCGCCCGCCGCCACCGGCGACGGAGCCAACCGCTGGGTCGTCCTCGTCGTCCTGTGCGTCAGTCTGCTCCTGGTCGCCCTCGACGCGACCATCCTCCATGTCGCCGTCCCCTCGCTCACCGAGGACCTGCGCCCCAGCTCCACCGCGCTGCTCTGGATCGTCGACGCCTACCCCCTGGTCTGCGCGTCGCTGCTGATCCTCTTCGGCACCCTCGGCGACCGGGTCGGCAGACGGCGGATCCTCCTCCTCGGCTACGGGCTGTTCGGCATCGCCTCGGCGGTCGCCGCGCTCGCCACCGAACCCTCGGTCCTCATCGCGGCCCGCGCGCTGCTCGGCGTCGGTGGCGCCATGATCATGCCCGCCACGCTCTCCATCCTCCGCGCGGTCTTCCCCGACCGCCGGGAGCGCGCCACCGCGATCGGCGTCTGGACCGCCACCGCCGCGATCGGGGCCGCCACCGGACCGGTGCTCGGCGGCTTCCTCGTCGAGAACTACTGGTGGGGCTCCGTCTTCCTCATCAACATCCCGCTGATGGCGTTGATCCTCCCGCTCGGCCGCCGCCTCCTCCCCGAGTCCCGGGGAGCCGCCGACGGCCCCTGGGACGTCCTCGGCGCGCTCATGGCCGCGGCCGGAGTGCTGGGCTGCGTCCTCGGCGTCAAGCGCGCCGGGGCCGGCGACCCGCTGCTCGCCCTCCCGACCGCCGGGCCGCTGCTGATCGGCGCCGCGCTCCTCGTCCTCTTCGTACGGCGGCAGAAGCGGCGACCGCACCCGCTGATCGACATGGGGCTCTTCTCCCGGGCCGCCTTCACCACCTCGGTCGGCTGCATCGTCATCGGCATGCTCGCCCTGGTCGGCCTGGAGCTCATCGCCGTCCAGTACCTCCAGCTGGTCCTCGGCCTCAGCCCGCTGGAGACCGGGCTGCGGCTGCTCCCGCTCACCTTCGCCGCGATGGCCGCCGGCGCCACCGGCTCGTACACCCTGCGCCGGATCGGACCCCGCCGGATGGTCGGCTGGGGCTTCGTCCTCACCGCCGCCGCCGTGCTGCTGCTCGTCCTCATGGGGGAGCACGACCGGCCGATGCTGCTCACGGTGGGCTTCGTCCTGCTCGGCTTCGGCCTGCAGACCACGCTCTTCTCGGCGTACGAGTCGATGCTCAGCGAGGCGCCGGCGCGGAGCGCTGGCGGCGCGGCGGCGATCGGCGAGACCTCGTACCAGCTGGGCGCGGGCATGGGCATCGCGCTGCTCGGCAGTGTGATGAACGCGGCGTACGCCCCCGGGCTGGCCTCGGTCCCCGGGGTGCCCGCCGAGGCGAGCCGGGCCGCCGCGAACTCGCTGGGCGAGGCGTACCAGGTCGCCGGCCAGCTCGGCGGCACGGCGGGTGAGGCCCTGCACCAGGCCGCCCGGCACGCCTTCGTGAACGGGCTCCACATCACGCTCTGCGTGAGCGCGGGGCTGCTGCTCCTGGGGGCGGTGATGGCCCGGCGGCTGCCCCGGGTGATGGAGTGCCCGGTGGAGGAGCCGGACCAGGCGGAGACGACGGAGGCTGTCCCGGCGGCGGAGAAGCCGGAGACGACGGTGGCTCCGGCGGTGGTGCGGCCCTCGGTGGAGGCCCCCGGATATCCGATGCCCGTGGAGTCCGCCGAGCCGCGGGTGCCCGCGACCCGGGAAGCGATCGAGTCGGCCGGCTCGGGGCGTCCGGTGCACTGACCCGATCCCTCGGGTGGTGCCCCGGCCGGGCCGGCGGACCCGCTCAGCTCTGGTTGAAGAATCCGTCCTGGCGGCGCCGGCCCGTCTCGCCCGTGACGATCTGGGTGTCGGCCGGGGTGAGCAGGAAGACCCGCGTCGCCACGCGCTCGATGGAACCGCGCAGGCCGAAGGCGAGACCGGCGGCGAAGTCGACCACGCGCTTGGCGTCGTTGCCCTCCATCGCGGTCAGGTTCACGATCACCGGGACGCCGTCCCGGAAGAGCTCGCCGATGCCGCGGGCGTCCCGGAAGCCGTCCGGGGAGACGGTGGCGATCCGGCGGCCCCGATCCTCGGCGGTGTCCGTGGCCACCCGGACCCGGGGGTCCGTCACCCAGGCGTCGCCGCCCTCGGCACCGTCGGCGTACTCGTCGTCGTAGTAACGCTCGTCGTTGTCCTCGACGAGTCCCAGCCAGGCACTGGCCTTGCGCACCGATCCCATGGACGCCTCCTTTCAGCGCGGTCACTTGTGGTTCCGCAATCCCTATCGTCCTTCATGATGCGGATCGCGCGCCAAGCGGATAGTCGGCGCGCAGGGGATTCGTGACGGTACTGGTGCAGAACGTGAGCACCGTTTGCTGGTGATTCGTCAGGAATCTTGCGGTATGCGGGGCCTGAAGGAGGGCCATGCAGATGAAAATATGAAAGGCGTGCCGGAAGGGTGACGATGGGCGCGTACGGGTGAACGAACCCGCTCGCTACGATGCCGCGTGGCCGCCCGCCGGCCATGGAAATCGGCCAGACCCACGACTCACGGGGGAGTCCTTGTTCGGAATCGTCAGACCCTGCACCCATCGGCTCACCGAGGGCCTGAAGGTCGAGTGGATGGCCCACCTCTGCGGCCTCTGCCTGGCACTTCGCGCCGACCACGGGCAGTTCGCCCGCGTCGTCACCAACTACGACGGGCTCATCGTCTCGGTCCTGACGGAGGCTCAGACCGGCACCGTGGCGGGTGGCCGCCGCACCGCGGGCCCCTGTCCGCTGCGCGGCATGCGGACCGCGCCCGTGGCCCAGGGGGAGGGCGCCCGGCTCGCCGCCGCCGTCTCGCTCGTCCTCGCCTCGGCGAAGGTACGGGACCACGTCGCCGACCGGGACGGCCTGTTGGCGCGCCGGCCGGTCGCCGTGGCGGCCCGCCGCGTCGCCCGCTCCTGGGACCGGGCCGGCGCCAGGACCGGCCGCGCCCTCGGCTTCGACACCGCCGTCCTCGTCGACGCCGTCGACCGCCAGACCGGTATCGAGACCCTCGCGGGACTCGGTACCCCCCTGCTCACCGTCACCGAGCCGACCGAGACGGCGACCGCGGCCGCCTTCGCGCACACCGCCGTCCTCGCCGGCCGCCCCGGGAACGCGGCGCCGCTCGCCGAGGCCGGCCGGCTCTTCGGCCGGCTCGCCCACCTGCTGGACGCCGTCGAGGACCAGAACGCCGACGCGGCCGCCGGCGCCTGGAACCCGCTCACCGCGACCGGCACCTCCCGCGAGGAGGCCCGCCGGCTCGCCGACGACGCCCTGCACGGCATACGCCTCGCCCTGAAGGACGCCGAGTTCACCGACGGCAAGCTGGTCCACGTCCTGCTGGCCCATGAACTGCGCACCTCGGTCGACCGCGCCTTCGGCACGACCAGTTGCTCGCACGGAGCGCCGGGTGCGGGACAGGGACCGGTGCACGCCCATGGGCCGGGCAACCCGTACGCCCCCCAGGGTCCGGGACCCGTCCCCGGCAACCCGTACGCCCCCGGCCCCGGAGGGCCCGGCGGCCCGGGCGGTCCCTGGGCTCCCGGTCCCGGCGGACCCGGGGGCGGCGGCCCGCTCCCGCCCGGACCGCCGAACCGGCGCGGGCTGATCGCGGGATGCGCCCTCTGGGTCGGCATGGCCTGCACCTGCCAGATGTGCTGCGGCACCTTCGAGGACCCCTGGAACCGTCAGCGGCGCGAGGGTCTCTGCCAGCAGTGCGACTGCTGCGACTGCTGTGACTGCTGCAGCAACTGCTCCTCCTGCTGCGAGGGGGACGGCTGCTGCGGGGGCTGTGACTGCGGCTGCGACTGCTGACGCCCCCGTCGGAGTTCCGCCGGCCGGAGCGCCCGCCGCTACTGGGTCACCGCGTACCGCACGCCGTTGATGGGGTTCATCACGACATCGCTGCGGCCCTGCTGGAGCGACATCCAGATCGCCCCGGTCTCGCTGTACCCGTCCGGCCACGACCCCGACGGACCGCTCCCGGAGATCGACCCCGACCCCGAATCGGCGCTGGTTCAGGGCCGGGTGCGGGTCGCCGACCCGGTGGCGGCGGCCCGGAGGTGGCGGGCGCTCTCCGAGGCCAAGGGACTGTCGATCCGTCAGACCGTCATCGAGTCCTCCAGCCGCCAGTCCTTCGCCGGCAGCCCGGCGACGGTGGCGGCGGCCCTGGAGGAGTTCGTCGCCGAGGACGCCGCCGACGGCTTCATCCTGGTCCCGCACCTGACCCCGGGCGGCCTCGACGGCTTCGTCGACCGGGTCGTCCCGCTGCTCCAGGGGCGCGGGGTCTTCCGTACGGAGTGCTCGGGCACGACGCTGCGGTCGCACCTCGGGCTTCCCGGGACCGTATGGAAGGGTTGAGCACCATGAGTACGGATCACCGGCAGGACTGGCAGCACTGGCACGAGCAGCGGGAGGCCTCGGTCTCCTCCTCGTACGGCCCGCTCTCCCTCACGGGCACCCACTGGCTCTCGGACTACCCGGAGGGGCGAATTCCGGCCGTTCCGGGGGAGTGGCGGGAGGACGGTGACGAGGTGCTCCTCAGCGCCCGTGCCGAGGACGGGGTCACCGTCGACGGCAAGCCCCTCGCCGGCACGGTCAGGCTCGGCGCCGACCACGGCCCGATCCACGGGTCCCGGGTCGAGTCGGCGGGCCGACGGCTCGTGGTGCTGCGGCGGGAAGGGCACTGGGCGGTAAGGGACTTCGACCCCGGCTCCCAGGCCCGCGCCGCCTTCCGGGGCATCGAGGCCACCCCGTACGACGAGCGCTGGGTGGTGCCCGGCGTCTACCGCCCGTACGGGGAGACCCGCAGCGTGCGGGTGGAGAACGCCGACGGCGTCGAGCGCGGCCTCGGGCTGGACGGAGAGCTGGTCTTCGAACTGCACGGCGGCGAGCGCACCCTCCAGGTGGCGGTCGAGGAGGACGGCTCGCTGTGGGCCGTCTTCGCGGACGCCACCAGCGGCCGGGACAGCTACCGCTTCCGGTTCCTGCGCCCGGCGGCCCCGGCGGCGGACGGCTCGGTGACGGTGGACCTCAACCGCGCGCTGCTGCCCCCGTGCGCCTTCGCGGACCACTTCATCTGTCCCTTCCCGCCCCCGGGGAACACCCTCGACACCGCGGTGGCGGCGGGGGAGCGGCTGCCGGTCCGGAGCTGACCCGCTGCCTCGTGTCATCACCTTCTCAACGCCTTTGTGGTGCTGGGTAGTTGAGGGCTGTACGGCCGAAAGACGCCCTTGCGGCGTGAAGTCGTACGGCCCGACACTCCCCCACAGCGCCGGCCCCCGGGCCGCGCCTCACGGGCCCGGCACCCCACGGCGGGCCCCCGATTCCCCTCGGGAGGAACGAGAAGTGAGGACCATGCGCACCACCCCCACGAGAACGATCCGGCTGCTCGCCGTCACCGCAGGACTCGCCGCCGCCGCGGCGCTCGCCGTCCCCACCGCGAACGCCGACTCCGCGCAGACGTTCAGCGCCACCCAGCTCTCCGCGGCGGGCGACGCCGTACTCGCCGCGGACGTGGCCGGCACCGCCTGGCGGGTCGACACCGCCACCGGCGCGGTGGTCGTCACCGCGGACTCCACCGTCTCCCCGGCCGAGATCGCGAAGATCAAGCGGCAGGCCGGTGCCAACGCCGGCGCCCTGCGCATCGAGCGCACCCCCGGCACCTTCAACAAGCTGATCTCCGGCGGCGACGCGATCTACACGAGCGGCTGGCGCTGCTCGCTCGGCTTCAACGTCAAGGACAGCGCGGGGAACTACTACTTCCTCACCGCCGGCCACTGCACCGACGGCGCCGGCACCTGGTACTCCGACTCGGGCCGCGCCACCGTGCTCGGCTCCACGGCCGGGTCGAGCTTCCCGACCAACGACTACGGCATCGTGCGCTACACCAACAGCTCGGTGACCAAGTCCGGCACGGTCGGCAGCGTCGACATCACCAGCGCCGCCAACGCCACCGTCGGTATGTCCGTCACCCGTCGCGGCTCCACGACCGGCATCCACAGCGGCTCCGTGACCGGCCTGAACGCCACCGTGAACTACGGCGGCGGCGACATCGTCTACGGCATGATCCAGACCAACGTCTGCGCCGAGCCCGGCGACTCCGGCGGCCCGCTCTACTCGGGCAGCCGCGCCATCGGCCTCACCTCCGGCGGCAGCGGCAACTGCTCCTCGGGCGGGACGACCTTCTTCCAGCCCGTGACGGAGGCGCTGAGCGCGTACGGGGTCAGCGTGTACTAGAGCCCATCAGGCCGGAAGTCCTCTTGTGAATGCATTCACAAGAGGACTTCCGGCCCCTCACTCCCTCGGCAACACCTTCCGTGTCGCCCACGGCCGCACCAACGCGCTGCTGCTCCCGCACGTGATCCGCCGCAACGGCACCGTCACCCACAAGGCCGTGCCGTGGCCGAAGGCCGAGGTCTACCGGGCCCCGGAGCGCTTCCAGGAGATCGCGCGGATGCCGGGCCTGCCGGCCGGGACCCCGGAGGAGGGAGTGGAGTCCTACGCCCGGGCGGTCGAGGAACTGCGCGCCCGGTGCGGCATCCCCGCCTCCTTCAGGAGCTTCCTGGGCCCCTGTGGCCTCCGGTTCTCACGTACCTCGAAGTCCATCGCGTCCCCCTGCATCAGGGTGTTGCAACGACCTCTTGAACCGAAGCGTGGCGGGGGGCCTCTCGTCGTACGTCTCAGGCCTTGGTCTCGCCCAGCTCCGAGGCGATCGGCTCCGTCTCCGGCCTCCGCTTCAGCGAGGACATCACCAGGGTGATCACCGAGCCGACGACCGCCCAGGCCGAGAGCACCAGCATCGAGGAGGTCATGTCGTTGCCCTTGAAGTACGCGATCGAGCGCGCCGCCCAGGTGCCCGCGCCCGGTGGCAGGGCGGGGCCGATCGCCTTCCAGAACGGGGGCAGCATCGGCAGCGGGAAGGCGCCGCCCGCGCTGGGGTTGCCGGCGATCACGATCAGCAGGATCGCCAGGCCGATGCCGACGACCCCGAAGACCGACTGGAGGGCGAGGGTGGCGGCGCCGACGGCGAAGACCACCAGGGTGCCCAGGCCCCACAGGGCCGCGATGCTGCCGGGCAGTGCGCCCAGGATCGGGCCGACGATGATCGCGCCGCCGAGGCCGCCGAGCGCCGCGTAGAGCGCGAGCACGCCGAGCCGGATGATCGCCCGCTCCCGGTTGGCCGGCCGCGAACCGGCGCTGATCGCCAGGATCGCCGCGCAGATGTAGCCGCCGACGCACCAGCCGATGACCAGGTAGAAGGCG
Organism: Streptomyces sp. NPDC001728; assembly: GCF_040297565.1. Classification (NCBI taxonomy): domain Bacteria; kingdom Bacillati; phylum Actinomycetota; class Actinomycetes; order Kitasatosporales; family Streptomycetaceae; genus Streptomyces; species Streptomyces sp. NPDC001728. The sequence continues at coordinate 63,257 of NZ_JBEOZK010000005.1, forward strand.
GAGAGCCCGTTGAAGTCCTGGGAGGAGGACGGGGCCACGTCGACGGTCCGGACGAGGCGCTGGTTGGCCGCCTCCAGCTTCGTGACGATCGCCTGCAGGGTCGAGGAGAGCACCTTGCCGCCGCCGGAGGCGACGAGCAGGGTGTCGGTGCGGCTCCGGGGGTCGACGATCAGGGCCCCGTCGATCTCCCGGTTCATGATCTGGTCGCGCGCCTCTGCCTCGTCCGCGACCACATGCGGGTCGAAGGGGTCGCCGGGCAGCTTCTCCAGCCGGTCGTTCAGGGTGGTGGCGATCTGCTGCTGAGGGGCGACCACGCCGAAGGGGACGTCCACGGGTTTCGGATTGTGCAGGGCCCCGACGTACGAGGTGATGAACAGGAGCTGGAGGGCGAAGACGCCGACGACGAGCAGGGCGGCTCGTGGGGTGACGGCGCTTTTCAGTTCATCGACGAAGCTCATGCCCCCCAGGCTCGGGGGAGTGCGGTGTTTCCGCAGGTGGGAAGGGCCCGAACGGGTTATCGTACGAACGTTCGAAAGTAGGCTACGCTGGGTTCAGGGGGGTGGGAACATGTGTACGAATTCGATGTGAGAGTGCGGTGAGGCGAGTCATGCCGGGATTCACGCACCTGCACACCGCGTCGGGCTACTCCCTGCGCTACGGCGCCTCCCACCCCGAACGGCTGGCCGCCCGCGCCGCCGCCCGCGGCCTGGACGCGCTCGCCCTGACCGACCGCGACACCCTCGCGGGCACGATCCGCTTCGCGAAGGCCTGCGAGAAGGAGGGCGTCCGCCCCCTGTTCGGCGTCGACCTGGCGTACGAACCGGCGGCGCGGGGCCCGGCCGACGGCCCGCAGGACGTGCGCCGGGCGCCCGTCCGGGGCGGCGCGTTCATCGACGAGTCCGCACCCCGGGCCGTCTTCCTCGCTCGCTCCCGCACCGGCTGGGCCTCCCTCTGCGCGATGGTCACCGCCGCCCACGCCGGGGGAGGGGACCGCCCCCTGCTGTCCTGGTCCGCCCTCCACGACGACGTGTTCGTGCTGCTCGGCCCCGCCTCCGACATCGGCCGCGCCCTCGCCGCCGGACGCCCCGACCGGGCCGCCCGGCTGCTCGCCCCCTGGCGCGAGCGGTACGGCGACGCCCTGCGCCTCATGGCCGTCGACCACGGCCGCACCGGCACCGGGCCCGGCTCCCTGCGGCTCGCCGCCCGTACCGTCGGTTTCGCCGCCGAACAGGGCGTCCGGCCCGTCCTCGGCAACGCCGTCCGCTACGCCGACCCCGGCCAGGGCCCGGTGGCCGACGTCCTCGACTCGGCCCGCCGGCTCGTCCCCATCGACCCCCGCAAGGAACTCGACAGCGGCGAGGCCTGGCTCAAAGGGCTCGAAGGCACCGGAGGATCCGAGGGCTCCAAGGGCGCCGAGGGCGCCGACGGCATGCGGGCCGCCGCCGAGCGGACCGTCGAGGCCGCCGGCTTCCGCCGGGACACCGCCCACCGGCTTCTCGAACAGACCGAAGCGGTCGCCGCCGCCTGCCTGGTCGACCCCGAGGACGACCTCGGCATCGGCTCCGCGCACTTCCCCGAAGCGCGCCTCGTCGGCGCCGGGCACCGCACCGCACAGCGCGTCCTCGCCTCCCGGGCCGCCGCCGGCATGGTCCTGAAGGGGTACGAGAAGCGGGGCGCCTACTGGGACCGGATGCATCGTGAGCTGGACATCATCGCCCACCACCAGTTCGCCACCTACTTCCTGACGGTCGCCCAGGTCGTCGACGACGTACGGGGCATGGGCATCCGGGTAGCCGCCCGCGGCTCCGGCGCCGGCTCCCTCGTCAACCACCTCCTCGGCATCGCGCACGCCGACCCGGTCGAGCACGGCCTGCTGATGGAACGCTTCCTCTCCAAGCGCCGCACCGCCCTGCCCGACATCGACATCGACGTGGAGTCCGCCCGCCGTCTGGAGGTCTACCGGGCGATCATCGACCGCTTCGGCACCGCACGCGTCGCCACCGTCGCCATGCCCGAGACCTACCGGGTCCGGCACGCCGTACGGGACGTGGGCGCCGCCCTCTCCATGGACCCCGCCGAGACCGACCGGATCGCCAAGGCCTTCCCGCACATCCGCGCCCGGGACGCGCTCGCCGCCCTCGACGAACTGCCCGAACTGCGCGCACTCGCGGGCGAGAAGCAGAAGTACGGGAAGCTCTGGGAGCTGGTCGAGGCCCTCGACGCGCTGCCCCGGGGCACCGCCATGCACCCCTGCGGGGTCCTGCTCTCGGACGCCTCGCTGCTCACCCGTACCCCCGTCGTCCCCACCAGCGGCGAAGGGTTCCCCATGTCCCAGTTCGACAAGGAGGACGTGGAGGACCTCGGGCTGCTCAAGCTCGATGTCCTCGGGGTGCGGATGCAGTCCGCGATGGCCCACGCCGTCGCCGAGGTCGAGCGGGCCACTGGCACCCGCCCGGACATCGACGCGGTCCCGGAGGGAGACCCCGAGACATACCGCCTCATCCGCTCCACCGAGACCCTCGGCTGCTTCCAGATCGAGTCGCCCGGCCAGCGCGACCTGGTCGGCAGGCTCCAGCCCGCGACCTTCCACGACCTCGTCGTCGACATCTCCCTCTTCCGGCCCGGCCCGGTCGCCGCCGACATGGTCCGCCCCTTCATCGAGGCCCGGCACGGCCGCGCGCCCGTCCGCTTCCCGCACCCCGACCTGGCGGAGACGCTGCGGGAGACGTACGGCGTGGTCGTCTTCCACGAGCAGATCATCGAGATCGTACGGATCATGACCGGCTGCGACCGGGCCGAGGCCGACCAGGTCAGGCGCGGACTCTCGGACGCCGGGTCGCAGGGCCGGATCGAGCTCTGGTTCACCCGGCGGGCCTCGGAGCGCGGTTACGGGGACGAGGTCGTCGCCCGCACCTGGGAGATCGTGGCGGCCTTCGGCTCGTACGGCTTCTGCAAGGCGCACGCGGTGGCCTTCGCCGTACCGACGTACCAGTCGGCCTGGCTCAAGGCCCACCACCCGGCCGCCTTCTACGCCGGGCTGCTCACCCACGACCCCGGCATGTACCCCAAGCGGCTGCTGCTCGCGGACGCGCGCCGGCGCGGGGTGCCGGTGCTGCCGCTCGATGTGAACCGGTCGGCGGTCGCCCACCGTATCGAACTGGTGTCCGAGAAACCCCCGGTGTGGGGACTCCGGCTCGGCCTGACCGACGTCCACGGCATCGGCGAGACCGAGAGCGCCCGTATCGAGGACGGACAGCCCTACACCTCCCTCCTCGACTTCTGGGAACGGGCCCGCCCCCGCACCCCCGTCGCCGAACGGCTCGCCCAGGTCGGCGCGCTCGACGCCTTCGGCGCCAACCGCCGCGACCTCCTCCTCCATCTGACCGAACTCCGGCGCGTCCACCGGGGAGCCGCCTCCCACGGCGGACAGCTCCCGCTCGCCCAGGGCGGGAGGACCGCCCCCGTCGGCCTGCCCGACCTCGACGAGACGGAACGCCTCAGCGCCGAACTCGGCATCCTCGGCATGGACGCCTCCCGCCACCTCATGGACGACCACCACGCCTTCCTCCGCGAACTCGGCGTCGTCTCCGCACAGCGCCTCCGCGAGACCCCCCACGGCCGCACCGTCCTCGTCGCCGGCGCCAAGGCCGCCACCCAGACCCCGCCGATCCGCTCCGGGAAACGGGTCATCTTCACCACCCTCGACGACGGCACCGGCCTGGTCGACCTCGCCTTCTTCGACGACGCCCACGAGCGCTGCGCCCACACCGTCTTCCACTCCTGGCTGCTCCTGGTCAGGGGTGTGGTGCAGCGGCGCGGCCCGCGCAGCGTCAGCGTGGTCGGCGCCGCCGCCTGGAACCTCGCCGACCTCGTCGAGCTACGGGCGTCCGGCGGCCTGGGCGCGGTGGGGGACCTGCTCGCCGAACCGCCGCCCGAGCCCGCTGGATCCGCTTCGGCCGAGTCCGCGTCCGCCGGGGGAAAGGGCGACTCCGGCCGTCGCATCACCCTGTCCACCGGTTACGAGATGAACCCCTGGGCCGACCTGAAGCCGGCCGGCGAAGGGGTCCCCAAGGGGACGCCGGGCGGAAGGAAGCTGTGGCACAGCAGTCCGGGGAGTGCGGGGTGACGTGGAGCGACGCGGGGTGACGCGGGCTCAGAAGGCGAGCACGGGACGGGTGGAGAAGTCCTCGCAGAGGTCCTCGCCGTCCGGGCCGTACACGAACTCGGCCATGAAGGGATTGCGGTTGGCGGTCGCCAGGGGCAGCCACCCCAGCAGGGTGCCGTAGCCGCCGCACACCGACTCGCCGCCGTCCCCGCCGTGGACGGCGGTGGTGTCGCTGGTCAGTTCCGCGCTGTAGGTGTCATGGGCGATGCGCAGGCCGAAGGCGTTCGGCCGGGACTGCGGTCCCTCCGGGTGCTCGTAGGGGCCGAGGTCGAGGGGGCAGTCGTCGCCCCAGCGGAACAGGGTCGTGGAGCCGGCCCCGCAGGCGTGCTCCCACTCGTCCGCGCTCGGCATCCGCAGCCCGCGGGCCGCGAGCGCGGCCGGGATGCCGGCGGGCGGCCCGGTCAGGCTCTCGTCCTCCACGGCCATGAGCACCGTGGCCAGCGTGACGGTCCGGCGCGGGCTGAGGACCTGGGCGAGATGGGCCCGGAGATCGGGACCGAAGCCGAAGCCCTGGTCCAGGCTCTCCGCGTAGTCGGCGGTCTGCTCGGGCGTCGGCCGCCAGGCGTCGGGGTCGAACCCGAGCGTCACCGTGCCGCCGGGTATCAGGGCGAACTCCTGGGCGCTGCGCTCGATCCGGACGCGGTGCAGCGGGGCGTCGAGGTGCTCCACGGTCTCGACGGAGGTCACCCGGCCGCCGACCCACTCCGCGGCCTCGTGGGCGACACGGCGTGCGGACGGCAGGTCGAGGGACCGCCACTGGTCGAGCGTGAGCGCGGAGAGAGACATGCGGAGCAGTCTGGCAGGGGGCGCTGACACCGGCCCCGGACCTCGGGTCCGGGCACCGGCCTCGGCCTCTTCACCGGCCGTCGTCCGGTGCGGCGCGCGGTCAGGCGCGGTGGCCGGACGGCAGTACCGCCGTGTCGACGGACGCGTACGTCACACCGTGGTCGGCCAGGACCTCCGCGACGACCCCGCCGGTGCTGGTGAGCGCCAGGAGGATGTGCTCGTCGCCGATCTCCCGGTCCGCGCGGGCCAGCGCCACCCGGAGGGACTTCTCCAGGACGGTCTTGGCCTCCCGCGAGAAGGGGCGGCGGCCCGACCGCCGTCCGGAGTCCTTCCGGTCACCGGCCAGCGCGCCCGTGCCGTGGGTCTCCTCCACCCGCGCCACGATCGCGCCGACGTCGATGCCGAGGTCGGCCAGGGCCTCCGTGTCCGCCCGGGACAGTCCCGCCCGGCGCCGGGCGTCGGCCAGGTCGGCGACCAGGGACGTGCGGCGGTCCGGCGGGCACAGCGTCCGCAGCGCGTCCGCCGCCCGGGTGTCCTCCCGGTCGAGCAGGGACAGCAGCAGGTGCTCCTGGGTGACGGCCGCCGCCCCGCCCCGCTCCGCGTGCTCGACCGCCCCCTTCACCACGGCGCGTGCGGCCTTCGTGAACCGTTCGAACATCACTGCCTCCCGTACTTCTTGTGGACGGCCTGCCGGCTGACTCCCAGCTCGGTCGCGATCTCCTGCCACGACCAGCCCTGGTTGCGCGCGGCGCGTACCTGGACGGCTTCCATCTGTTCCAGCAGACGTCGCAGGGCGGAGACGGCCCGTAGCCCGACCCGGGGGTCGCGGTCGCCGGCCCGTGCGGCGAGATCGGTCGCATCGGTCATGCTGTCAACATACGTTGACAGGCTCCCGACGTCAACCGAAGTTGACGCCGGGCGGGCGTCCGCAATCCATTCGCACAAATATTCGAACATGCCCTAGGGTGGAAGGACGGGCACGAGGAAGGGAAGGCGGGAGGGCGGCATGATTCTCTGCGTACGGTTCCGCCTCGGGCCCACGGCTCCCCTCGCTCCCCCCGGAGGGGAAGAGGCCCTCTTCTCCCCGCTCGTCGACCTGCTCGGCGAGTTCACCCCCGTCGTCGAGGCCGCCCCGCCCCGCGAGGCGCTCGTCGACGTGCGCGGCGCGCTGCGCTACTTCGGTCGGGGCCCGGCCGAGCTGGCCTCCGTGATCAGGGTCAGGGCGCTCGCCCTGTACGGCGTCGACTGCGTGATCGGCGCCGGGCCCAACCCGATGCTGGCCCGGATGGCGGCCGACGAGGCCGGCCCCGGAGTCACCCTGGTCGTCGAGGACCCCGCCGCCTTTCTGCGCGACCGGCCGGTCGTCGCGCTCGACGGCGTCGGCCGCGCCACCGCCCGTACCCTCTGCGGCTACGGACTCGACTCCGTCGGCCGCGTCGCGGACGCCCCGCTCGCCGTGCTCCAGCGGCTCGTCGGCGTGAAGACCGGCCGTGAGCTGTGGGAGCGGGCCCGGGGTGTCGACCGCACCCCCGTCGTCCCCCACGCGGCCTCCCGGTCCGTCGCGGCCGAACGTGCCTTCCCGCGCGACGAGACCGACCGGACGGAACAGCGCCGGGCCCTCCTCTCGCTCGCCGAGGAGCTGGGCGCCCGGCTCCGCGCGGAGGGCCAGGTGTGCCGCGCGCTCGCCGTCACCGTGCGGTACGCGGACAGGACCGCGACCACCCGGAGCCGCACCCTGCCCGAACCCACCGCCCACTCGGCGGCGCTCACCGCCCTCGCGTACGCCGTCCATGACTCCTTCGGGCTCCAGCGGGCCCGGGTGCGGGGCGTCGCCCTGCGCGCGGAGGGCCTGACGGGCACGGAGGGCGCGGCGCACCAGCTGTCCCTGGACCCGGCGGACGAGAAGGCGCGGCGGATCGAGGCGGTGGCGGACCGGGCACGGGCTAAATTCGGCCCCAGGGCCGTCCTGCCGGGCTCGCTGGCGGTGGCCTGAGGGTTGCCTGAGGGCTGCCCGGCGGTCGCCCGGCGCCCTTCGGGGGTGTCGACGGCCTTTCCACCAGGGCGTTGTGACGCCGCATCAGTTTTTACCGACGCGTAACTTCCCAGTCGAGGCTACCCGTGCGTAGCTTGGCTGGAGCGCATCCCCACCGCGCCATCCCCACTTGTGGTCCGGACCGCAGGGCGTACCCCCACCTTCCCCTTGAGCCGCAAGGAGATCGCCCGATGCTGCCCCGGACCCCCTGGAAGCACGCCGTCAGAGCGCTGTCCGTCCTGCTGCTGACCGCCGCCGCCACCCTCGCCCCGACCACCGCCGCCACCGCCGCCACCGCGCAGGCCGACACCGCCACCGCCGGTCGCGGCTGGAACGACTTCTCCTGCAAGCCGTCCGCCGCGCACCCGCGCCCCGTCGTCCTCGTCCACGGCACCTTCGGGAACTCCGTCGACAACTGGCTGGCCCTCGCGCCGTACCTGGTCAACCGGGGCTACTGCGTCTTCTCGCTCGACTACGGCCAGCTGCCTGGCGTGCCGCTCTTCAACGGGCTCGGCCCGATCGCCGCGTCCGCCGGACAGCTCGACACCTATGTCGACCGGGTCCTCGCCGCCACCGGCGCCCCCGAGGCCGACCTCGTCGGACACTCCCAGGGCGGCATGATGCCGCGCTGGTACCTCAAGTTCCTCGGCGGGGCCGAGAAGGTGAACACGCTCGTCGGGATCGCCCCCGACAACCACGGCACCACCCTGCTCGGCCTCACCGAACTGCTCCCGTACTTCCCCGGGGCCGAGGACGTCATCAGCTCCACCACCCCGGGGCTCGCCGACCAGATCGCCGGTTCGGCCTTCATCACGAAGCTCAACGAGGGCGGCGACACCGTGCCGGGGGTCCGCTACCACGTCATCGCGAGCCAGTACGACGAGGTGGTCACCCCGTACCGCTCCCAGTTCCTGACCGGCCCGAACGTCACCAACGTCCTCATCCAGGACAAGTGCGCGCTCGACCTCTCCGAGCACGTGGCGATCGGCACGGTGGACCGGGTCACCTTCCACGAGGTGGCCAACGCCCTCGACCCGGCCCACGCGACCCCGACCACCTGCCTGTCGGTGGTCGGCTAGCCCTGCGTACGGCGGCGGCGGGTGGTCCCGAAGAGCACGGCCGCGCCGACCGCCAGTACGGCGGCGCCACCGACCGCGAGATACGGGGTGGTGGCGTCGCCACCGGTCTCGGCCAGCTCCACACCGGAACCCGAACCGGCTGCGGGCGCGGGCGCGTTGGGCGACGGCGACGCGGGCGCCTCGGAGGACTCCGGGGCGGACTCGGGCGACTCCGGCGCACCCGCGTCGGGGGCGGCGGCCGTCTCCCCGGCACCCGTGGAGGCGTCGCCGTCCCCGTGCCCGCCGTGCTCGACCGAGGACTCGTCCTGGCCGTCCTCGATCTGCTGGTCGCTCGGCGCGGACGCGGTCGGCGCCGGGGCCGTACCCCCGTTGTCCTTCCCGAACACCACGTCGGAGCAGGTGTAGAAGGCCTCGGGGGAGTCGGAGCGCTGCCAGATCGAGTAGATCAGGTGGCGGCCGGACTTCTTCGGCACCGTCCCCCGGAAGACGTAGTCACCGTTCTGCATCCCCGGGTCGGTCACCGTCGCGAACGGCTTCTCCTCCAGGTCCGACCACTTCAGCGGCTTCGACGGGTCGTACCCGTCCTTCGTCACGTACAGCGCGAACGAACCCCGGTGCGGGGCAGTCCCCTTGTACCGGAAGGTGTGCGCCCCGGAGGCCATCGGGCTCGCCGGCCAGTCGGCCCGCGCCAGGTCGAGCCCCCGGTACTTGTCGTTGCCGGCGCTGCACAGCTTGCCGTCCGGGATCAACTGCCGGTGCTGACCGGCCGCGTTGGCGATGTTCACCGCGTTCCAGTCGTAGAACGCCTGGGCGCCACTGGCCGCCACCGCCGCCTTGCAGGCCGCCGACTTCGGCGCCTCGGGCCCCTCCGCGTAACAGGCCGAGACCCGGCTCACGGGATCGGTCATCGACCCATGAGCGAAAGCGGGCACGGAGGCGAGCCCGGAGAGGGCGAGCACACCGGTGGCGACGACGACCGAGGCCGTACGGCGAGAAGTCATGGGGGACAGCTCCTTCACGAGGGTGAGGTGGGGGGTTGCTCAGGAAACTAGCCGCCCGAATCCACGAAATCGCCCGTGAGAAGGGGAAGGTGACGATCCTTAGGGCCGCTTTAAGGTGCAGGAAAGAAGCGGCTGAGGAACGGCGGAACCGGGAGCCCCGTCACCCCACCCGCCGGTACCGACGCTCCGGGCGGCCCGTTCCGCCGTAGCGCAGGGTCACTTCCGCGCGGCCCGTTTCCGTGAAGTACTCCAGGTAGCGGCGGGCGCTCACGCGGGAGAGGGAGCCGGCTTCCGCGCATTCCGTGGCCGAGAGGCCCTCCGGGTGGGCACGGAGGATCGAGTCGACCAGGTCGGCGGTGTGGGCGGCGAGGCCCTTCGGGAGTTCCCGGGAGCCGCGCGGGCGGGTGCCGAAGATCTGGTCGACGTCCTCCTGGCGGGCCTCGCCCAGTTCGTCGAGGCGGCTGCGGAGCGAGGCCACGTGGCGGAGCTGTTCGTGCAGCGCCGCCTGACTGAACGGCTTGATCAGATAGTGCAGCGCCCCCGCCCGCAGCGCCTCCCGGATCGTGCCCACGTCCCGCGCCGCCGTGATGAACAGCGCGTCCGTGGCCAGGCCCGCCGCCCGCAGCTCCCGCAGCACCCGGATGCCGTCCATGTCCGGCAGGAAGACGTCGAGCAGCACCAGGTCGGGCCGCAGCCGCTCGGCCGCCCGCAGCGCCTCGGCGCCGCTGTGCGCGACCCCGGACACCGTGAAGCCCGCCACCGCCGACACATAGCGGCAGTGCAGCCTGGCGACCATGAAGTCGTCGTCCACCACCAGCACGTTCGTCACGCCGACCCACGCTAGGTCCCGACCACAACGACCACAACGTCCGTTGGTTGCGGAAGAGAGACAGCTTCTTAACGCGCGGGCAACATGTGGGCCACCTCACACCCCCCGTTCCCTACTGCCTGAGAGGCGGCACACGTGCGGTCGCGCACCCCCTTCGCCCTCCTCGGGGCCGCTCTGCTCGTCCTGGTGGGTCCTCCGCTGCTCAGTACCGGCAGCGGCTCCGACTCCGGTACGCAGATACCCGGCCTGCGCTTCATGGTCCCCAACACCCCCGGCGGCGGCTACGACATCACCGCCCGCACCGCCGCCAAGAACGCCGAGGAGGCGGGCCTCACCGGAGACATCGAGGTCTTCAACCTGCCCGGCGCGGGCGGCACCGTCGGCCTCACCCGGCTCGTCGGCGAACGGGGCAACGGCCGTCTCGCCATGTCCATGGGCCTCGGCGTCGTCGGCGCCGTCCACACCAACGAGACCCCCAGGACCCTCGCCGACACCACCCCGATCGCCCGGCTCACCGAGGAGCAGGACATCGTCGTGGTCGGCAAGGACTCCCCGTACAAGACGATCCACGACCTGCTCGGGGCCTGGAAGGAGGACCCCGGCAAGCTGCCCGTCGGCGGCGGCTCCTCGCCCGGCGGCCCCGACCACCTCGCCCCGATGCTGATGGCGCAGGCCGCCGGCATCGCCCCGAAGGACGTCAACTACGTCCCCTTCGACGGCGGTGGCGAACTCCTCGCCTCCATCCTCGGCAACAAGGTCGGCTTCGGCGTCTCCGGCGTCGGCGAGTACCTCGACCAGATCAAGGCCGGCGAACTGCGCCTCCTCGCCGTCACCGGCCCGAAGCGCGTCCCCGGCCTCGACGCCCCCACTCTCCGCGAGGCCGGCCTCGACACCGAGTTCACCAACTGGCGCGGCATCGTCGCCCCGCCCGGCCTCTCCGACGCCGAACGCGACAAGCTCGTGGCGCTGGTGACCGAACTGCACGACTCACCGCAGTGGCGCGAGTCGCTGAAGACCCACGGCTGGAACGACGCCTTCCTGCCGGGCGAGGAGTTCGGCACCTTCCTCACCGAGCAGGACCGCCGCGTCGGTTCCGTCCTCAAGGAGCTCGGCCTGTGAAACCGACCCTGCCCTCCTGGCTCCGCGGCCGTTCCGAACTCGGCGTCGGTGTGCTGCTGTTCGCCCTCGGCGTCCTCGTCCTCACCGACGCGCTCACCCTCGACACCGACCTCACAGGCCGCGGCCCCGTCGGCCCCGCCACCGTCCCCCTCGTCGTCGGCTGCGGCCTGCTCGTCGTCGCCGTCCTCCTCTCCGTCGACGTCCTGCGCGGCGGACGCGGCGAGGCCGAGGCGGGCGAGGACGTCGACCTGGCGGAGCCCGCCGACTGGCGCACCGTCCTCCTCCTCGCCGGAGTCTTCCTCGCCTTCGCCGTCCTCATCGGACCCGTCGGCTTCCCCGTCGCCGGCGCCCTGCTCTTCTGGGGTTCGGCCTACGCCCTCGGCAGCCGCCACTTCCACCGCGACCCGCTGATCGCGGCCTGCCTCTCGCTCCTCACCTACGTCGTCTTCGACATGCTGCTCGGCGTCCCGCTGCCCGGCGGTCCGCTGATGGGAGTGATCTGACCCATGGATTCCCTGAACTCCCTCATCGACGGCTTCGGGACCGCCCTCACCCCGATGAACCTGCTGTGGGCGGCCATCGGCGTACTCCTCGGCACCGCCATCGGCGTCCTGCCCGGCATCGGCCCCGCGATGGCCGTGGCCCTGCTGCTCCCGGTCACCTACGGGCTCGAACCGACCGGCGCGTTCATCATGTTCGCCGGCATCTACTACGGGGCCATGTTCGGCGGCTCCACCACCTCCATCCTCCTCAACACCCCGGGGGAGAGCGCGGCCGTCGTCGCCGCCATCGAGGGCAACCCCATGGCCAAGGCGGGCCGCGGCGCGCAGGCGCTCGCCGCCGCCGCCGTCGGGCACTTCGCCGGCGGCATGATCGGCACGATCCTGCTCGTCGTCCTCGCCCCCACGGTCGCCGCGCTCGCCGTCGACATCGGCGCCCCCGACTACCTGGCCCTGATGGTCCTCGCCTTCATCGCGGTGACCTCGGTCCTCGGCTCCTCCCGCATCCGGGGCCTCGCCTCGCTGCTCATCGGCCTCACCATCGGCCTGGTCGGCCTGGACCAGATGACCGGGCAGCAGCGCCTCACCTTCGGTTCGCTCCAGCTCGCCGACGGCGTCGACGTCGTCATCGTCGCGGTCGGTCTCTTCGCCATCGGCGAGGCCCTCTGGGTCGCCGCGCACCTGCGCCGCTCGACCGGCGAGGCCATCCCGGTCGGCCGCCCCTGGCTGGGCAGGGGCGATGTGAGGCGCACCTGGAAGTCCTGGCTGCGCGGCCCCCTCATCGGTTTCCCGTTCGGCGCGATCCCGGCCGGCGGCGCGGAGATCCCGACGTTCCTCTCGTACGTGACGGAGAAGCGCCTCTCCAAGCACAAGGAGGAGTTCGGCAAGGGTGCCATCGAGGGCGTGGCGGGTCCGGAGTCGGCGGCCTCGGCCTCGGCGGCCGGGACGCTCGTCTCCATGCTGACCCTGGGACTTCCGACGACGGCGGTCGCCGCCGTGATGCTTGCCGCGTTCCAGCAGTACGGCATCCAGCCCGGCCCGCTGCTGTTCGAGCGGGAACCCGAGCTGGTGTGGGGGCTCATCGCCTCGCTGTTCGTCGGCATGGTGCTGCTGCTCGCGCTCAACCTGCCGCTCGCGCCCGTCTGGGCCAAGCTGCTGCGCATCCCCCGCCCGTACCTCTACGCCGGCATCCTCTTCTTCGCCGCCGTCGGCGCGTACGCGGTGGGCGGTGAGGCGCTCGACCTGGTCATCCTGCTGGTCATCGGCCTGATCGGGCTCGGGATGCGGAGGTACGGGCTGCCGGTGCTGCCGGCCGTCATCGGGGTCATCCTCGGCCCGGCCGCCGAACAGCAGCTGCGCCGCGCCCTGCAGATCAGCGACGGCTCCCTGGCGGGCCTGGTGAACACGCCGTTCTCGATCACCGTGTACACGGTCGTCGTGCTGCTGCTCGCCTGGCCGCTGCTGAGGAAGGTGACCACGGGCCGCGCCGGGCGGTGACCGTACGGGGGCGGGACGCGGTTGCCGTACGGGGACGGGCCGCGAGGTTGCCGTACGGGCCGCGTCAGGCGTGACCGTACGACGATATGCGCGGCGGTTTCGTCCAACTCGCCCCCGATAGGGTGAGTCTCGGCCACGCGGCGGCCGAATCCGGTATCCCTGGCGGGCAGCACCATCCCCCACCCCGAAGGGACCCCCGCACATGCGCGTCCGACTCGCCCTCGCCGCAGGCGCCCTGCTGGCCGCCACCGCCACGGCCGTCGCCCCCCTCGCCCACGCGGGAGGGGGCGACGGCGTCTCCGTCTACGGATACGGCACCATCGGCGAGGACGGCACGGTGACCCTCTCCGGCACCTACCACTGCCTCGACGAAAGCGCGGGACCCGTCTTCGTCAGCTCCGCCCTCGTCCAGGGGAATCGTTCCGCCGGGATCGGCGGCACCCAGGCCGTCTGCGACGGGCACCTCCACGAATGGGTCAACACCGCCGTCGTGAAGGAGCCCGCCTACCGGCCCGGCGCGGCCACGGTGCGGGCCACGCTCACACAGCTCACCACCGGCGACAGCGGCCGTCCCGAACCCGGCGTCCTCGCCGCCGAGGACGGGGCCGTCGAACTGAGCTGACAGGAGCGCGCTAGCGCAACAGCTCCACCAGGCCCTCGCGGCCCAGGACCTCCAGCTCGTCCAGGGCCACCACGGCGCACGCCGCCGCCTCCGGGTCGGAGGCGGCGAGCCCGCTCGCCGCGAACTCGTCCTCGTCGAGCCGCAGCACCTCGCTCCCGTCCGCCGACACCCACAGGTCCAGGTCCAGGTCCTCGACCACCACCCCCGAGCCGTCGATCACGGCCGGCCGGGTGATGTCGCAGTACCAGCCCTTGAGGGAGCCGTCGGCGGACCACACCTCCTTGACCGTGAACCAGCGGTCGCGCCAGTAGTGCTCCACGAAGACATCGCCCGGCTCGAACCGTACGAAGCCGAAGTCCCGCACCCCCTCGGCCGCCCACGGGGCACGCACCGAGAGCCGGGCGCCGTTCTCCGCGAGCACCTCGGCCGGGTAGCGGATCTTCGTCCGGCCCGCCTTCGTCAGGGTGACCTCAACCGATCGTCCGGACATGCCGTACCTCCCGCGCGCAGACCTCGTAACCGAACCACTTGTTGATCGCGAGCATCGGCTCGTTCCCGGTGTCGTTCCCGGTGAACGCCTCCGCGCAGCCAGCGGCACGCGCCCGGTGCAGCGACGCGTTCTTGGCGAGCTTCGCGAGCCCACGCCCCCGGAACGCCGGGGCCGTGCCCGTCATCCCCGAGTTGTACCGGCCCAGACCGTCCGTCTGCGCCGCGCTGAACGCGGCCGGTACGCCGTCCACGACCGCGACCGTCGTCAGCGCCCGGTCGAACAGCGGATGGTTCCAGGTGGTCGCCAGCCAGTGCTCGTAGTCGTCCAGCTCCGCCCCCACGTCACCCGGCTCGTCGGCGGTCGTCACCGCGTCCAGCTCGAACAGCGGCCGCGGATCGGCCGCGAAGTCCTCGGCCGTGCGCAGCTCCACACCGGCGGGCGGTGCCTGGAGCGGCGGCAGTCCGGCCGCGGCCAGGTCGAGCCGGAGGAAGTACGCGGAACGGCTGGGGGAGTAGGCGCGCCGGCCGGCCCAGGCCAGGTTCTCGGGGGCGTCCAGGACCCAGCTGTACAGGGTCCGCGCACCCCGCTCGGCGAGGTGCTCCTCGGCGGCGCGCAGCAGCAGCGTCCCGGCACCGCGGCCGGGGTGCGCAGGGTCCACGTACACGTTCACCGAGCCGATCCCGGGCTCCGGGGCGTCATGGGCGATCCGCTGCTGCGCCGTCCCGATGACCTCGCCGTCCTCCGTGACGGCGACGAGCGGACGTTCGTGGCTCTTCGGATGGGCGTGCGCCCAGTCGAACGCGCACTGCTCGGCGGTCGCGAGCATGAAGGGGACGGCCGCACGGCGGACCCGGGCGAAATCCGCGGCGTCCTCGGCCCGTACATCACGGACGATCACTGTCATGTGGTCGCACGCTACGGGCCGGGCACGCTCCGCCGCCTCCCATTTTCCGGTGGGGTGGGGGCAGAATCGGCGGGGTGACACTCACCATCGCCGTGGACCACGAATCCACCACCGCTCCGTACGAACAGCTGCGTGCCCAGATCTCGGAGCGGGCCCGGTCGGGCAGACTGCCGGTCGGATACAAGCTGCCGACGGTACGAGGGCTCGCGGAACAGCTGGGCCTCGCCGCGAACACGGTCGCCAAGGCGTACAAGGCACTGGAGGCGGACGGGGTGATCGAGACGCGCGGGCGCCACGGCACCTTCGTCGCCGCAGCGGGGGACGCGGCGACCCGCAGGGCCGCCACCGCCGCCGCCCAGTACGCCGAGGAGGCCCGCCGCCTCGGCCTCAGCCGCGAGGCCGCCGAGGCGGCACTGAATGAGGCGCTGCGCGCGGCCTACGACAACTGAGCCCCTGAGGCGAAGGACCCGTGGACGGGACCCGCGGGCACGAGCTGTGGCCCGGGCCTACAGATACAGGCCCGCCCCCGCCGTGCGGGGTTCCGGGAGCTCCGTCGAGGGCGTGCCGCGGCGCAGGGCGAACAGCTCCGCCAGCGTCGCGCCCTCACGCGGCACGTTCTCCGAGCGCCCCAGCCACTCCACCGACTCGGACCGGCTCAGCGGCCCGACCTCGATCCGCGCCAGACAGCGGCCCGGCCGGACCACGGCCGGGTGGAGCCGCTCCAGGTCCTCGTTGGTCGTGACCCCGACCAGGACGTTGCGCCCCTGGCCGAGCAGACCGTCCGTCAGGTTCAGCAGCCGGGACAGGGCCTGCCCCGCCGTGTGCTTCGCCTCGCCCCGGATCAGCTCGTCGCAGTCCTCCAGGAGCAGCAGCCGCCAGCGGCCCTTGGCCGTGCCCTCGTCCTCGCCGATGGCGATGTCCATGAGGTAGCCGACGTCGTTGAAGAGCCGCTCCGGATCCAGCACGCAGTCCACCTGGCACCAGTCCCGCCAGGACCGGGCCAGGGTCCGAAGCGCGGACGTCTTGCCGGTGCCCGGCGGGCCGTGCAGCAGCAGGAGTCGGCCGGCGATGGAGTCGGGCGTCACCTTCATCAGCCGGTCCATGGACTCGGCCACCGGCGCCGAGTAGTTGGGCCGGACCTCGTCCCATGTGCCCGCGCTGATCTGCCGGGTCGTCCGGTGCGGGCCGCGCCGGGGCGACACGTACCAGAACCCCATCGTCACGTTCTCCGGCTGGGGCTCCGGCTCGTCCTTCGCCCCTTCGGTGGCCTCCTTCAGGACCGACTGCGCGAGGTCCGCGTCGGTGGCCGTCACGGTGACGTCCGCCCCCCGGTTCCAGCGGGAGACCAGCAGCGTCCAGCCCTCGCCCTCGGCGAGCAGCGCGCTGCGGTCGTCGTCCTTCGCCGCCCGCAGCACCGTGGCTCCGGCCGGGAGCAGCGTCGCGTCGGGCTTGACCCGGTCCAGGGTGGTGCTGTGCGAGTGCGGCTGCTCCCCGGTCGCGAAGCGGCCGAGGAACAGCGCGTCGACGACGTCCGAGGGGGAGTCGCTGTCGTCGAGGTTCAGCCGGATCGGCAGCGAGCGCTGAGGCTCGGACGGTGCCGGTGGGGTGTCAGCCATGGCGTCCATGATCCGTCAACCGGACAGGACGCGCACCGGGTTTTGGCCGGGACGCCGCCCAGGCCTGCCGCGTCCCGCCGCCCGACCGGGGCTTCAGATCCAGTGGCCCCGGACCGCGCCCCGGGCGCGTCGGGCGAGCGCGTACCCCTTCGTCATGGCCCGGTCGGCGGCGAAGTTCCACGCGATCGCACGGCCCTCGACGAGCCGGGTGAACTCCGCGAGGCCGGTGGACCGGCGCACCGTCACCCGCTCCAGGGCGTACGGGCCCTGGCAGCGGCTGGCCAGCGCGTTGCCGACGGCGAGCGCCTGGGTGAAACCGGCCTCCCGGACGGTACGGCGGACCCGGCGGCTGGAGTACCCGTAGGGGTACGCGAACGAGGCGGGCGCGGTGCCGACTTCCTCGGCCACGATCTCCCGGCAGCGCAGCGTCTCGAACCGGAGCCGGCGCGCGTCGAGCTGGTCGAGCTGGGGGTGGGTGTGGCTGTGCCCGCCGATCTCGGTCCCCGCGTCGGCGAGTTCGCGCACCTGCGCCCAGTCGAGCATGGTGTCGAGGGCGCCGCCCGTCCCGTGCTTTCCGGGCAGCCAGCCGGTGGAGACGAAGACGGTGCTCGCGAAGGAGTGCGCGGCGAGCACCGGCAGGGCGTACCGGTGCACGCCCTCGTACCCGTCGTCGAAGGTGACGAGCAGCGGGCGCGCGGGCAGCGGCGACCCGGTGCGCCAGGCGGCGGCGAGCCCGGCGGCGGTCAGCGGGGTGAACCCACGCTCGGCGACGACCCCCATCTGCGCGGCGAAGGCCTCGGGGGTGACGGAGAGCCCGAGGGTGGCGGGCGCGGGGTCGGGGGAGACGGCGTGGTACATGAGGACGGGGACGGGGGGACCGGGGGCCGCGCAATCGGTCACGGACGCACTCCGAGGGTCCGGCCTGCGGCTCGGGTCCCGACCACGGCTTCGGCCCCGGCCCGGGGCCCCGCTTCGGACCCGGCCCCGGCTTCGAACCCGGCCCGGGGTCCGGCCTCGCCCCCGGCTTGGGGCCCGGTCTGGGGCCCGCCCCCAGCCCCGGTCCCCGCTCCGGCCCCAGCCTCGGTGCCTGCCTCACCGGCGACGGTCACCGCTCCCCCCGTCCCCTCGATCGGCCCCCACGAGAACCTCGCCCCGCCGTTCCTCGTCCGTAGCGTGCCCAGCGCGTAGCCGCCCGCCGCCAGTGTCACGCCCGTGACGATCGCCCCGGCCCGGCCCGCGCCGCCCTCGCGTCCGCGCAGTGCGTCGCGCACCCCGCGCAGGACCCCGGCGGGCAACACCCTTGTCGTGTAACGCCGTTCGGACTCCAGGCCCTTCTGCGTGCCGACGCTCCGCGCGACCAGGGCCTTGGACAGGCCCTCGGCGTAGACCCGGGTGCGGAAGTAGCCGAAGCGTTCGCGGGCGGTGGGCACCTTGTGGTGGATGACCGCCCGGTCGTCGATGAGGAGGATCGCCTCGGGCAGCGCTCTGGAGAGCCGGATGCACAGTTCGGTCTCCTCGCAGCCGAGGGGCCGCCGGCTGCCGTCCCGCCCGATGCCGGTGGCGAAGCCGCCCGCCGCGTCGAAGGCCGTACGGCGGAAGGAGGCGTTGCCGCCGAGGACGTTACGCACGGGGACCCGGCCCCGGGGCAGGCCCCGGTAGGTGCAGCCGACGACCCAGTCGAACTCCTCGGGGAACCAGTCCGGCCGGCGGCCCGACGCCCAGGCGGGCAGGGTCCGGCCGCCGACGGCCATGACGCGCGGGTCGTCGTAGGCGGCGGCGAAATGGTGGAGCCAGTCCTGCTCCGCGACGGCGTCGTCGTCGAGGAAGGCGACGAACGCGCCGCGGGCGGCGGCGATCCCGGTGTTGCGGCCGGCGGACAGGCCGCGTGGGCCCGCGTTGGGGAGCACCCGCACCTGCGCACCGGACGCGGGGGACGGCTCCGCGTACTCCTCGGTGAGCCGGGAGAGGAGCCGCTCGTTGTGGTCGACCACGAGCAGTGTCTCGCGGGCCGGCAGGGACTGCTTCCGTACGGAGTCGACGGCGGCGAGGATGTCCTCCCAGCGTTCCTCCGTGTAGACGCAGATCACCACCGAGAAGCCGTACGGGGAGGTGCCGTCGCTCAAGACGCCTCTCCCCGGGGGACGTTCACCGAGAACGGCGCGGGTCGTCGGCGGGCCGCCTTGCTGACGGCCTTCTCCTTGAGGATGACCTTGAGGACCCGGATGCCGTCGCGGACGGCGTTGAGGTTGCTGACGCCGTGGATGCGGTTGTATTCGTGGCTGGGCACCTCCTGCACCTTGAGGCCCGCGGTGACGACCCGGATGTTGATCAGGGTCTCGATCTCGAATCCGGTGCAGTCGAGGGTGATCTTGTCGAGGCAGTGGCGCCAGAAGGCGTTGTAGCCGTAGCAGAGGTCGGTGTACCGGGCGCCGAACTTCCGGTTGACGAGGGTGCAGAGGGCCCAGTTGCCCAGTCGGCGGATGGTCGTCATGTCGTCCGTGCCGCCGCCGTTGGCGAACCGGGAGCCCTTGGCGAAGTCGGCGCCGCCGACGAGGGCGGAGACGTAGGAGACGATCTCCTGGCCGTCGGCGGAGCCGTCCGCGTCGACCATGACGATGATGTCGCCGGTGCAGGCGGCGAATCCGCTGATGAGCGCGTCGCCCTTGCCCTTGCCGACCTGCTTGACGACCTTGACGTCGGGCCGGAGTTCACGGGCGACGTCGACCGTGGCATCGGTGGAATTTCCGTCGACGAGGACGACTTCATGTATCCATTCCGGCAGCGTCTTGAAGACGTACGGAAGATTTTCGGCCTCGTTCATCGCGGGAATGACGACGCTCACCGGCGGAGTGATCGCCAAATGCGAGGTGATCGCGCGGTACTGGGCGGCTATTCGGCCCGGCTCGGTCAATTCTTGGCCCGTGGCGGTCGGGCGCAGGAACGAGCTCATGGATCCGGTTTCCCTCTCGTCCGGTGGGCCGCCCACCCTTGGGCGGTCCGATGGTGTGTCCGGTTCGAAAGGGGGGTTCTCGCCCCGCCCGCACAGAAGCGATCTCCTTGTGGGACAGGTGAGTTGGCATGTCTGGCCGCGCGGCACCCGCGACTCGGCGCACGTTCGAGCACCGAGCACGGCACCCCCCTACCGCGCCCCGCCCCGGGACCACCAGCGACGCTAGAGCCCTCCCCTGAGCCGCTTCTGCGTGACGGACCGGTGCGAGTGAGATCTACGACGGTATTGATGAAGGGGACTGTATGGCAAGTCCCTCATCTACGGCCTGGTTTTCGGCAGTTTGGCGAAGGTTCGACGGTCGGATGTCAAAACGTCCCGGTCGGCTTCGATCAATCCGTCCGCATGCGGGCAACGGTGATTCAAGATCATGCCGCTGTGCATTGTTGTGTGAATGTGTCGTGTTCTCGTCCGACCACTTCGTCGGGACCGGAGGCTCCGGTTCCTCTCATGGCCGGATCTCGACGGTCCCTGACGGGGGATCGGAGGATGTTCACCACCAGTTTTGACATGAACACTTCCGGCGGGGCGGATCCGATGCTACTACCTGGTAGCGCAGAGATCCTGCTACAGGGAGGTTCCATGAGACTGCCCCGTTTTACCGCCCTTTCCTCCGCGCTCCTGCTCGGAGCCGTCCTCGCCCTCACCGGGGCGGGTGCCGCTCAGGCCGCCGAGACCGCCGCACTCGACTACGTGGCCCTGGGGGACTCGTACTCCTCCGGTGTCGGCTCGGGGAGTTACGACAGCGCCAGCGGCGACTGCAAGCGCTCCACGAAGGCGTTCCCAGTGCTGTGGAAGAACGCGAACGCCCCCTCCTCGTTCGCCTTCACCGCCTGCTCGGGCGCCCGAACGGGTGATGTCACCGCGAATCAGCTCGGCCCCCTCTCGGCCGCCACTGACCTGGTCTCTCTCACGATCGGGGGAAATGACGCCGGTTTCGCCGACGTCATGACGACCTGTGTGCTTCAGTCCGAGGCCACCTGTATCAACCGTGTGAATCAGGCCAAGAGCTACGTGGACAGCACGCTCCCCGGGAAGCTCGACGCCGTCTACACCGCGATCCGGAACAAGGCGCCCTCCGCCCATGTCGTCGTCCTCGGCTACCCGCGCTTCTACCAGCTGGGCGGCAGCTGCATCGCCGGCCTGAGCGAGAACGAGCGCACCGCCATCAACGGCGCCTCCGACTACCTCAACGCCGCCGTCGCCAAGCGCGCCGCCGACCACGGCTACACCTACTCCAGCGTGGTCCCGGCCTTCACCGGTCACGAGATCTGCTCCAGCTCCTCGTGGCTGCACAGCGTCAACTGGCTCAACATCGGGGAGTCCTACCACCCGACCGCGGCCGGACAGTCCGGCGGCTACCTGCCCAGCTTCAGGAACGCGGTGTAACGGAGCCGCCGCCCACGCCGTCCGTGGCGCCGGGACCGGCCGGAGCGGTGCTCGTCGCACCGCCCGGACCGGGCCCGGTGTCCGGGCCCTCGTCGTCCACCACCAGGTGGTACGTCAGGGCCCCCGCGATCAGCAGCGCGCCGAGCAGCCCGGCGACGAGCACGGGCCCCCGGCGGGGCGCGCCGGTCCTGCGGGACGACGTCGCACCCGCCTCCGGCGTCGAGGCCTTGCCTCCCGCACCCGCCCGGCGTTCGCCGTCCTCCTCGTCACCGTCCCGTGCCCGGCGTCCGTTCCCGGCGCCGCCGTCGGTCGAAGTGCGGCCCGCGCCGTCCGTCGCGTACGGCTCCGCCCGCGCGACCCGCGTCCCGCCCGCCGCCACCCGTCGCAGCTCCCGCTCGACGTGGTCCGCCGTCAGGGGGCGTTCGGCGTCGGGGTGCAGCAGTCCCTCCACCAGGGCACCGAGTGCGTCGCGCACGTCGTCCGCAGGGGTCCGGCGGACCGGGCCGCCCGACGGCGGTGCCCCGACCGCGGCCTTGAGGAGTTCCCCCAGGGCGCGCAGGTCCCCCTCCGGCCCCGGTGCGTCCTCGGGGGCCGTGCCGAAGCCGGTCACCACGATCCGCCCGTCGTTGGCGAGGAGCACGTGCCCCGGCCCCACGCCCCGGTGCGCCACACCCGCCTCGCGCGCCGCCCGCAGGGCGCCGAGCACCTCCGCGCCGACGCGTGCGGCCTCGCGCGGGGACAGCGGGCCGGCCGCCTCCAGCGTCTCGGCGAGGGTGAGCCCCCTTACCAGCTCCGTCACGACCCACGGCCGGCCGTCCTCGGTGGCCACACCGAGGGTCCGTACGGCGGAGGGGTGGGAGATCCGGGCGGCGGCCCGCGCCGCGCGCTCCCGCCGCGCGAACAGCAGGGGTGCCTCGTCGGCGGGGAGCCCGTCCGGGGTCCGGAACTCCTTGAGGGCCACCTCGTGGCCGTCCGTCTCGTCCAGGGCGCGCCAGACGGTGCCGGTCGCCCCCTCGGCGAGGACGTCCAGAAGCCGGTAACGACCCGCGATCACCGTCATGGATCCACGGTAGCCGAGGAGGGTCCTTCGGGCGCCGGTCCTTCGACCCGGAACCGCTCGGACGATCTTGGTGGCGGAGATCACACCGACCCGGGTGCCCGCCGGTGACCGCCGTGGGGGCAGGATGGTTCATGACGGTTCGGCAGGTGTTCGAAGCCTGTCCAACTCGCCCTGGAATCAGATGGATTCGGACAGTGACCGTCAACCTCCGTACGAGTGCGACGAATCCCGCCGCCGGGATACACGGGTGTCACGGCGGGGCGATAGGGTTAACCTGCCCTGGGTCGGGTGCCCTTGTACGGGTGGGGAGTGACATGGAACAGATAGCAATGCGCAGCAGGCCGCGAGTGCCTGCCATCACCTGCGGGAGCAGCGCGACCAGTTCGCGGCTCGACCGCCATCTCGCGGTGCTCGGCGGACCCGCCGTGCCCCAGCGTGAGGCGGCCGAGGCGACGCTGCTGATGCGGGAACTGACGACGCGTACGCACGAGGCGCCGGTGCACGGTCACCGCAGCCGCAGCGCGCGGGTCTCGCTCTTCGCCCCGCTCCGCAGACTCCGCCGCTCGCTCTTCGGTACGCGCCGCTGACGGTCGGGCGCACCGGGCCGTCGCCTACCGGCGAGGTTGCCGCCCGCCCCTGCCCGGCAGAACGAAAGCGCGGCGCCAGTGAAAGCGCCGGACGTGTCCCCGCCCGTCCGGCGCTCCTTCGTGCCCGCTGACGGGTCGGTTCGCACCCGAGGGAAGACCCGTTCGTGCCCCCAACCGGTTCTGCGCACCCGAAGGCCGACGGGTCCGCCCGCCCGACCGGGCCCGTCGCACCCACCGACCCACCTCTCGTGCCTGTCGCCGTGTCCCCGCCCCACTCTCAGGCGATCACCCCCGCACTCCTCAGCTCCTTCACCTCCGTCTCCGGCACACCCAGCTCCGCGAGCACCCCGTCCGTGTCCTGCCCGAGTGCCGGGATCCGCTCCATCCGTGGCTCCGGCGCGTCCGGGAACACGATCGGCGGCAGCAGCGCGCGCAGCGGCCCGGCCGGTGACTCCACCTCCCGCCAGCGGTCACGGGCCGTCAGCTGGGGGTGGTCCGCCAGCTCCGCGACCGAGTTGAGCCGGGCGCAGGCGATTCCCGCCGCGTCCAGGCGCGCCAGCGCCTCGGGTGCCGTCAGCGGGGCCAGGGCCGCCGCGACCACCGCGTCCGTCGCCGCGCGCCCGGCCACCCGCGCCGTGTTCGTCGCGAAGTCCGGGGCGTCGGCAAGCTCCGGCCGGCCGAGGACCTGTTCGGCGAGCCGCCGCCACTCCCGGTCGTTCTGCACGGAGAGCAGCACCAGCCCGCCGTCGGCCGTCGGATAGGCGTCGTACGGGGCGATCACCGCGTGCGCGAGCCCCGTGCGCGCCGGGGGCGTACCCCCGTGCATCCCGTGGTGCAACGGGTGCCCCATCCACTCCGCGAGCGAGTCGAGCAGCGAGATCTCCACCGGACCGCCCCGCCCGGTGGTGCCGCGCCGTACGAGCGCGGCGAGGACGCCCGAGAAGGCGTACATGCCGGCCGCGATGTCGGCCGCCGGGATCCCGGACTTGACCGGCTGCTCCGGCGTCCCGGTCACCGACGCGAGGCCCGCCTCGCACTGCACGAGCATGTCGTACGCCCGCTTGAGCGCGTACGGTCCCTCCGCCCCGTACCCGGAGACGTCCACCGCGATCAGCCTCGGGTGCGCGGCGCACAGGGTGGCGGCGTCGAGGCCCAGCCGGGCCGCCGCGC
Source organism: Streptomyces sp. NPDC001728 (assembly GCF_040297565.1). NCBI lineage: Bacteria > Bacillati > Actinomycetota > Actinomycetes > Kitasatosporales > Streptomycetaceae > Streptomyces > Streptomyces sp. NPDC001728. The sequence goes on from NZ_JBEOZK010000005.1 coordinate 87,110, forward strand.
CCTGGGCGAGGTTCTGCACGAAGACGTCCGCGCCGCCCACAAGCCGCCGGACGAGCGCCAGGCCCCGGGGGTCCTTGAGGTCGACCGCCACGGACTCCTTGCCGCGGTTGCACCACACGAAGTGCGAGGCGAGACCCCGGGCGGCGGTGTCGTACCCCCGGGCGAAGTCCCCGCCGTCGGGCCGTTCGACCTTGACGACGCGGGCGCCGAGGTCGGCGAGCTGCCGGGTGGCGAAGGGGGCGGCGACGGCCTGCTCGACGGCGACGACCGTGATGCCTTCGAGGGGGAGTGGCTGAGTGCTCATGGAAGCCCTGCCTACCCTGCGGGGGCGGCGCTTGTCATCAGGGGGCATCTCGCCGGCGGGCCCGCTTCCCGCCCGGCGCGGTCGGCCGGCCCGTCAGCCCCGGGCGTAGCGGCGTACCGCGAGCGGGGCGAAGACGGCGATCAGGCCCAGGGACCAGAGGAGTGCCCCGGCGGCCGGGTGGGTCACCGGCCAGGCCCCGTCGGCGGGGGTCGGCGCGTTGCCGAAGAGGGCCCGGACCGCCGTGGTGACCGCCGAGATCGGGTTCCACTCGGCGACCGTCCGCAGCCAGCCCGGCAGGTTGTCCGTCGGGATGTACGCGTTGGACAGCAGCGGCAGCATGAAGGTGGCGCTGCCGAGCTGTCCGGCCGCCTCCTCGCTCTTGGACGCCAGGCCGAGCAGGATGCCCACCCAGGTCGTCGCGAACCGGAAGAGCAGCAGCAGACCGAGGGCGGCCAGGGCCTCCGCCGCCGTCCCCTCGATCCGCCAGCCCATGGCCAGCCCGACCAGGACCAGCGGGACCGTGCCGACCGCACTGGCCACCAGGTCGGCCAGTGCCTGCCCGAGGGGGACCGCGGCCCGGCTCACCGGCATGGTCCGGAAGCGGTCCATCACGCCCCGGTGCGCGTCCTGGGCGGACTGGAACATGCCGGTCATGAGCCCGCCGGCCGCCGTCGCCACCAGCAGGCCGGGCACCAGCTGGGACCGGTACTCGGCGCCGGGCAGGGCGAGCGCGCTGCCGAACACGTACCCGAAGAAGAGCAGGAACACGATCGGCATCGTCTGCGTCATCACGGTCATCGCGGGGGCGTGCAGGACACGGCGGAGGTGGCGGCCGAGGACGGCCGTCCCGTCGTGGACGAGGGCGGTGCTCACGCGGCGAGCTCCTTCCGGTCGGTGAGGCGCAGGAACACCTCGTCGAGGGTGGGCGGACGCAGTGACGCGTCGACGATGAGCACCCCGGCCGCGTCGATCTCGCGGACGATCCGGGGGAGGGTGAGCGTGGTGTCCGTGGTCACCGCGCCGACCGTGCGGCGCTCGGGGTCCAGGGCCGGCGCCGAACCGGTCAGCTGGTCGAGGACGGCCGCGGCGGCTTCGAGCGGGGAGGCGGGGGCGACGACGACCTCGGCGTAGCTGCCGACGAGGGCCTTGAGTTCGGCCGGGGTGCCGCGCTGGGCGACCCGCCCCTCGTCGATCAGGACGATGTCGTCGGCGAGCTGGTCGGCCTCCTCCAGGTACTGGGTGGTCAGCAGCACGGTCGTGCCCTCGGACGCCAACTCCCTTACGGCGTCCCAGATGTCGTTGCGGCTGTGCGGATCGAGCCCGGTGGTGGGCTCGTCGAGGAAGAGGACCCTGGGCGGTACGAGCAGACTCGCCGCCAGGTCGAGCCTGCGCCGCATGCCGCCGGAGTACGTGCGGGCGGGCCGCCCGGCCGCCGCGGTCAGGCCGAACCGCTCCAGGAGTTCGTCGGCGCGGGAGCGCGGCGCGCGCAGCAGCCGGGCGAACAGGCGCAGGTTCTCGGCGCCGGTCAGGTCGCCGTCGACCGAGGCGTACTGCCCGGTGACCGCGATCCGCTTCCGTACCCCCGCCGGATCGCGCACCACGTCGTGGCCCGCGACCCGCGCACTTCCCGCGTCGGGCCTGGCGAGGGTGGTGAGGACACGGACGGCGGTGGTCTTGCCGGCGCCGTTGGGGCCGAGGACGCCGCAGACGGAGCCCTCGGGGACGGCGAGGTCGAGGCCGCGGAGGGCGTGGACCTCACCGTACCGCTTCTGCAGACCTTCACTAAGTACAGCGTACGTAGTCGTCATGGCGCGACCATACCCCACTGCGTACGGTGTACGTAACTACGATGGAGGCGAGGTGATGATCCATGGCGGGCCGAGCGGCCGAACCGGAAGTGATCTGGGCGCGGCCCGAGCGCGCGGGGCGAGGCCCCAAACCGGCGTACAGCCGACGGGACATCGTGGACGCGGCCGTCCGCATCGCCGACGCGGACGGCATCGACGCGGTCTCCATGCGTCGCATCGCCGCCGAACTCGGCTGCGGCACCATGTCGCTCTACAACTACGTCCCCCGCAAGGAGGACCTGTACGAGCTGATGGTCGACGCCGTCAGCGGCGAGTACGAGCTGCCCGAGGAGCCCAGTGGCGACTGGCGCGCCGACATGACCGGCATCGCCCGCCAGGGCCGCGCGATCATGTACCGGCACCCCTGGCTTCCCCGGATCATGACCACCGCGTACGGGTTCAGCCCGAACGCCCTGGCCTTCCTGGAGTGGTGCCTCGCCTGCCTGACCCCCCTCGGCATCCCCGCCGGGCTGAAGATGCAGCTGATCGCCATGGTCAACGGCACGGTCATGGCGACCGTCGCCAACGAGCACGCCATCGCCGAGCGGGCCCGGGGACTGCCCTGGTCCGAGGCGGAGGAACAAGCGGTGCGCGGCGCCTACCTCGGGAGTCAGCTGGCGAGCGGACGGTACCCGCACCTCGCGGGGCTCTTCGCCGAGGCACCCGCCCCGATCGACGCGGACGCGGTCTTCACGCTGACGATCACGCGCCTCCTGGACTCGTTCGATCCTGAGGTGGGCGTGGTGGGCGTGGTGGGCGGCTCGGCCGAGTCGGCGGGTTCCGTCACAGGAGCGTGAACTGCCCCTCCGGGCCCTCCTCCTGATGGTCCAGTACGGACGCGGGGCGGCGGGCCCGGCAGGGCGGGGGCAGGATCCCGGCGGCCCGCAGCTCCTCCCTGGTCGCGCTTCCCGTCGTTCCAGCCGTTCCCGTTGTTCCCGCCGTTCCCGCCGTTCCTGTCGTTCCCGTCGTGAACGCGGCGCGCTCCGGTTCCCGTGCGCCGAGCAGCGCGAGCACGGTGATCAGTTCCAGCAGCTCCGAGGTCCACTCCTGCGGCCAGGCCGCCGGCCCGATCGCCTCCAGCGAGCCGGGCTCCGGCGCGGCGGTCCGGTGCGCGAACCACTGCTCGAGGACCCGCACCCCGCCGACCCGGAACTCCCAGGCCTCCGCCGGTACGGGGGAGATCCGGCCCTCGTCGAGGCAGAGCGTCTCGTCCCCCTCGTCGTACGTCACCGTCCCGGGACGCGCCGGGACCGCCGCCCGCACATACGGACGGCGTCCGCCCGGCAGCCGCGGCCTCGTCCCGCTGAGGGCGCCGCGCGCCTGGACGTCGACGAGGTCCCGGCCGAGCGCCACGCCCGCTGCCCAGACCTCCGGGTCCTCGGGGAGCGGCACCCGGCACCCGGCGGGGGAGGGGCGGGACGCCGCCACCGTCCACGCCAGCCACGCGTGGGCGTCGACCTCGTGCCCGTACCGCTCCCCGAGGAACGCGAGGAGACCCGGCGCGAGATTGGGCTCGTGGCCCCCGGGGCGCCGGAAGAGCGGCCGGATGCGGCCCGGCCGGCCGGCGGGGGAGCGGCCCTCCGGCAGCGCGGCCGTCACGAGGAGCGCGGGGCCTGCGGCGCCCGGCACGTACCCCTGCTCGACCGCGAAGAGCTGCGGTGCGCCGGCGACCCGCCACAGCTCGGGGCGGGCGGTGTCGATCAGCCGGTGGTCGGGGAGCAGCCACTGCTCCTCGTACGGCCCCCGGGCGATCCGTACGGGCTCGGGGCAGGGGCCCGGCTCGCGGGCCCACCGGGCGGTCCCGGTCCGCTGCCCGGGCAGCGCGGCGACCGCGCTCGCCGGGTTCCTCGCCCGGCTGGGCCGGAACAGGGACTCCCGCTCCGCCCCCTCGGCGGCGGCGAGCCGGTCCCAGCGGGCGCGCAGCGTCCGTACGTCCGGCGCCGCGATCCACGCTCGGCCGAAGCGCAGCGGCGCGACGGACCACGGCATGAGGTCGTCGAGGAGGGGCGGGTCGGCGTCGTGCGCTCCAGGAGCTTCCGTCACGCTCCGCATGCTAACGAGGGCGCTCAGCGGGCTTCCAGCGTCGGCGGGATTCCGCTGCCGGACCACGCTCCGGGACTCCCGCCCGTCAGTGTGCCTCCACCGTCACGGTGAACTCGTCAGTGTGCCTCCACCGTCACGGTGAACTCGTCAGTGCGCCTCCACCGTCACCGTGAAGGAGAAGCGGTCGCCCCGGTAGCGGATGCGGGCCACGTCGACGACCCTGCCGTCCTCGTCGTAGGTCACGCCGGTGTAGTGGAGGATCGGGGACAGCAGCGGGACCTGGAGCAGGGCGGCGGTCTCCGGGTCGGCGAGCCGGGCCTCGACCGTGTCGGTGATGCGGCTGATCCGTACCCCGACGACGTCCCTCAGCACCTTCGTCATCGGCCAGCGCTCCAGATCGGCCGGGTCGATCGCGGCGGCCAGCTCGGGACGCACCGCGTTCTCCGCCCAGTTGGTCGGCTCCCCGCTCTCGCCGTCGCGCCGCAGCCGCCGGTACGCCACGATCTCCGTCAGATCGGGGAAGTGCTCCGCGAGCTCACCCGGCACCGGGGCGGTGCCATGGCCGAGAACCGTCGTCAGCTCGCCCGACTGCTGGGCCACGATCGCGTCGATCGAGCCGAGCAGCCGGCGCGGGGTGGAGCGCCGGGCGCCCGGCTCGATGAAGGTCCCGCGCCGCCGGTGCCGGCTGATCAGGCCCTCCTCCTCCAGTTCCTTGAGGGCCTGGCGCATGGTCAGCACGCTCACGCCGTAGTGGGCCGCGAGCTGCTCCTCGGTGGGCAGCCGCAGCGAGGCGTCGGGCGTGCGGCCCAGTATCGAGGCGCGCAGCGACTGCGAGACCTGGTACCAGAGCGGCAGCTTGCGGTTCAGGACCAGCGAGTCGGGTGCGAAGGCGGTCACGGGTTCTCCGTACGAAGGCTACGGGCTTACGGCCGAGACACTACGGCCGAAAGTGGCGCTCAAGACCCTGCCATACGTCGTCGTACCCCTGCTGCAGATGGTCGGCCTCCGCCGCCTGCGGGGTCGCGGTCACCGGCCAGCGGGTCTCGAACATGAACGCCAGGCCGTCGTCGATCTTCTGTGGCCGCAGCTCGGCGGCAGAGGCCCGGTCAAAGGTCTCCCGGTCGGGGCCGTGCGCCGACATCATGTTGTGCAGCGAGCCGCCGCCGGGCACGAAACCTCCCTTTCCGGCCGTCTTCGCGTCGTACGCGCCCTCGATCAGGCCCATGTACTCGCTCATCACGTTCCGGTGGAAGTACGGCGGGCGGAACGTGTCCTCGCCGACCAGCCAGCGCGGTGCGAAGACCACGAAGTCCACGCCCGCGAGCCCCGGGGTGTCGGAGGGTGAGGTGAGGACGGTGAAGATCGACGGATCGGGGTGGTCGTACGAGATCGTCCCGATGACATTGAAGCGGTGCAGGTCGTAGACGTACGGGGTGTGGTTGCCGTGCCAGGCGACGACATCCAGCGGGGAGTGGCCGTACGTCGCCGACCAGAGGTTGCCGCAGTACTTGTTGACCACCTCCACCGGACCCTCGACGTCCTCGTACGCGGCGACCGGGGCCCGGAAGTCACGGGCGTTGGCCAGGCCGTTGGCGCCGATCGGGCCGAGGTCGGGGAGCTGGAACGGCGCCCCGAAGTTCTCGCAGACATAGCCGCGGGCGGTCTCGTCGAGCAGCTCGACGCGGAAGCGGACCCCGCGCGGGATCAGCGCGACCTCGCCGGGGTGGGCGGCGAGCAGGCCGAGTTCGGTACGGAGGAGCAGGCCGCCGCGCTCCGGGACGATCAGCAGCTCGCCGTCCGCGTCGCCGAAGACCCGCTCCATGGCGGCGTTGGCGTGGTAGAGGTGGACGGCCATGCCGGTGCGCTGGGTCGCGTCGCCGTTGCCGCCGAGAGTCCACAGACCGGCCAGCCAGTCGGTGCCGGGCGCCGGCTCGGGCAGCGGGTCCCAGCGCAGCCGGTTGGGGTCGGGCACGGTCTCGGTGAACGGCGTGCCGCGCAGCGTGCCGTTGTCGATCCGGGTGAACGGCGGGTGCGCGGCCGAGGGGCGGATCCGGTAGAGCCAGGAACGGCGGTTGTGCGCCCTCGGCTCGGTGAAGGCGCTGCCGCTGAGCTGCTCGGCGTAGAGCCCGAGCGGTGCGCGCTGCGGGGAGTTGCGGCCGTGCGGCAGCGCGCCGGGGATCGCCTCCGAGCTGTGCTCGTTGCCGAAACCGGTGCTGTATCCGAGCGCCTCGGCCGTCTTCCTGGCCTGCTCCGTGGTCATCGCCCGCTCCTGTCCTGAGCCCACAAGGGAATCCTATGCATGACCGTAGGATTCCGCGCGCCTTCCGTCAACGGGGCGACCGGCGTGGATGGCTGTCGGGGTGGTCGTCGGGGTGGTCGTCGAGTGCGCGGAAATCAGGTGCCGCACGAGGGGGTCAAAGAAGATGAACAATGCTCTACTCTCACGCGCATGTCCTGGACCCGAAGGTTCGTCCTCGCGCTCACCGCGGTGCTCACGGCACTCGCCGCGGCCCTGCTCACCGCACCCGGGGCCCAGGCCCACGAGGAGCGGCCCGTCACCTTCCCCGACGGCTCCGGCAGCGTGCCGAAGCTCCGCACCGGGGAACCCGACCTCCTCGTCTGCAAGACCGACCGGACCGACTTCGCCCGTCGCGTCTCCGGCTTCCCCGCCACCCTCAAGGCCCGCAACCTCGCCCTCTTCGAACGCTGCGCCCGCAGCGGCTACCGCCACCTCCAGCAGGCCGTGGACGCCGTCGACCGGCCCGGCCTCACCATCGCGATCCTCCCCGGCCTCTACGAGGAGGAGCCCTCCCTGCCGCCGCCGGCCGGAGCCTGCGCCACCCTCAAGGCCCCCAACTCCGCCCTCGGCTACCAGATCCTCAGCTACGAGCAGCAGCGGCAGTGCCCGCACAACCAGAACCTCGTCGCCATCCTCGGCAAGAAGGACCTCCAGATCGAGGGCACCGGCGCCTCCCGGCTCGACGTCGTCATCGACGCCAAGTACCGCAAGCTCAACGCCGTGCGCGCCGACGGCACCGACGGCGTCTACTTCCGCAACTTCACCGCCCAGCGCACCACGTTCAACTCGCTCTACGTGCTCGCCGCCGACGGCTTCGTCATCGACGACGTCCTCACCCGCTGGAACGACGAGTACGGCTTCCTCACCTTCGCCTCCGACCACGGCCTCTACAAGAACTGCGAGTCCTACGGCAACGGCGACTCCGGCATCTACCCCGGCTCGGCCTCCAACATCAACAACGGCCGCGGCTACGACGTCCCCCGCTACTCCATCGAGATCACCGGCTGCCGCAGCCACCACAACATGGTCGGCTACTCCGGCACCGCCGGAGACTCCGTCTGGGTCCACGACAACGAGTTCGACCACAACATGGGCGGCGCCTCCATGGACTCCGCCTTCCCCGGCCACCCCGGACTGCCCCAGAACCACGCTCACTTCGAGCGCAACCTGATCCACGACAACAACTCGAACTACTACCCCTACGTCGCCGACGGAACCTGCGCCAAGCCGCCCGTCGACCGCGGCTACGAACAGGGCGTCGTCTGCCCCCAGATCTCCATGCCCCCCGGCACCGGCATCATCACCGCCGGCGGAAACTGGAACCTCTACGAGAACAACTGGGTCTACGGCCACCAGCGCGCCGCCTTCTTCCTCAACGCCGTCCCCGCCTTCATCCGCGGCGAGTCCGCCTGGGGCAAGCAGACCGACACCTCCCACCACAACCGCTACGCGGACAACCACCTCGGCATCGACAAGGCCGGCAACTCCCGCCCCAACCGCAGCGACGTCTGGTGGGACGGCCAAGGCGGCGGCAACTGCTGGCAGACCGACGCCGGAGCCGCCAGTCCCGGCGCCCTGCCCGGCTGCGGCGCCCGCCGCGGCGAGGTCTCCGGCAACACCGACCGGCTCGTCGGCGAACCCGTCAAACTCGCCCAGCTCCTCGTCTGCGCCGACTACAACGTCCAGGCCCGCCGCCTCCCCGCCGGCTGCGACTGGTACGGCGCCCGGGGCATCCAGCGCGTCGAGACCCAACTCGCCCTCGGCAGCGCCCTTGTCCTCGCCCTGGCCGGCTTCGCCCTCTGGTGGCGCCGCCTCCGCGGCAGCAGGATCGCCACCGTCGCCTCCCTCCTCGGCCTGGCAGGCCTGGCCCTCGACGTGGCCGGCTCGACCCTCGCCCTCACCCCGACCGTCGTCCCGGCCCTCGCGCTGCTCCTCACCGGCCTGTGGTGGACCCTCCTGGGCCTCGCCCTCCGTCCCACCCGCCCGGTCCTCGCCTGGACCACCGTGGCCCTCGGCGCCCTCACCCTCCTCGACGCCTTCGACAAGGCGGTCCTGATGGTCCCGGGCATCCCCGTGAGCCCGGCCTGGCTCCGCCTGCTCCTCGGTGTGGTGTGGGTCCTGTGGGCCGTGGTCGCCGCCGGCGCCCGCACCCCGAACCCGTCACCCGAAACCCCGTCCACCCCCGAAGCCGAACCGGCAGCGGTGCCGGGGTCCGGCTCCGGGGCAGAGTCCGGTTCCGGTCGTGCTCCCGCCCCCGGTTCCGCGCACTCCGAGGCCCGGCCGCACGAGGAGGGGACGGCGTGACCCGCACGCGGCGGGCCGCGCCCCGCCTCCCCCTCGCGCCGCTGGCGCTCGTCCTCGCCGCCGCCGTGACCCTGGTGGGCTGCGGCGGCCGGGCCACCACCCACCACAAGCCCGGAACCAGCCACCAGGAGGACACCGGGAGCAGCGGCACCCTCCTCCCGGCCCGGGACGAGGCCGGGCACCGGCTCAGGGAACTGCCCGCGACGGACGCGCCCACCGTCCGCGCCGACGCCCTCCCCGACAGCGAGGGCGGCTGGAACGTCCACCTCGTCGTGGAGAGGTTCCGCTTCACCCCCGAGAGCACCGGCGGCGCGGCCCTCCCGGGCCGCGGCCATGCCCGCCTCCTCATCGACGGCAAGGAGACCGCCCGCCTCTACGGCCCCTGGGGGTACGTACCGCCCGGCGCCCACACCCTGACCGTCCGGCTCCACGCCGACGACCACACGGTCTGGGCCGTCGCCGGCGCCCCCGTCCAGGCCACCCTCCGCCTGGGCACCGGCCCCACCACCTCGGGCCCTGGCCGGGCCACCTCCCCTCCCGTCGTCTCTCCCTCCGCCACCTCGCCGAGCCCCCGCCCGACCGCTTCCCCCGTGCCCGCCCCCGGCCGCACCGTCACCCTCACCATCACCGGCAAGACCGTCGCACCACCCCCTTCCCGCATCGAGCTCAAGAAGGGCGAACGCCTCACCCTCCGCGTGACCGGCGACCGCGCCGACACCGTCCATGTCCACGGCTACGACCGTGAACTGCCCCTCACCCCCGGCACCCCCGCGACCCTCACCCTCACGGTCGACCGCACCGGTCTCTTCGAGGTGGAGACCCACGAGTCCGGACTCGTGCTCACCCAACTCGTCGTCCGATGACCGGACCCCTCACCCAGGCGGCCACCCAGGCCACCCAGGCCGCCTGGGGCGCCGGGGCCGTCCAGGCCCACGCCCCCGTGGTCGGGACACGGCTCGCCCACGGCATCGGCTCACAGCACGACCTCCCCCTCTCGCCGTTCTACGCCTACGCCGGCGCCTTCGCCGCGCTCCTCATCTCCTTCCTCGCCCTCGGCCTGCTCTGGTCCACCTCCCGCTTCCGCGGGGACCTGTCGGGGCGCCCGCTCCCCGCCGCCCTCCAACGGGTGGCCGACGCCCCCGCCACCCGTACCGCCCTCCGCCTCCTCGGCGCCGCCGGCGCCCTCGTCGTCCTCCTCCACCTCCTCCTCGGCCCCGACGACCCGGACCGCAACCCCGCCCCCGGCGCCCTCTACGTCCTCCTCTGGGTCGGAATCGTCCCCACCTCCCTCCTCCTCGGCCCCGTCTGGCGCCTCCTCAACCCCCTGCGCGCCCTCCACTCCCTTCACCCGCCGCGGACGCCCCACCCCCTTCCCGCCGCCCTCGGTATCCGCCCCGCCGCCGCCGGCCTCCTCCTCTTCACCTGGCTCGAACTCGTCGTCCCCGACAACACCTCCACGGCCACCCTCCTCGTAGCCCTCGGTATCCACACCTCCGTCCAGCTCCTCGGCGCCGCCCGCTACGGCGCCACCTGGTTCGCCCACGCCGACCCCTTCGAGGTCTACTCCTCCCTTCTCGCCCGGCTCTCCCCGCTGGGCCGCCGCTCCGACGGCCGACTGGTCATCCGCTCCCCCTTCCACGGCCTCGACGCCACCCCCCAGACGCCCGGCCTCGTCGCCACCGTCTGTGTCCTCCTCGGCTCCACCGCCTACGACGGCCTCTCCGACAACCCCCGCTGGATCACCACCCTCCAGACCTCACCCCTCGGACCCACCCCCACGGCCACCCTCGGCCTCCTCGCCGCCGTCGCCCTCGCCGCCTCCTGCTACGGACTCTGCGCGGGCGCCCTGCGCCTCGTGAACCGCACCGTCACCAACCCGCTCACCTCCTTCGCCCACTCGCTCCTGCCCATCGCCCTCGGCTATCTCGTCGCCCACTACTTCTCGCTCTTCGTCACCGAGGGGTCACGCACAGTCATCTTGGCAGGGGGCACTGACAACGCCCTCGCACCCGCCCCACCACTGGGCCCCGGCGGCCTCGCGACGCTCCAGGTCTCGGCGATCGTCACCGGTCACGTCCTCGGTGTGATCGCCGCCCACGACCGGTCGGTCCGCCTCTTCCCGCCCGACCGCGCCGTCGCCGGACAGCTCCCGCTGTTCGTGCTGATGATCGCGTACACCCTCGGCGGAATCGGCCTGCTGATCGCCTGAAGCCGATGCCCGACGCCCGACCGCCCGACGGGAGCGGCATCATGGTCCCCGTGCCCCAGACGCGAACCCAGACCCCGCCCGTGCTCCGCCGCGCCCCCGTACAGCAGCGCAGTGCCGAGCGGCTCGCCCGGATCCTCGACGCCTGCGCCGTCCTGCTCGACGAGACCGGGTACGAGCAGCTGAGTACCCGTGCGGTCGCCGGCCGCGCCGGAGTCCCCATTGGCTCCGTCTACCGCTTCTTCGGCAACAAGCGGGCGATGGTGGCCGCCCTCGCCCACCGCAACCTGGACGAGTACGCCCGGCGGATCTCGGACCGGTTCGCCGAGGCGCCGTTCCTCGACGCGCAAGGGGCCATCGACGGCGTCCTGGACGAGTTCATCGCGATGAAGCGGACTGTCCCCGGCTTCGCGCTCATCGACTTCGGGGTGCCCGCCGGGGCGCCCGGGGAGAGCGCGGGCGGACGCGACGAGGCGCGCGGCGGCCCTGCGGGGCGCGACCGCGAGGAGCCTTCCGGAGGCGAGGGCGACGACCGGGCCGGAGGCGGCGGTGAGAGCGCGGCCGGGATCGACGTCGAGGATCCCAACCGGCTGGTCGCCGAGCGGATCTGCGCCCTGATCGCCGCCCATCTGCACCGGCCCGCCGACGACGACCTGCGGCGGAAGGTCCTGGTCGGCGTCGAGACCGCCGACGCCCTCGTCAGGCTTGCCTTCCGTACCGACCCCGCCGGAGATCCGGCGCTCGTCGACGAGACCCGCCAACTGCTCTACGCCTATCTGGTCCCCTCGCTCTCGTAACCTCCCGCAGACCCCTCCCTATACGTGCCTACCGGTCGGTATGCTCGGCGCCACCCGACGCCGCCCCAGGGAGACTCCATGTCCACCGCCCTGCGCATCTGTCCCCTCTGCGAAGCGACCTGCGGACTCACCCTGACGATCGAGGGGACCCGTGTCACCGGGGCCCGGGGCGACCGCGACGACGTCTTCAGCCGGGGCTTCGTCTGCCCCAAGGGCGCCGCCTTCCCCGAGATCGACGCCGACCCGGACCGGCTGCGCGGCCCGATGGTCCGCGTGGACGGCCGGCTCCGCGAGGCCACCTGGGAAGAAGCCTTCGACACGATCGCCGCCAGAATCCGACCGCTGATGGAGGAATACGGCCCGGACGCCGTGGGTATCGTCCTGGGCAACCCCAATGCGCACACGATCGCCGGCTCGCTCTACCCGCCCCTGCTGATCGGCGCGGTGCGCACCCGGAACCTCTTCACGGCGTCCACGCTCGACCAGATGCCCAAGCACGTCTCCAGCGGCCTGCTGTTCGGAGACCCCTTCGCCGTCCCCGTGCCGGACCTGGACCGCACCGATCACCTGCTGATCCTCGGAGCCAACCCGCTGGACTCCAACGGCAGCCTGTGCACGGCCCCCGACTTCCCCGGCAGGCTCAAGGCGCTGCGCCGGCGCGGCGGCACCCTCACCGTCGTCGACCCCCGGCGCACCCGCACCGCCCGGCTCGCCGACCGGCACGTCCCGATCCGCCCCGGCACCGACGCGCTCCTTCTCGCCGCCCTCGCCCACACCCTCTTCGAGGAGGGACTCACCGACCTCGGCCCGCTCGCCGCGCATGTGGAGGGGGCCGAGGACGTGCGGGCGGCGATGCGGGAGTTCACCCCCGAGGCGGTCGCCGACGCCTGCGACGTGGACGCGGACACCATCCGCGCCCTCGCCCGGGAACTGGCCGCCGCGCCCACCGCCGCCGTCTACGGGCGGATGGGCAGCTCCACCGTGGAGCACGGCACCCTCGCCAACTGGCTGGTCGACGTCCTCAACATCCTCACCGGCAACCTCGACCGACCCGGCGGAGTCCTCTTCCCCCTCGCCGCCACCGCACCCGCCCCGCGCCCCGCCGCTCCCGGGAAGGGGTTCGCCCTCGGCCGCCGGCACAGCAGGGTCTCGCACCACCCCGAGGTCAAGGGGGAGTTGCCGCTCGTCGCGCTCGCCGAGGAGATCGAGACACCGGGGGAGGGGCGAATCCGGGCGCTGATCACCGTCGCCGCCAACCCCGTCCTGTCCGCCCCCGACGGCGACCGCCTGGACGCGGCCCTCGCCACCCTCGACCTGATGATCGCCGTCGACCCCTACCTCAACGAGAGCACCCGCCACGCCGACGTCCTGCTGCCGCCACCCCCGCCGTCCCGGAGCGCCCACTTCGACTACGCCTTCAACAACTTCGCCGTACGGAACCAGGTCCGCTACACCCCCGCCGCCCTGCCCCTCGAAGCGGACCGCATGGACGAGTGCGAGATCCACGCCCGGCTGATCCTCGCCGTGTCGGGAATGCACGGCGCCCCGCCGTCCGCCGTCGACCAGCTCGCGATCGACACCACCCTGGCCAAGGCCGTGACCCAGGAGCACTCGCCCGCCCACGGCGTGGACCCGCGGGAGTTCGCGGCGGGGCTGACCGGGGAGACCGGGCCCGAGCGCCGGCTCGACCTCATGCTCCGCCTCGGCGCGTACGGGCTCACCCTCGGCGAGCTGCGGGCGCATCCGCACGGCCTGGACCTCGGTCCGTTGAAGCCGCGCGTGCCGCAGCTGCTCAAGACCCGCAGCGGCCGGATCGAACTGTTCCCCGCGCCGCTGGCAGCCGACCTGCCCCGGCTGCGCGCCGCGCTGCACGCCGTACCCGACCCGGGCACCCTCCGGCTCGTCGGGCGCCGCCATCTGCGCTCCAACAACAGCTGGCTGCACAACACCCCTGCGCTCGGCGGCGGTTCGAACCGGTGCACCCTCCAGGTGCACCCCGAGGACGCGGCCCGGCTGCGGCTGACCGACGGCGGGCTCGCCCGGGTGAAGGGCGAGGGCGGCGAGCTGGAGGTGCCCGTCGAGGTGAGCGACGGCATGCGGCCGGGAGTGGTGAGCATCCCGCACGGCTGGGGTCATGACCGGAGCGGCACCCGGCTCTCGGTGGCGTCCACGCGCCCCGGGGTCAACGTCAACCAGTTGCTGGACGGCTCCCGGATCGACCCCCTGTCGGGCACCGCCGTGCTGAACGGCTTTCCCGTACAGGTGTCACCCGTGCTGCCGACCCCGCCGGGGGAGCGGCGCCCGGCCCCGTCCGAGGCGCAGTTCTGATCACCACCGCCTTGACCTGGGGTTTTGCTCGTATTGCTCACGCGTCAACATCTTGTTAACAGCGGAAGAGGACACCTACCGTCATGCGGACCGCCACTCGGCGGCAGTTCAACGGTGAACGTGAGGTGTCCTCCATGCTGACCGTCCTCGGCTTCGCCATGATCGCGACCTTCCTGGTCCTGATCATGATGAAGAAGATGTCGCCGATCGCGGCGCTCGTACTCATTCCCGCGCTCTTCTGCGTCGCGGTCGGACAGGGGGCCCAGCTCGGCGACTACGTCATCGAAGGCGTCGGCAAGCTGGCGCCGACGGCCGCCATGCTGATGTTCGCCATCGTCTACTTCGGCGTGATGATCGACGTCGGCCTCTTCGACCCGATCGTCCGGGGCATCCTGCGCTTCTGCAAGGCCGACCCGGTGCGGGTGGTCGTGGGTACGGCGGTGCTCGCCGCGATCGTCTCGCTGGACGGCGACGGCTCCACCACGTTCATGATCACCGTCTCGGCGATGTATCCGCTGTACAAGCGGCTCGGGATGAGCCTGGTGGTCATGACGGGTGTCGCCGCGACCGCCAACGGCGTCATGAACACGCTGCCCTGGGGCGGTCCCACGGCCCGCGCCGCGACCGCCCTCAAGCTGGACGCCGCCGACATCTTCGTCCCGATGATCCCGGCGCTCGGTGTCGGCCTGCTCTTCGTCTTCGTCCTCGCGTACGTCCTCGGCCGCCGTGAGCGCAAGCGCATCGGCTACCTCACGCTGGACGAGGCCCTGGTTCCGGAGGCCGAGACCGTGCTGGTCGGCGCGGGTGGCGGCGCCGACGGTACGGGCACGTCGGCGAAGCCGGCCGCCGGTGCCGGTGCCGGTGCCGGTACGGGTGCGGCCGGTGTCGATGGAGACGAAGGAGCGCAGGGTGACGAGGGCTTCCAGGGGCTCGACCCGAAGCGTGCGACGCTGCGGCCCAAGCTGTACTGGTTCAACGCCGGTCTGACGGTCGCGCTGCTCGCCGCGATGATTCTCGAACTGATGCCGATCCCGGTGCTGTTCCTCCTCGGCGCGGCCCTCGCGCTGACCGTGAACTACCCGAACATGACCGAGCAGAAGGCACGTATCGCCGCCCACGCCGACAACGTCCTCAACGTCTCCGGCATGGTGTTCGCCGCCGCCGTCTTCACCGGTGTCCTCACCGGCACGGGCATGGTCAAGCACATGGCCGACTGGCTGGTCGACGCCATCCCCGCCGGCATGGGTCCGCACATGGCGCTGGTCACCGGTGTGCTGAGCCTCCCGCTCACGTACTTCATGTCGAACGACGGCTTCTACTTCGGTGTGCTGCCGGTTCTCGCCGAGGCGGGCGCGGCGCACGGCGTCTCGCCGCTGGAGATCGCGCGGGCCTCGCTGGTCGGCCAGGCGCTGCACATGTCGAGCCCGCTGGTGCCCGCCGTGTACGTCCTCGTCGGCATGGCGAAGGTGGAATTCGGCGACCACACCAAGTTCACGGTGAAGTGGGCCGCGCTGACCTCGCTGGTCGTTCTGGCGGCGGGAATCCTCTTCGGAATCATCTGACCCGGGGTGTGGTGCGGGCCCCGGTCGGGGTCTGAGCCGGACGGGCGACTTCGGAGGGTGGCGTGGGCATGTCGCCACCCTCCGTTCTGTCGTCGTCACAGATAGTCCGATTATCGGTTCGTCTTTGACGATGCCCCTCCGGAGGACCCCGCATGACCGCTCGTACCACCCGCCCCCTCGCCATGACCGCCACGGCCGCCGCGCTCGCGCTCGGCGGGCTCTCGCTCGCCGCCCCGGCCGCCTTCGCCGCCCCCGGCGACAACGGCGATGTGAAGATCCACAAGGTGGGTACGCCCGCCGACTCCCAGAACGACGAGCCGAAGGTCTGCAAGTTCTACCTGGCGGCCTTCAACTTCGACAATCTGCAAGAGGTCGACTGGGAGATCGGCCCGCAGCCACCCAGGGCCGACGGCCCACAGCTCAGCGGCCACATCACCCTCGGCGGCCTCGGCAAGGGCAGTACCGGCCCGTTGTCGTTGCCCGATGGCCAGTACAAGCTCGTCTGGACCTTCGAGGGCGAGAACGGGGCCGGCAAGCACAAGGTCTTCAAGGTCGACTGTCCCGGAGACGTCACGACCGGCGGCAACGGCAACGGCGGCCCCGGTGGCGGCCCCGGCGGGCACGGTCCCGGCAAGCCCCCGCACGGTCCGGTCGGCGCGGGCGGCGGCGGCAGCGCGGACATCGCGGCCCAGGACTCCTCCGCCTTCGGCATCGGGGCGGCCGTCGCGGCCGGACTCGCCGGTACGGCCGGACTGGTCCTGATCCGCCGCTCGCGCCGCCGCGATGATGGCGCCGCGTAGGGCTTCGGTGACGCGTACGGCATCGGCCGCGCGTCGCGGGGCTTCGGTGGCGCGCGGGGCATCGGCGCCGCACGGCCCGTCCCGCCTCTCGCGCAGGCGCCGGCGCCTGTTCCGGCTGGCCAGGACCGTGACGGTGACCGTGGTCCTGGTGGCCGGGGGCCTCTGGTGGGCCGGAGGCGAGGAACCGGCCGACGTACCGCTCGCCGTCGCCCCGGCCGCGCCCGGCGCGGCCGGGGCACGGCCGGCGGCCGGAGCGCCGGCCGGAGCGCCGGCCGGGCTGGACCACAAGGCCGAGGTCCGGGAGGGTGCGGCGAACCGGCCTCCGGCCTCGCCCCGGCCGAAGGCCGCCCCCCGGCCCGTACCGCCGCCCTCGCCGCTGGCCCGTTCGCGTCCCACCACCGTCGCCGTCCCGGCCATCACCATCGAGGCGCCGGTGACCGAACTCGGCCTGGACGCGGCGGGGCGGCTCGCGACTCCGCCCGCCGGCGACCCCCGGGTCGTCGGCTGGTACGCGAAGGGGGTCACCCCGGGGGAGCGCGGAACCGCCGTCGTCGTCGGCCACCGCGACACCCGTACCGGGCCGGCCGTCTTCCTCAACCTCGACTCGCTCAGCCCGGGCAACACCGTCCGGGTCGCCCGCGCGGACGGCAGGGTCGCCGTCTTCACGGTCGACCGCGTCCGGACGTACGCCAAGGCCCACTTCCCCGACAAGGAGGTGTACGGCGCCACCGGGCGGCCCGAACTGCGGCTGCTGACCTGCGGAGGCGCGTTCGACCGCAAGGCGGGCTACGAGGCGAACATCGTCGTCTTCGCCCACCTCACCGACATCGCCCGGAAGATCTGACCGGCGGACCCCAGCCGCGTCCGTCGTTCTCCCCGCCCCGGCGGGCCCACGCCGACCGGCGTGCGCGCCCGCCGGGGCGCGGCGGTTGCTCCGCCGGTGCCGCCGCCCGGCACGATCGACCGGGCCACGGAGAGACCGGGTCGCGGAGACCGGGGCCACGGAGGCCCTCGGCTGTGGAGACCCGGCCCCCCCCCGAGGCCCTGGCGCATGAAAACTAACAGCGCTAGTTTGGTGCGGACGGTGAACCGGTCGCCGACGCACCCGTCGGCAGCGTGAGGAGACAGCGGATGAAGGCGCACGACGCGATGTACATCGGCGGGGAGTGGCGCCCCGCCGTCGGCTCCGACACGATCGCCGTGGTCAACCCGGCGGACGAGCAGGTCATCGGCCATGTCCCGGCCGGCACCGCCGAGGACGTCGACGCCGCCGTCCGGGCCGCCCGCGCCGCCCTGCCCGGCTGGGCCGCGACCCCGCCCGCCGAGCGCGGAGCCCGTATCGCCGCCCTGCGCGACGAGCTCGCCGCCCGCGCGGAGGAGATCGCCGCCACCGTCACCGCCGAACTCGGCGCCCCACCGCAGCTCGCCGCCGCCGTCCACGCCGGACTGCCGATCGCCGTTGCCGGCTCGTACGCGGAACTGGCCGCCGCCCACCCCTTCGAGGAGAAGGTCGGCAACTCCACCGTCCACGCGGAGCCGGTCGGCGTCGTCGGCGCCATCACCCCCTGGAACTACCCGCTCCACCAGATCGTCGCCAAGGTCGCCCCGGCCCTCGCCGCCGGCTGCACGACCGTCCTCAAGCCCGCCGAGGACACCCCGCTCACCGCCCAGCTCTTCGCCGAGGCCGTCCACGAGGCCGGGCTGCCCGCCGGAGTGTTCAACCTGGTCACCGGGCTCGGCCCGGTCGCGGGCCAGGCGCTCGCCGAGCACCCGGACGTCGACCTCGTCTCCTTCACCGGCTCCACCGCCGTCGGCCGCCGCATCGGCGCCCTCGCGGGCGGCGCCGTCAAGCGGGTCGCCCTCGAACTCGGCGGCAAGTCCGCCAACGTGATCCTGCCGAGCGCCGACCTCCCCAAGGCCGTCGCCGTCGGAGTCGCGAACGTCATGTCCAACTCCGGCCAGACGTGCAGCGCCTGGACCCGGATGCTGATCCCCGCCGACCGGTACGAGGAGGCGGTCGCGCTCGCCGCCGAGGCCGTCGCCAAGTACGTCCCCGGCGAGCGCGTCGGCCCGCTGGTCAACGCCAAGCAGCAGCGGCGCGTCCTCGGCTACATCGAGAAGGGCGTCGAGGAGGGCGCCCGGCTCGTCGCCGGCGGCCCCGAGGCCCCGCGCGAGACCGGCTACTACGTCTCCCCGACCGTCTTCGCCGACGTCACCCCGGAGATGACCATCGCCCAGGAGGAGATCTTCGGCCCGGTCGTCTCGCTCCTCCGGTACGAGGACGAGGACGAGGCCCTGGCCATCGCCAACGGCACCGTCTACGGCCTCGGCGGGGCCGTCTGGGGCGAGCCCGAGGCGGCCGTCGCGTTCGCCCGCCGCATGGAGACCGGCCAGGTCGACATCAACGGCGGCCGGTTCAACCCGCTGGCCCCCTTCGGCGGCTACAAGCAGTCGGGCGTCGGCCGCGAACTCGGCGCGCACGGCCTCGCCGAGTACCTCCAGACCAAGTCCCTCCAGTTCTGAGCCCCGAGGAGCCGTCCACGTGAGCACGATCCGCGCCGCCGTCCTGCCCGCCGTCGGCTCGCCGCTGGAGGTCACCGACATCGAGCTTCCCGAGCCCGGCCCCGGCCAGGTCAGGGTCCGGCTCGCCGCCGCCGGGGTCTGCCACTCCGACCTGTCCCTCTCCGACGGCACCATGCGCCTGCCGGTCCCGGCCGTCCTCGGCCACGAGGGCGCAGGCACCGTGGTCTCCGTCGGCGAGGGCGTCACCCATGTCGCCCCCGGCGACGGGGTCGTCCTCAACTGGGCGCCGTCCTGCGGCGTCTGCCACGCCTGCTCGCTGGGCGAGGTCTGGCTCTGCGCCGACGCCCTGACCGGCGCGGCGAACGTCCACGCCCACACCGTGGGCGGCACCCCGCTCCACCCCGGCCTCAACGTCGCGGCCTTCGCCGAGGAGACCGTCGTCGCGGCGCGCTGCGTCCTCCCGGCGCCCGAGGGAGTGCCGCTCACCGACGCCGCGCTGCTCGGCTGCGCCGTCCTCACCGGCTGGGGCGCGGTCCACCACTCGGCCCGGGTCCGCGCGGGCGAGTCCGTCGCGGTGTTCGGTGCCGGCGGCGTGGGCCTCGCCACCCTCCAGGCCGCCCGGATCGCCGGGGCCTCGACGATCGTCGCCGTGGACGTCTCCCCGGAGAAGGAGGAGCTGGCACGGGCGGCGGGGGCCACCGAGTACGTCGTCGCCTCCGCGACCACGGCCAGGGACATCCGGAAGCTGACGGGGGGCCACGGCGTCGACGTGGCCGTCGAGTGCGTCGGCCGCGCCGTGACCATCCGTACCGCCTGGGAGTCCACCCGGCGCGGCGGCCGGACCACGGTCGTCGGCATCGGCGGCAAGGACCAGCAGGTCAATTTCAACGCCCTGGAGATCTTCCACTGGGGCCGGACCCTCGCCGGATGCGTGTACGGCAACTCCGACCCGGCCGCGGACCTGCCGGTGCTCGCCGAGCACATCAGGGCGGGCCGGTTCGACCTCGGCGCCCTCGTCACCGAGCGCATCACCCTGGAGGGCATCCCGGGCGCCTTCGACAACATGCTGGCGGGCAAGGGCGGCCGGGCGCTGGTCGTCTTCCCCTGACCCCTGACCCCTGACCCGTGACCCGTGACCCGTGACTCCTGACCCTGACGACGTGCGGGAGCCCGTACCGGTCGATCCTGCCGGTACGGGCTCCCGCACGTCGATCAGATGTCGAGGACCAGACGTCCGCCGCGCGAGCGGCCCACGCAGATCATCATCGTCGTCCCCGAGGCCTTCTCGTCCTCGCCGAGGACGGAGTCGTGGTGCTCGGGCGTCCCGGCGAGCACCTTCGTCTCACAGGTGCCGCACCAGCCCTCCTCGCAGGAGTACGCGACGCCCGGCACCGCCTCGCGGACGGTGTCGAGCAGGGTCCGGCCGGGCTCCACGCGCAGGGTCAGACCGCTCCGGCGCAGCTCCACCTCGAAGCCGCCCGCATCGATCGCACCCGCCTCGGCCACCGCGTCCGGCGCCGCCCCGAACCGCTCCATGTGCAGCGGCCCCGCCCACCGTTCCTCCACCGCCCGCAGCAGCCCCTCCGGGCCGCAGCAGTACACCGCCGTGTCCGCCGGCAGCCCGGCGAGGACACCGTCCAGGTCGGGCAGCCCCGCCGTGTCCTGCGGGACGAGCGCGACCCCGGCGAGTCCGGCGAGTTCCTCGCGGTACGCCATGGAGGCCAGGCTCCGGCCGCCGTACAGCAGGGACCAGGACCCCGGCGGCAGCGAGCGGATCATCGGCAGCAGAGGGGTGATGCCGATGCCGCCCGCGAGGAACAGATAGTGCTCGGCCGCCACCAGCGGGAAGCGGTTGAACGGGCCGCGCACCCCGAGGACCGTGCCCTCCCCGACCGAGGTGTGGATCTCCTCGGAGCCGCCCCGGCCCGCCGGTTCGCGCAGCACCCCGAGCCGGTACGTGCTCCGGTCGGCCGGGTCGCCGCAGAGCGAGTAGTGCCGGACCGCCCCGGACGGCAGGGTCACCTCCAGATGGGCGCCCGGCTCCCACGGGGCGAGAGCGGCACCCGTGGGGTCGGCGAGCAGCAGCCCGAGGACTCCCTCGGCCTCCCGGAGCACCGAGCGGACCGTCAGCCGGACCATGGACATGGCATCACCTCGAAGCTCGGGACGGCGGCAGCAGCGGCTCGGGCCACACCCGGCAGAGCACCCCGTACAGCACGGCGGCGACCGTGAAGGAGGCCGGCAGGCTCAGATCGACCCCGCCGGTGAGGTCGGTCAACGGCCCGGTGTACAGCGGGTTGTTGACCCACAGGACCCCGACGGCCGAGCCCAGGGCGAAGGCCGTGACCGCACGAGGGTTGACCCCGCCGGCGTACCAGTACCGCCCGCCGCCACCCGTGGTGAAGGTGCGCAGCGCCTCGGCGTCGTACCGGCCCCGGTGCAGCACGTAGCCGACGGAGAGCACCGCCGCCCAGGGGGCGACGACCGTGAGCAGCAGCGTCACGAACGCCGACATCGCGTCCATGGCGTCGTACACCACCGCACCGAGGTACAGCACGGCCGCGGCGAGCAGCGCGACCACCGTGGTCACGGCGGCGCGGGAGGAGCGCCAGAACACGGAGTTGGCGGAGAGCCCGGCCGCGTACAGACAGAGCCCCGCCTGCGGCAGGGTGCCCGCGAAGCCGAACACGACGACCGCCACCGCGAACCAGCCGGGCACCGCGTCCGTCAGGCCCTGGAGCCACGGATCGTCGGGGACCGGGAACAGCGTCGTCACGTACGCGCCGGTGAGCAGCGCGGCGAGACTGCTCAGGAACATGGAGATCCCGCTCGCCCGCACCACCCGGCCGGGGGGCGTCGAGGCCGGCATGTAGCGGGTGTAGTCGCCCTGGAAGGTGGCGTACGAGAGGGGCACGGTCGCGGACGCGGTCGCCGCCAGCAGCCAGGTGTGCAGGGCGCTGTCCAGTGCCAGCGGCCCGCCGGCGTACCCCGGGTCGAAGTCGGGGGCGAGGACGAGCGCGGTGCCGAGCAGGACCGCGCCGCCGGTCACCGCGGTGACCTTGTAGGTGCGGACGAGGGTCTCGTGGCCGCGTACGGCGACCAGCGCGACCGCCGCCGCCGTCACGAACATCGCGGCGGTCAGCGCGCCGGGGCCGGTGGGGGTGGAGAACAGCCGGTGCCCGGCGACCATGACGGCCGTGCCGCCCGTCCACACGGCGATGGCGAAGAAGCCGAGCGCGGTCACCACCGTGAGGAGGTTGCCGACGACCCTGCCCCGCACGCCGAAGTGCGCCCCGCTCGCCACCGGATCGTTGGTGCCGGTACGGACGCCGAAGCGGGCGAGCGGCGCGAGCAGCCCCGTGCCGACGGCGACGCCCACCGCGATGGCGCTCGCCGACGCCCACCAGCCGAGACCGAAGACGACGGGCAGCGCGCCGAGGACGACGGTGCCGAAGGAGAACTGGGCGGACGGCCAGATCCAGCCGAAGTCGCCAGGTGTCGAGGTGCGTTCGGCCTCGGGCACCGGAGCGATGCCGTCGTGGTCGACCGCCGCACGGGGCGACGTCACGGTGGACGCCGCCCCGGTCGGTGTGGTGGTCATGAGGCGCCCCCGGCGGGGGCCGCCCCGGGCGCGTCCTCGCCGGGCAGCACGTCGACCACCCGGAGGGCCGCGCAGCGCGCGCCCGAGGTGCGCTCCCCGCTGGTCAGGTCGAAGGTCGTGTGGTGCAGGGGGCAGGTGATGCGCAGTCTGTCCCCGTCGACCCGGGCGTACTTGAGCCTGCCCCCGCGGTGCGGGCAGACGGCGGCCGCGAGGACCTTGCGGCCGGCGACCTCGACCAGGATCAGTTCCTCGGTCACCTGGCGGACGGCGGGCTCGTCGGACTCCCGCCGCCGCCCGGCGGGCACGGCCGTCATGCGACGGTCTCCCGGGCCCGCGCGATCGCCGTCTCGGTGGCCGTGCCGACGATGTCGGAGGCCAGCCGCACCCCCGCCCAGATCTTGGCCAGGTCGGGTTCGTCGAGGGCGCGTATCGCCGTACGCATGTGGCTGCTGTGGTACGAGTCGATGTACAGGTGCTCGGTGTAGTAGGCGTCGTGGACGATCCCGAGGCGCCGCGCCGCACGGGCGAAGCTCTGGAAGGCGTACAGGACGCTGGTCTCGAAGTAGGCGTACGCGCCCAGGAAGTACTGGGGGGAGGACGCCCGGCTCGCCAGCCAGTGGAACATGTTGACGTAGGCGAAGCACTCCGGGGTGGTCTCGTCGAGGTAGTCGTCGAGGTCCAGGCTCATGTCGAGTTCGGTGAGCAGGTCGCGGTAGAGCTGCGAGTGGGCCTTCTCCTCGTTGCCGCAGCCGAGTTCGTCGATGAGGACCCGGAAGACCGCCATCGCCGAGCGGTACGGCAGCCGGGGGACGACCGGCAGCAGCGACTCGGACTCGGTGAGGCCGTCGAGGGCGAACTGCCGCACCACGGCCTTGAACTGATCGAGCGTCGCGTGCTCGGCCAGGAAGGTGGCGCTCTCGGGGATCGAGGCCTCCTCCTCGGAGAGGAACTCCTTGAGCCCCTGGAGCAGTTCGCCGGCCGAGCCGAAGCGGGGCGCCGAGGTCTCGTACGCCTTCGCCTTGGGCAGGATCCACCGCTCCTCGATCGCGGTCATCGACCCGTAGTCGCCGAGGTTGGGGACGCGCCGGTAGAGGCCGTGCAGCTCGCGCTGGGCGGTCGCGGCCGGGGCCGTGATCGAGTGCGCGACGACCGGCACGGGGGAATCGGTGGCGGTCGAGGCCGGGGACGTGGGGGTGGTGGTGGAGGCGGGGGTGGTGCTCATGCCGCCTTCGCCTCCTCGTGCACGGTCGGGGAGCTGATCACGCCGCGCCGGTGCAGCTCCTTCTTGACCCAGCGGTACCAGTCGTCGAGGAACACGCCGTACCGCTCGCAGACGGTGTTGATCTCCGTCTGGCGGTCCGGGGTGGGGTCGACCAGCATCGCGTTGCACAGACCGGGTTCGAGGTTGGCCAGCGGGCCGATGAAGCCGTCGATGCCGCGGGCGTCGACGAGCAGGTTCTCCCAGCCCTCGAAGACCGGGATGCCGGTGCCGGCCTCGGCCATCTTCCGGGTGAAGGCGGCGTCGCCGCTGGACTCCTTGATGCCGACGATCCCCGGGATCTCCTCGCAGATCCGGATCAGGGTGTCGAACTCGATGCGGTTGCCCGAGAGGGCCTCCTCGTTGTAGAGGAAGATCGGGATGTCGAGGGCCGCGCGGATCGCCTTGTAGTGCTCGACGATCTGGTCCTGCGTCACCTCGGCGCCGAACGGGGTGGTGACGACGATCGCGTCGGCCCCGATCTCGGCGGCCTCACGGGCCCGGTCGATCACGGCCGCGGTGTCGGGGAGCTGGATGCCGGCCAGGACGGGCAGTCCGTCGGCGTGCCGCACGGTGTACGTGACGACGTCCCGCCACTGCGTGGCGTCGAGCTTCCAGCCCTCGCCGGAGGTCAGGGCCGGCATGAGGCCGTTGACCTCGGCGCGGATGTGGTCCAGGAGACGGACCACGCTCTGCTCGTCGACGGTGCCGTGCTCGTCGAGGGGGGTGATCAGCGGGACGACGGTCCCGGAGTAGGTGCCAGGCATGAGTGGGGCGCCCTTCGGAATGTCTTCAGAGGTTGGCGGAGTCGACCGTCAGCACCAGCGAGCGCTGGTAGAGGTCCTCCAGATACGCGGGGAACGAGGGCTCCGCGGCGGTGCCGATCGGTACGACGGGCAGCCCGGCCGCCTTGAGGAGCCGGGGGCTCGCGGTGTGCAGGACGCCGCCGCGGCCGATGACCTGGGCGAGCAGCAGCCGCTCGTGCGCCGGCAGGCCGTCGAGCTCGGGCGTGGTGAACGCCCGGCGGACGTCGTCCTCGTCGTACGGGACCCGGTCGATGGCCAGGTCGGTGTGGAGGACGTCCATGAACGGGTAGTACTCGTCCTGGAGGCCGCGCTCGTACCCCCAGACGAGGTCGTCGCAGCGGCCCACCTGCTCCCAGCTCATGACGACCCGGCCCGCGTCCCCGGCGGCCAGCCGGCCGGCGAAGAAGGCCTTGGCGCCGACACGGACGGCGTCGTCCTCGCTGTGCATGCCCATGAAGAGCGTGGCGTCGATGAACACCGTGGGGGCGTGCTCGCTCGCTTCGGGGGTGCCGGTCACTTCCGGGTTCGCTTCAGGCCGCATAGCGCTCGAGCACCTTCCGCATCCGCTCCATGGCGCCGGCGAACACCTCGGGCTCGCGGGCCAGGGCCAGGCGGACGAAGCGCTCGCCCTTCTCCTTGGTGTTCCAGTAGAAGAAGGTGCCCGGCAGGACGTACACCTCCTCGTCGAAGAGGACGGCCTGCAGCTGGGTGGCGGTCAGGTGCTCCGGCTTGATGCGGAACCAGGCGACGCTGGTGCCCACGACCGGCTCCTGGAACTCCAGGATGGTGCCGTGCAGCGCGGCGCGGGCCGCGTCGCCGTTGGTCTTGATGATGTCGCGGACGGAGGCGAAGCCGTCGGTGATGGAGTCCTCGATGTACTGCGTGACCATGTTGAGGACGAACGGCGAGACGTTCAGCAGGACGCTGGTGTGGAGGTTGTAGACCTCCTCCTGGATGTTCCGGCTGGCCGTGATCATGGCGCACTTGGCGTCCTGGATCGGCCAGGTCTTGCCGGTGTCCTCCATCACCATGTACGTGACGCCGGACTCCTCGAGGAGCTGGTAGATGTCCACCCGGCCGATGCCCTCGTCGCAGAGCGCGAAGGACGCGAAGCAGAAGTCCATCACCAGGACCTTGTCGTGGTCCACGCAGTAGCGGACGACCTCGCGGAAGCCCTCCAGCTTCTCGGCGAGCAGGGTGAACCCGGTGGGGTTGTTGGGGTCGACGAGGTAGATGGCGTCGGCGTCGACCTGCTCGACGAGCCGCTCGTAGATGGCGTCCTTCTCGTGCAGCGCCGACTCGGCGAGCGGGGAGATCGGCACCTGCATGTTGCGGAGCAGATCGACCAGGTTGTCGAAGCAGGGCTCGACGAGCTGGACCGACATCCCGCGCTGCTTGAGGAACATGCCGGCGACCATCGTCGACACGCTGGCGGAGTAGGAAAGGAGGGTGCGGTCCATCGCACGGGCGGTGGGCTGCTGGTGCAGACGGAAGAAGGCGTCGATGAACTGGCGCTCGAAGTGCGCCTGCTGCTTCGACTCGGACTCGTGCCAGAGCTCGGGAAGCCGCGAGACGATCCGCTCCTGGGAAGCGGACTGACGCTGGTGGGTGTGAGCGTCGGCCAGGTTGAACCGGGTCTTCAGGGCTTCGATCTCGTGCTGGGTGAGGTCGACGAACGTGCTGACGTCTGCCTTGTCGGTCAACGACATGAAGAACTCCCGCTGTCGATACGAATCTCCGCCCGGAATTCCGGCGGCGTGAATGACTGTAGGAGCTTCGAGTGCCCTTGCGAATAACGGCCGGGTCACGCAATTAATAATCACCGCGATGTTCTGACGGCGAAAAAAAGGAACGACGGCCAGGCATTCCTCGAATAGGAATGCCTGACCGTCGTTCCCGTTGTCCGGCCGCGTTCCGCGGCTTGTTCAACTATTCAGTGGCGGCCTTCAGCAGGATGTCCTCGTACACCTTCGGGTCGTCCGAGGCGATCACCGGCCAGCCGATGCCGTAAGCCCCCTCCCAGCCCACGTCGATGCCGGGGTTGGCGTGCTCGGAGCCGTCGGGCAGGAACAGGTGCGGGCTGCAGTTCACCCGGTCGCTCTTGGAGAGCGCGGCCTGGTCGGAGAGGGTGCGGCGGGCCCGGCCGTCGTCCAGTGCCTCGGTGAGCGCGTCGACGTCGACGGCGCCCGTCTCGGCGGCCACGTCCAGGATCACCTTGCGGTGGCTGATGCAGCGGGACTCGGCCCAGAAGGCCCGGCGCAGCCCGAGGTCGAGCTGCTCCGAGGCGTTCAGGCTCTGCTCCTTCGCGGCGAGCACCGCCTCGAGGGCGGGCAGCGTCGTCGACGGGTAGAGCCAGTCCTTGGCCTGCCACAGCTGCCAGCCGGCGGCCGGCTCCAGGCTGGCCATCCGGGCGACCTCGCTGTCCGTGCCGGGGCGCGGGCTCGGGGCGTCGTTCAGCAGTTCCAGCGGGAAGGCGCGCAGGTCGAAGGAGACCTGCTCCTCCAGGCCGAGGCGGGCCCGGGTGGCGTGCAGCCGGTGGATGGCGATGTGCGCGAAGGAACACCAGATGTCGGAGAAGACGGTGACGACTCCGCGCGGCGGGGTCAGGTCGGCGGTGGTCGGGTCGGACATGGTTCTCCTCGGTTCGTGCGGCCGGCGGGGCGGAGGCCCGGCCGGCGTTTCGTGCGCGGGCGGAGCGGAGGCTCAGCCGGCGGGGGATTCGACGGCGTCCAGCGCCGCTTCGAGGTCGGCGCCCGGCAGCCAGGCGGGCAGGGCGGGGATACGGGCCATGGCCTCGAAGAGCCGTGGCACGGCGTCCTCGCGGACGGTCGGCCCGTGCGCGCTCAGCAGCTTCGCGGGGCGCAGGGCGGCGAGCTCCCGCACCGGCCGGAGGAATTTCGCCTCGTCGACCAGCG
Organism: Streptomyces sp. NPDC001728; assembly: GCF_040297565.1. Classification (NCBI taxonomy): domain Bacteria; kingdom Bacillati; phylum Actinomycetota; class Actinomycetes; order Kitasatosporales; family Streptomycetaceae; genus Streptomyces; species Streptomyces sp. NPDC001728. The sequence goes on from NZ_JBEOZK010000005.1 coordinate 114,703, forward strand.
CGGTCCAGGGTGCTATCGCGCGGTTCAGCACCTCGAAGCCGTGGAAGAATTCCTCCTCGGACAGCTCGCCGAACTCCTGGGTTATTTCCTCGACCACGGTACCGAAACTGTCGGAGCTGTAGAGCGTTCCATCGGAATGGTCGAACACGGCAAGAGTTCCGGGTGAATCGAAAGTGGGCGGCCGGTGAAAACTCAGCTCACGGTCCCCGACTTTCACACGGCTTCCCGGGTTCGCAGTGACTACCCGTTCCTGCGGAATGCTGAACTCCTCCGATATTCGCGTCAGTGATATCGCGTTCGCGAGCACCTTCGCGTTCGGCGCGGCCTGAAGGATCCGGGCGAGCGCGCCGGTGTGGTCGCGGTCGTCGTGGGTGACGACGACCCAGCGCAGATCCGCCGGCTCGATGAGCGACCAGAGGGACTCCAGGAAGCCTTCGCGGTCGACGGGCATGCCCGTGTCCACGAGCAGCGGTTCACCGGACTTCAGCAGGAAGGCGTTCACCGGCTGGTCGCCGAGGCCCGGGATGGGCAGTGCCGAGGGAAGGACGTGGAGGTCCGGCCCGGCGGTGTAGGAGGGTTTCATGGCACACCTTTCATGACGCACCGAGCGGGCCGTGGCCCCCGGGTGAGGACCCGGGGGCGGACGCGGCCCCGGTCAGACGAGCTGGATGGTGAGCGAGCCGGCGATCAGCAGGGCGAGGCCGAGGGCGCGCTCCTTGGTGAGCGAGCGCTGCGGGAGCTTGAACAGGCCCTTGTGGTCGATCAGCGCCGAGGTCAGCTGCTGGCCGGTGACGGTCAGGGCGATGGTCACGGCCGCACCGATGGTGGGGATGAGGAGGAAGGTGCCGGTGACGTACGCGGCGGCGCAGGCGCCACCGAGCCAGCCCCACCAGGGCATCTTCTTCAGCGGGGCGATCTTGGGCTTCGGGGTCTTCCGGGTCGCGTAGAGCACGAGCAGGACGACGGCGATGGTGAAGGTCGCCACGGCGAAGCTGATAACGGCGACGGTGATGGGCTCCTTGAGCTGGGCGCGCAGCTGGGCGTTGACCGCGCCCTGTACGGGGAGCACGCCACCGGCGATGACACCGAGCGCGAGCCAGCCGGCCCGGCCGGCGCTCGACATCTTGGGGGCGCCGGGAGGGGCGGCGGCCTTCATGCCCCGGATGATCACGACGATGCCGGCGAGGACGGCCACCGCGCCGACGACGATGCCGATGCTCAGGTCCTTCTGCTCGAGACCGAGGAGACCGAAGAGGTCGAGCGCGAGCGAGGCGAACATCTGGCCGGTGACGAAGAGCCCGACGGCGGCGAGGGCGCCGAGCCGTGGGAAGAGCAGGATGCCGCTGGTGATGTAGAGCGGACTCGCGAGTCCGCCCAGCAGCTGCCAGGGCTCGACGTCGGGCAGTTTGCCGAGCGCGCCGAGGGCTCCGGCCGCGATCGCGAGCACGGTCAGCAGACCGGTGGCGACGCCGAGCTGGATGGTCGAGGCGCCGTACGGGGTGCCGACGGCCGAGTTGAGCTGGAGGTTCACCGAGGCCTGGACGGCCAGGAGGCAGCCGACCAGCAGGGCCGCGGCGAGTAGCGCGGTGTGCATCTTGATCTCCCTGGGGCGGGGATGGCGAGCGGGTAAGTGGACACTGAGTCCGTTTAGCATGCCATGAGAGATGGCAAACGGACAAGGTGTCCACTTAGCCCCGAGGGAAGTAAGGTCTGGTCCATGAGCGACGACGAGCAGCGCGGACGTGGAGCCGCCTCCGTGCACCGGGTCGGCGGGCTCCTTGGTGATCTCCAGGCGGCGGACGAACAGCCGGTCGCCCCGCGCCGGCGGGCGGACGCGGAGCGCAACCGCGCCCTGATCCTGGCCGCGGCGGAGCAGCTCTTCGCGGAGCAGGATCCACGCTCCGTCACCATGGACCGGATCGCCAAGGCCGCCGGGGTGGGCCGCGCCACGCTCTACCGGAGCTTCCCCGACCCCTCGTCGGTCGCCGTGGCGCTGCTCGACGAGCACGAGCGCCGGCTCCAGGGGCAGCTCATCTACGGCCCGCCGCCGCTGGGTCCCGGTGCGCCCGCCGGAGAGCGCCTGGCGGCGTTCTATCTCGCGATGCTCGATCTGCTCGAACGTCATCTGCCGCTGGCGCTGGGGGCGGAGACCGGCCCCGCGCGCTTCCGGACCGGCGCCTACGGCTTCTGGCGCGTGCACGTCCGCACGCTGCTCGTCGGCCACGGCATCCAGGACCCGGACCCGCTGATCGACATCGCGCTCAGCCCGTTGTCACCCGAGCTGTTCCAGTTCCAGCGGCACGAACTCGGCCTGTCGACCGAGCGCATCGGCCGCTCGCTCGCGGACTTCGCCCGGCAGCTGCTGCGCTCGGGGGAGTGAGGGGGCCCGGGTGGCGGCCCGGGCCGGCGCGCTGGGCGGGGGTCAGGGCCGTGGTGCCCTGGTGTCGGCGTCAGGTGCCGCGGTGCCGTGATGCCGGGGACGGGAGCCGCGGTTCCGGGTGGTCGGATGCACCAGGCCCGGCAGGATCAACTCCCAGATGCGGGCGAGTCGTTGTTCGGCCGGCCCGTGCAGGGCGCCGCTCTCGGCGGACGGCCGGGGCCCCCGGGGCTCCCTGGTCTCCTCGGCCGGCCAGGTCTCGTCGGCCGGCGAGCCGGGGGCGCGCATCTCCAGCTCGACCCCGGTGATCACGTACCCGATGAGCGCCGCGACCGCCGTCGCGTCCACGCCGGGCCGCAGCGCTTTCTCCGCCGCCGCGAAGCGCGCGAGGCGGGCCACCTCGCGCCGCCAGGGGCAGTCCCGGGACAGCCCGGGGCCAGGTAACTGGAGTTCGCGCGACAGACGTTCACCGGCCCGCGCCGTCGGGTCCGTCTCGAAGAGCCGGATCAGCGCGTGGGTCGCGATCACCAGCTTGTCGATGGCCGTGCCGCCCACGCCCTCCGTGGACAGGCAGGCCGACTCGACCGTGATGCGGGTGACCGCGCGGGCCCGCACCCGTACCTCCGTCGCCAGATCCGCCTTGGTCGCGAAGTGGAAGACGAGCGCGCCGGTGGTCACCCGTGCGTCGCCCGCGATCCGGGCCAACGACGCCCGTTCGTATCCCATCCCGTCGAAGACCCGTGCGGCCGCCGACAGGATTTCCCGTCTTGTCCGCTCCGCCCGCTGCTGAATCGCCATGAGCTCCCCCGTCGGCTTACGAGAACTGCCGGAGCGTTACGTTCCGGCCTGCGCCTGTGACCGACTCGAAACTATCCGGCCGGGAGGCCATGAAACGTGTCCCCTCGGCCGCCGGGCCGAAACTCGGGCTTGACAGGGGTTTGCCCTCCTGGTCGGGGGAGGCTCCCCGTCATGGACCGGCCGCGAAGTGTCCGGAACCGGGCGTATGCCCTGTCAGGTGGATTCAGCCGTTCCGGCGCTCCCGGAAGCCCGCGCGCGGGAGCGGGAAACAGCCACCCCGGCCAGGCACAGCGCACCCCCGGCGAGGGTGAGCGGCCCCGGCAGCTCACCCAGGAACGCCCAGGCCATCAGGACGACCAGGGCGGGTACGGCGTAGGTCGTCGCGCCCATCCGTCCCGCCGTCGTACGGGCCAGCGCATAGGCCCAGGTGGTGAACGCGAGCGCGGTCGGGAAGACCCCCAGATAGACCATGTTCAGCGTCGCCGACAGCGGCGCCGAACCCACCTCCTCGACCAGCTGCCCGGCGAACGGCAGACACGCCACCGCCCCCACCAGGCACCCGAAGGTCGTCACCTGGAGCGCGCCGGCGTGCGCGAGCGCGGGCTTCTGCGCCACGACCCCGCCCGCGTACGCCACCGCCGCCAGAAGGCAGAGCAGCACCCCGAGCACGGAGGCATGGCCGCCGGAGGAGGCGCCGGACATCGAGAGGCCCACGGTCACCGCGCCCGCGAAGGACACCGCCATGCCCGCGAGCAGCCGGGGCGGCAGCGACTCCCTCAGGAACCGCGCGCCGAGCAGCGCGATCAGGATCGGTCCGATGTTCACCACCATCGCCGCCGTCCCGGCGTCGACCTCCCGCTCGCCCCAGTTGAGCACCACCATATAGACCCCGAACCAGAGCAGGCCCGACACCAGGATCCCCGGCAGGGCGGCCCGGGGCGGCAGCCCCTCCCGCCGGATCAGGAGGACGGTCCCGAGAACCAGGGACCCGGCGAGCAGGCGCCCGAGCGCCAGTGCGCCGGGGGAGTAGGCGGCCCCGGCGCTGCGGATGGAGACGAAGGCGGAGGCCCAGAGGACGACGGTGACCCCGGCGGCGACGAGGGCGAGCCGGGAGGATTGCTTCTGCATGCCCCGACGGTAGGGCGCGGACGGTTCGGCGCTCACCGCAATATCGCGGGGGTGCGTGGAGCCGGTGGGGTGCCGGCTTCCTGCCCGCCGCGCGCGGGGCCCGTGAGCGGCTTCGGCAACCGCGGCGTCATCGCCGACAACGACCCCGTCGAGCAGGAGAGGGCGATGAAGTCCAACGCCTTGCTCACGAACGCGGTGATCTTCCACAACGCCCTGGACATCGCGGAGATCGTGCGGCAACTGCTGGAGGAGGGAAGGGAGATCGACCCGGAAGACCTGGCCCACATCTCGCCGTACCTGACCGAACACATCAACCGGTTCGGCGAGTACTCCACGGACGAACTCGGCATCCAGCCCGACGGGTACGACCCGAAGCTCGACGTCGACTTCACCCTGCTGCGCGAGCAGGACCTCACCGCTGCTGGACTCAGCCGGGCCACTTGACCGGCCGCGAGCCTCCTGGCGTGAGTACGGGCCGTACCGTCGAAGTGGCGGAGAGGATCAGTCGCCAGGCGATGTCGAGCCAGACATCGCCGTAGACACGTCAGTGGGAGGCTCTTCACCTGGTGCCTTGGCGAGCGGCACACCACGCAGGCACCGCAGCGCCAGCGCAATGCATCCGCAGACGAGTGCGATGTCGGCGACGTTCCCCACGAAAGGGCCGTAGTCGATGAAGTCCACGACATGCCCGCGGGCGAAACCGGGCTCGCGGAAGAGCCTGTCACCCAGGTGGGACACCGTGCCGCCGAGCAGTGCGCCCAGCGCGAGCGCCCACCCGCGAGAGGACAGCCGGCGTCCGGCATAGAGGACGCCCGCCACCGCGCCCGCCGCCGCCAGGGCGAACACCCATGTCGCGCCGGAGCCGATGGAGAACGCGGCGCCGGCGTTGTACAGCAGCCGGAAACGGATCACAGTCGGGATCGCGGTAACGCTCTCGTCGGTGGACAGCGCGGAGACCGCCCAGAACTTGGTGAGTTGATCCACAAGCAGGACCGCTGCCGCCGGCATGAGCATCACGCTGTACAACCGACCCGAACCCCGACTCAACCGCAACATCCATAGCCTCCTTCTCGTGTGGTCGTCATCCGCATTCGCGGCGGGCAGCCGTCCAGCTCGCAGCCCTGCGGGGCGCGAGCCGTTGCGACGATCCGCTCCAGGGCCGCGGCGTGGCCTCTGAACGCCTGCCGGCCGTCAGACGTGAGCCGTACCAGGGGCGGTACCGAGGTATGTCCAGAAGCCGCCAGTACTTGATCTTCGCGGGTGTGGTGGTCGGTGTTTCGAGTTCCGGTGCCCGCGGTGGATGGAGGTGATGATCTCGCCGGTGGCCACGTCCGGGTCCGCGAAGCTGCTCGGTCGGCGCTCAGCGCTGCCAGCCGTCGGCAGTGCGCGGTCCGTAGCCGAGCGCCCGATCCGAGGCGATGTGCAGCAGCCAGCCGAGCGCGAAGGTGAACAGCCCGACGTTGGCACCTGGTCCGTCGCCCGGCAGGAAGGGGACGACGATGAGCCCCAGAACGGGGACGATCGGCCGGTGGACGAGGTTGTAGGCGGGCACCCTGCCGCGTGGGAGCTGCCCGGGTTCGCGCGGCTCCGACGGCCCGACGAACAGCGTCAGGTCGGGAGCGATGAAGCCCGATATGCCCAGCGGAATCGTCCCGCCGCCGTGGTTGACCATCTCGAGCACAGTCCAGGCCAACAGAAACACGGAGAGCAGGGCCCAGGCGCCGCGGACCAGGCTCGATGCCGAACTTCGATTGGCCTTGTGGCGGGTTGGGGATGTCATGTGTTCACTCCTTGCGAGGCGACGGGGGCGAGATCCAGCTGGGGGCGGGGCGCCGAATGGTTGGGAGTGGCTCTCCTGGAGTGAGTCCGTTCAGACCGTCAGTCGGCATTCGCCCTGGCCGGGGTGCCGGTGGACGCGTCGACGCTTGAAGTCAGCGTGGTGATACGAGGCTTGTCGGCCCTCTCCGTTCCGTCCTCGCTCCGGGGCCGCGACACGTCCTCGATGCCGGGGAGGCGGCGGGCCGATGCGATGAGGTAGGCGAACGCGCCGAGGAAGACCACGACGGAGGTCCAGTCGTTCAGGCGCAGGCCGAGGAACGTGTGGGCCTCGTCGATGCGCAGGTACTCCGTCCAGAATCGGCCGGCCGTGTAGGCAGCGGCGTACAGGGCGAAGGCCCGGCCGTGGCCGAGTGCGAACCGCCGGGCCGCCCAGAGGACCAGTGCGGCGACGCCGATGTCCCAGAGCGACTCGTAGAGGAAGGTGGGGTGATACGTGGCGATGTCGAGCATTCCGAATGGGCGGTGTGCGCGGTCGATCTCCAGGCCCCAAGGGAGCGTGGTGGGGCGGCCGTAGAGCTCCTGGTTGAACCAGTTGCCCCAGCGGCCGATCGCCTGGGCCACGGCGATGCCCGGGGCGACGGCGTCCGCGAAGGCGGGAAGGGGGATGCGGCGGCGACGGCAGCCGATCCACGCGCCAAGGCCGCCCAGGGCGATGGCGCCCCAGATGCCGAGCCCGCCCTCCCACACGTACAGAGCCCGGATTGGCTCGCCGTGTTTGCCGAAGTACGCGTCGGGGCTGGTGAGCACGTGGTACAGCCGTCCGCCGACGAGGCCGAACGGCACGGCCCAGATGGTGATGTCGGCGATGACGCCCCGGTCCCCGCCCCGTGCGACCCAGCGCCGGTTGCCGAGCCAGACGGCCACGAACACGCCGAGGATGATGCAGAAGGCGTATGCCCTCAACGGCACCGGGCCGAGGTGCAGTACCCCGGTTGACGGGCTGGGAAGGTAGGCGAGATCCATGGTCATTCCGTAGCAGGCTTGGTGAAGGGGATGGGTCATCAGGCGTGCACCGGACGGCCTCCTGCCGGAGCTCCTTGTCCAGGAGCCGTGACCGCTGGGCACCCCGAGCGGCAGTTGTCCGCACATCGCCCGGTCGAGCGAGTACTCAGGGCCAGCGCCTGAGCGTGGTGCCGAGTGCGGCGATCCAGAGCAGGAGCAGGGGGGAGGCCAGGAGCGGAACGCTTGGCGACGGCCGTCACAGGGCATCGCCGCCATTCTTGTTCCGGAGGAGGTCGGCGAACGCCTCGCAGCCGGTGCGCCATGCGGCGTCCAGGTCCGCGCCGGGCGGAAATCGACCGTCGAGTTCGAGTGTCACCATGCCGTGGGCGAACGCCCAGAACGACCGCGCGATATCGATGTCGCCATGCACCGCGCGAGCCAGGGGCATCGCCGCGCGGTCTTCGAGCCCTTCGGGGAGCGCGGGGCGGGCGAGCGGCCGAGTGTGGGTGAGGCGGTAGAGATGCGGACCGGCGAGCGCATGCTGCCGATAGGCGCTCGCGAGTACCAGCAGGGGAAGATCGTCGCCGATCTCGGCCTCAGCGGCCTCCAGGTCCTGCGCCAGGCGCACCATCCCCTGTGCTTGAAGCCCGGCCTCGACAGCGGCCTTGTCGGGAAAGTGCTTGTACAAGGAAGGTGCCCGGATGCCGACGCGCTCGGCAATGCGTCGCATCGACAACGCATCCGGCCCTTCAGCGTCGAGCAACTCCCGGGCAGCGGCCATGATCTGCCGCGCACGGTCGGCCATGACGGGTGGCCCGGCTTCGCCTGTGGGAGTGCTCACCGCAGCCCTTTCACTTCGCGAGTGATCAACGCGGCTAACGCCGTTAGCTATGGGGCGTCAAGTTACGGCTACTGGTGTTAGCCGTCAAGGGCGACAGGGATGAACTCGGCCCCAACCGCCGTGAATCGCGATAGAGCGGCACCGAGACGGCGCATCCGCCCGCTCCGTGGAGCGGTACTCCCGCCCCGGCGTCGACTCGGTTGCCCGGTACGTTGCCGAAGATGACCCCGCCGCACGCCGCCGCACGTAGATCCGGGCGCGTCAGGGCTTCAAGATGATCCCGTCGTCCCTTTGGCGCGCATCTCGGTCACACCCCTACGAGGGGGATGCCGAGCCCCTCGAACCAGGCCAGGCCCCGGTCCGTGAGGGCGAAACCGGTGTCCTGGCGGAGCAGTCCGCGACCGGTCATCGCCTCCGTGATCGTGATGCCGAGCCGCCCGGCGAGATGGTCGTGACAGGTCCGGCCCCGGGCCGTCGCCCGCCCGGCGTTCGCGGAACCCGCAGGGAGCGGGGCGGCGCGGCCACGGGCGGCTCGGACCGGGTGGCGAGGTCCTCCACGAGGTGCGCGATCCCGGGGTCGGCGAGGCGGACGTACCGGTGGCGGCCCTGCCGTTCCTCGATGAGCACCCCGCCGGTGACGAGTGTGCCGAGGTGCTCGCTGGTGGTGGAGGGCGCCACGCCCGCGTGCCGGGCGAGTTCGCCGGCGGTCCAGGCCCGCCTGCCGAGCGAGGCGAGCGGGAACGCGGCACGGGTCTCGTCCGCGAAGATCGCCGCGAGAGCGGCGAGGTCACCGGCTGCCATGTACCGAGCCTCCCGCACTCACGCTTCGGCGACGGCCGAAGTGTGGTGGGCGGCGGCTGCCGGGTCGCCCGATCCCGAGGCCGGACCGCCGGGCCTCGCGGTCGATGTGCCGGGCCCGGTGACCGGGGAGCCGGGCGCCGAGGCCTGCCCGCCGGGCCCCGTGACCGGCGAGCCGGGCGCCGAGGCCTGGCCTCCGGGCCCCGAGGCCGGGCCGCTGAGTCCTGCCGGCGGACCGCCGGGCCCCGCGCCCGTACCACCGGTTGACTCCGCCGTCCGTCGCGCCAGGCCCTCGTACTGGAGGCGCAGTCCGTCGAGCAGGGCCCGCAGGCCCGTGTCGAAGGCGCCCTCGTCGACCTTCTGGCGGTGTTCCGCGAGCAGGTGGGCCTGGCCGAGGTGGGGGTAGGCGGCGGGGTCGTAGGCCGTCTCGTCGTCGACGAAGCCGCGGGCGAAGGAGCCGAGGGCCGAGCCGGTGACGAAGTACCGCATCAGCGCGCCGATGGAGGTGGCCTGCGCCGGGGGCCACCCGGCACGGACCATCGCGCCGAAGACGGTGTCCGCGACCCGCAGCCCCGCCGGGCGGCGGCCGGGCCCGCGGGCGAGCACCGGGACGATCTGCGGGTGGTCGGCGAGCGCGGCGCGGTAGGAGACCGCCCAGTCGTGCAGCGCCGTCAGCCAGTCGCGGCCGTCGGTCTCCTCGAACATCGACAGGTCGACCTTCGCGCTCACCGCGTCGGCGACGGCGTCGAGGATCTCGTCCTTCGTGCGGAAGTGGTTGTAGAGCGAGGGACCGCTCACCCCGAGTTCGGCCGCGAGGCGACGGGTGGAGAGCGCGGCGAGGCCTTCCGCGTCCACGAGCGCGCCCGCCGTCTCGACGATGCGGTCTCGGCTGAGCAGGGGCTTGCGCGGTCGGGCCATGGCGCACATAGTAGGCCCGCACACCAGAAACTAGCAGTGGTAATTAATGGGACGGGTGAGGTGGGGCAGCGTGGATCTGGCACTCGGTGAGGAACAGGAAGCCGTGCGGCGGCTCGCCGTGGACTTCGTCGCACGCGAGGTCACCCCGCACGCCGTCGCGTGGGACCGTGCCGAGGAGGTGGACCGGGCGATCGTGAAGAAGCTCGGCGCCGTCGGCTTCCTCGGACTCACGATCCCGGAGGAGTACGGCGGCTCCGGCGGCGACCACCTCGCCTACTGCCTCGTCACCGAGGAACTCGGCCGCGGCGACTCCTCCGTGCGCGGCATCGTCTCCGTCTCCCTCGGGCTGGTCGCCAAGACCGTCGCCGCCTGGGGCGACGAGGCGCAGAAGCGGGAGTGGCTGCCCCGGCTCGCCTCCGGTGAGGCGCTCGGCTGCTTCGGCCTCACCGAACCCGGCACCGGCTCCGACGCCGGGAACCTCGCCACCCGCGCCGTGCGCGACGGCGACGACTACCTCGTCAGCGGCAGCAAGATGTTCATCACCAACGGCACCTGGGCCGATGTCGTCCTGCTCTTCGCCCGCACCGACGACACCCCGGGCCACAGGGGCGTCTCCGCGTTCCTCGTCCCCGCCGACACCCCCGGCCTCACCCGCCGCGCCGTGCACGGCAAGCTCGGGCTGCGCGGCCAGGCCACCGCGGAACTGGTCCTCCAGGACGTCCGGGTCCCCGCGTCCGCGATGCTCGGGCCCGAGGGCAAGGGCTTCACCGTCGCCATGTCCGCCCTCGCCAAGGGCCGTATGTCGGTCGCGGCGGGCTGCGTCGGCATCGCACAGGCCGCCCTCGACGCGGCCGTGCGGTACGCGGGGGAGCGCGAGCAGTTCGGCAAGCCGATCGCCTCGTACCAGCTGGTGCAGGAACTCATCAGCGACATCGCCGTCGACGTGGACGCGGCGCGGCTGCTGACCTGGCGGGTGGCCGATCTGATCGACCGGGGCCAGGACTTCGCCACCGCCGCCTCCAAGGCCAAGCTGTACGCCTCCGAGGCCGCCGTCCGCGCCGCGAACAACGCCCTCCAGGTCTTCGGCGGTTACGGCTACATCGACGAGTACCCGGTCGGGAAGCTCCTGCGCGACGCACGCGTCATGACCCTGTACGAGGGCACCAGCCAGATCCAGAAGCTCATCATCGGACGGGCCCTGACCGGGGTCTCGGCCTTCTGAGTAGCGCGCGGCGCGCGCCTGAGTACCCGGACGGATGTGGCCCCGGCCGCATCCGTCCGATGCTGTCCGGCATGAGCGACACACCGGTCAAGCAGCAGAACACCGCCGCCTACTACCTGCAGGCCGTCATCTCCTTCGGGATCGCGATCGCGGCCGTGGCCGTCGGCGTCTACCAGCTCGACGCCAGCGCCTGGGTCCGTGCCTTCCTCGCCATCTCGGTCCTCTATCTGACGACCTCGGCCTTCACGCTCGCCAAGGTCGTCCGCGACCGGCAGGAGGCCGGCCAGATCGTCAGCCGCGTCGACCAGGCCCGCCTGGAGAAGCTCCTCGCCGAACACGACCCCTTCCAGAAGCTCTGAACCGGCTCCGAGGCCCTGGACCGGCTCCGCACCCGCCCGCTCGCTAAGCGCTTGCTCACCCACGTTGTATGGTGTTCGTCCTGGCAGGGTCCGAGAGGGAGTGTGGGATGAGCGCGGCGGAGGAGACGCCCGGGGGCGAGGACATGTCCTGGGGCGAGGTCACGCCCGAGGCGGCCCGACGGCTGCTCGTGGCCGCGGTCGAGGCGTTCGCCGAGCGCGGCTACCACGCGACCACCACCCGGGACATCGCCGGCCGCGCCGGGATGAGCCCGGCCGCGCTCTACATCCACTACAAGACCAAGGAAGAGCTGCTCCACCGGATCAGCCGCATCGGCCACGACAAGGCCCTGGAGATCCTCCGGGCCGCCGCCGACGGCGAGGGCACCGCCGCCGAGCGCCTCGCCGACGCCGTGCGCTCCTTCGTCCGCTGGCACGCCGAGCGGCACACCACCGCGCGGGTCGTCCAGTACGAACTCGACGCCCTCGGCCCCGAGCACCGCGCCGAGATCGTGGAGCTGCGCCGCGAGTCCGACGCGACGGTGCGCCGCATCATCGACGAGGGCGTGGCGGCGGGCGAGTTCGACGTGCCGGACGTGCCCGGCACCACGGTCGCCGTGCTCTCGCTCTGCATCGACGTCTCGCGCTGGTTCAACACCCAGGGCCGCCACACGGCGGACGAGGTCGGCGCGCTCTACGCCGACCTCGTCCTCAGGATGGTCGGCGCTCAGAAGTAGTAGCGCGAGACCGACTCGACGACGCAGACAGGCTTCTCCGAGCCCTCGCGCTCCACGGTCACCGCGGCCGTCACCTGCACGCCGCCGCCCGCCTCCTCGACCTTCGTCAGGACGGCCGTGGCACGCAGCCGCGAGCCGACCGGGACCGGGGCGGGGAAACGCACCTTCTCCGTGCCGTAGTTGAGGCCCATCCTCATGCCCTGGACCGACAGGACCTGCGGGACGAAGGTCGGCAGCAGGGAGAGCGTCAGATAGCCGTGCGCGATGGTCGTGCCGAACGGCCCGGCGGCGGCACGCTCGGGGTCGACGTGGATCCACTGGTGATCGCCGGTGGCATCGGCGAAGAGGTCGATGCGCTTCTGGTCGATCTCCAGCCAGTCGCTGTGCCCCAGCTGCTCGCCGACCCCCGCGCGCAGCTCCTCGGCGGAGGTGAAGATCCTCGGCTCGGCCATGTCCCTGCTTCCTCTCGTCAGGCTCTCCCCGGCGCCCCGGTGCAGGCCTCCGGTCGCGCTGTCTAAGCGCTTGCTCAGCATGTGGGGCGAAGGGTGCGCTGTCAACGGACCAGTAGGGTTCCCCGGGTGCCGCAGATTCCAGAGAAGATCCACGAGCTCACCGTCGGCCAGCTCTCCGCCCGTAGCGGGGCCGCCGTCTCCGCACTCCACTTCTACGAGGCGAAGGGGCTCATCAGCAGCCGCCGCACCACCGGCAACCAGCGCCGCTACGGCCGCGACACCCTGCGCCGGGTCGCCTTCGTCCGCGCCGCGCAGCGGGTCGGCATCCCCCTCGCCACGATCCGTGAGGCACTCGCCCAGCTCCCGGAGGAGCGCACCCCCACCAACGAGGACTGGGCCAGGCTCTCGGCCGCCTGGCGCACCGAACTCGACGAGCGCATCAAACAACTGGGGCGGCTCCGCGACCATCTGACGGACTGCATCGGCTGCGGCTGCCTGTCCCTGGAGACCTGCGTCCTGTCCAACCCCGACGACGCCTTCGGTGAACGCATGGCGGGCTCCCGCCTGCTGCCGGTCCGCCGCCCGGCCCCGGAAGAGACGCCCTGACGCCGGCTCACGCCGCCGACGCCAGCGACCTGCTCCGCTCTGCCCGGGCGCGCGCCAGCGCACCCGAGGTGAGCACCGCCCGGGGCACACCCACACCGCAGTCACCGCACACCGGACCGAGCCACGGTTCGTACGGGTCGCCGGGGTCGGCCCACTCGATGCGCGGCCCCGCGCACACCGGGCACCCCTCGCCCGGTCCGCTCTCCAGTGCCGATATCAGCCGCCGCAGCACCTCGGGCAGGGGGTCCGACGGGTGCACCGCCGGATCGCCGCACCTGACCACGCCGTTGCCGCCCCAGACGCGCCGGTGCCAGTCGTCGAGCGCGCCGAGCCCGCGCAGCCCTTCCTGCTTCTCGCGCCGCCGACGGGCGGCGAACTCCTCCTCGTACGCGAGCCACACGGCCCGCGCCTCCTCCAGCTCGTCGAGCGCGGCCACCAGCCGCCCAGGGTCGAGCTCCCGGTCCTCGGGCCCGAAGCTGTGCCGGCGGCACAGGTGGTCCCATGTGGCCCGGTGCCCGTACGGCGCGAACCGCTCCAAACACTTGCGCAGCGAGTACCTGCGCAGCGCCGTGTCGTACCCCGGATCGCGCACCTGTCTCGCGAGACTCCGGAAACCGGCCATCTCTCGCCACCTCCGCCGCTGGTCCTTCCGCGATATCAGAGGGACGAACGAGAGGCCCCGCGTGTTCCATCGACATTCGGATGGCAACCATCAGCGGGACGGGAGGGACGCCTGAGAAGCGGCGGAACGACGGCCTCCGGCATGCGCCCGAGCCCTCCGGCATGCGCCCGAGCCCGTCGGCCGGGCCCGCCGGCCACCTGGTGCGAGCCGAGCCCGCCCTACCTCCCCGTCCCCGCCGCCGACACCACCACCCGGGCCAGTTCCTCGTGGCAGATGTCGCTGTGCGAGCGGACCACCTCCGCCGCGTCCACGCTCACGCAGCCCGACCCCGGCACCCCCTCGCGCAGCACCGCAGCCAGGGTGCGGGCCGCCGTTCCCGGTACGGCCTGGACCCCGTCGTGCCCGATCGCCCCCCAGCGCGGGTCGTCCGCCCCCAGCAGGCCGGCCGCCGCACCCAGGGACGCCGCCCTGTCGAAGGACTCGGATTCGCCCGCGATCCGGGAGGCCAGCGGGTACATCACCCCGAGCGCCGTGTCGTACCGCGAGTAGCAGGCCACCACGGGCCCCCGTACCCGCAGCTGCGCGTCCCGCAGCGAACCGGACCGCCCGGGGTCGTGTGGAAGCCGGGACGCGAAGGCGTAGTGCGAGAACGCGCCCTGGAGGAGGGTGACGGAGGCGACCGGCCGGGCCCCCGACGGCAGCCCCCTCAGCGCGTACGCGACGAGCCGGGCGCCCATGCTGTGGCCGACGAGGTGCACACGGAGACCGGGCGCGGTACGGGCGACCTCGCCGAGCAGCGGCCCGAGCCCTGTCTCACCGACCAGCCCCGCACGCTTCTTCATGACGTAGTACGTGGTCTGCCGCAGCGCCTCCCGGGCGCCCTTCCAGTACCGCTTCAGCCCCTCCCCGAACCCTTCCGGGGGTACGGACCCGCCCTCCTCCGCCGGCCCGGGTGCCGGCGGCCCCGCCTCCAGCGCCGCCGTGAAGAGGGCGCACACCTCCACCGGGTCCCCGACCAGGAACTCCGGCACCGGCTCCCGGGGGCCCGCCGCCGGGCCCTCCCGGCAGCCCTCGGGGCCCACCTCGGCGAGCTCCCGCAGCAGCGCCCCGAACTCGGCGAACGCGGTCTCCTCGGGCGGCTCCGTCACGAGGAGTTCGGTGATCCGTTCGAGGACGGTTTCCTTCTCGGGGAGGACCGTCACGAGAGCCCGGTAGTCGGGCACCGGCTCGCCGGAGAACATCATCGAAGGCCAGATCACGCCCGCGTAGCCGGCCTCCACCCAGGGGGCGAGCAGTCCGGGGAACGGCGCGAAGAAGTCGGAGCAGAGCCGGGTGGCGCCGGACGGGGAGTTGTTCCACCCGTGCGCGAAGACCACCAGATCGGTGACCCCCTGCCGGGCCAGCGCGGCGAGGCGCCCGGCCTGCCCCGCCGGCCCGTCGCCGTCCTTGTCGAAGGTGATCTCGCTGTACGGCTCCACACTCATCCCGGTCACGGTCCGACCGTCCCTCCGCTTCGAGGTGGCCGTCGCGCCCGGGGCGCTCGGTGCGCGGGCGGCGGCTCCCATGACCAGGATGCCCGCGACGGGCCCCGGCCAGACCTCAGGCATGTCTGGCCGGGACCCGTGTCGGCGCCGCCAGGGCGGTCAGCGCAGCCGCGCCGCCGTGATCCGGGGGAAGTGGATCAGCAGGTCGTACGAGGTGGCGAGGCGCACCCCCACCAGATCGCCCGCCCACGGGTACGCGGTCCCGATGTTCCGGGTCGGGCGGGGCGCGGAGAGCCAGTCGCGTGCCGCGGGCGTCGTCCGCCGGAGGTCCAGGTAGAAGGCGCCCGGCGACACCCGGTCCAGGGTGTGGGCGTTGCTGTCGGGACCGAGCGGGCCCACGGTGAAGGACCGCAGCGGTTCGCCCGCGGCCTCCGTGTCGTGGGCGTTGAAGGAGCCCTGTCCGAAGCTCGCGCCGACGCTCACGTAGTCCCGGCCGAGGGCGTCCCGCAGGAAGGCGCCCTGGAGCCGCGGGTACTGGTCCGGGCGGGTGGTCTCGTAGCCGACGTGGCCGTTGTGCGCGGAGAGCACGATCCGGTCGCCGGTCCGCCGCTGCCACCACACCGTGTTCTCGGCCATGATCCGGTCGCGGTAGAGCATCGCCTCGGCGATCCCCGCGTCCGTCGCCATGTCGTGGGCGTACTCGGTGCCGACCTGGGCGATGGCCCGCGCGTGCTGCACCGCCCACGCGGCGGCCTCCCGTGCCCGGGGGTCCCGTGCGGGGCGCTGCCCCTCCAGGAGGGCGAGGGCCCCGTTCACCTCGGCGGCCATCCGCCGGCGTTCGGGGAGCGGCTTGGTCAGGTATCCCTTCATCCAGGTCTCGACCTCGCCGGTCGGGCGCGAGGCCCGGTACAGCTCCCGGAAGCGGGGGAGGAGCGCGGGGTGGGTGCGGGCCACGTAGGCGGTGACGGTGTCGAAGAGGTTCGCGCCCGCGTAGCCCAGGTCGTTGCCCATGAAGCGGACCTGGTGCTCTGGGTGGAGCTGGTTGTGCCGCCGCATCCAGCGGAACAGATCGAGGTACTCCTCGGTGTTCCAGAGCCGGTACGACTCCTGGAACTCGTCCCGCATGATCTCCCGGATGTCGCCGGCGCCGGTGCGCACCCACGCGTCGACGAGCAGTCCGGTGGACCAGTTGGCCTCCAGGGCGAAGGTGGTGAAGCCCTGGCGTTCCACGAGGTGTTCGAAGATCCGGTGCTTGGCCTCGAAGAACTCGGCCGAGCTGTGGGTGGCCTCGCCGATGCCGACGACCTTGGCCGAGCCGATCATCCGGTCGAGCGGGCGCAGGTCGGTCAAGGGCTGTGCGGTGCGGGCGAGTTCGCGTGCGGGATCGGGGGCGCCGGTCGCCCCGGCGGCGGGTGCGAGGGTGCCGAGACAGGCGGCGACCAGCAGCCCGACCAGGGGCAGACGACGGCTTAAGGAGGTACGGGAGAACGTCATGGGGCCAGCGTGGGCGGCGGGATGTCCCCGGGAACATCCCGCGAACCCCCCGGTCGACAGGGGGGACAACCCCCTGTCACCAGCGCCCCGGGGCACGCCCCGTCACCCGAGGACCGCCCCCGCCGTCACCGGCCGACCGCCCCCGCCGTCACCGGCCGACCGCCCCCGCCGTCACGGGTGACCCGCCCCCGCCGTCACGGGTGACCCGGACCCGCCGTCACGGGTGACCCGGACCCGCCGTCACGGGTGACCCGGACCCGCCGTGAGGAGTGCCCCGGCCCGCCGTCACCGACGGCCCGGACCCACCTCACCAGCCGACCGGACCCCCTCACCGGTACAGCAGGTACCCCCTCCGTACCGCCCGGAAGGCCGACAGGTCCGTCTCCCACGCCCCCACGACCTCGTCGACACCCGCCCCCGCGTCGATCAGTGTCCGCACCCGGGTCGAGCCGGTCAGCTTGTCGATCCAGTTGTCCGCGCGCCAGGCGAAGCCGGACCACGAGCTCCTGGCGGTGACGAGGAGGCCGATGCCGGTCCGTACCGGGTCGAAGGACGCGCGGTCGTCGACGTGCAGCTGCACCCCGCCCACGGTCCTCCCCTGGAACTTGGAGAAGGTCGGCGCGAAGTACGCCTCCCGGAAGCGGACCCCGGGGAGCCCGAGGGCGTTCGCCGCCTCCGCCCACCGCCGGTCGATCCCCTCGGCGCCGAGGAGTTCGAACGGGCGGGTGGTGCCCCGGCCCTCGGAGAGGTTCGTCCCCTCGAAGAGGCAGGTGCCCGAGTAGACGAGCGCGGTGTCGGCCGTCGGCATGTTCGGGCTGGGCGGCACCCAGGGCAGCCCGGTGGCGTCGAAGAACTCCGTTCGCCGCCAGCCCGTCATCCGTACGGTCTCCAGGGCGACCGGCGCGGCCAGGAACTCCCCGTTGAAGAGCAGGGCCAGCTCGGCCACCGTCATGCCGTGCGCCTGAGCGATCGGCTCGCGCCCGACGAACGTGGCGAACGCCCGGTCCAGGACGGGGCCGAGCGCCGCCCGCCCGGTCACCGGGTTCGGCCGGTCCAGGACCACGAACCGCTTCCCGGCCAGGGCGGCGGCCACCATGCAGTCGTACAGCGTCCAGATGTAGGTGTAGAAGCGGGCGCCGACGTCCTGGATGTCGAAGACGACCGTGTCCACGCCGGAGGCGGTGAAGACGTCCGCCAGCTGCTGCCCGCTCTTCAGATACGTGTCGTAGACCGGCAGCCCGGTCGCCGGGTCGTCGTACCGGCCCTCCGAACCGCCCGCCTGGGCGGTACCGCGGAAGCCGTGCTCGGGGCCGAAGACGGCGGTCAGGTCCACCCGCTCGTCGCCGTGCATCTCGTCCACCACGTGCCGTGCGTCCGGGGTGATCCCGGTCGGGTTGGTGACGATGCCGACCCGCTCGCCGGCCAGGAGCGCGTACCCGTCGGCGGCGAGCCGCTCGAAACCGGTCCGCACCCGGCCGGGCCCCGGCGGCCGTCCCGCCGCCGCTGCGGTGGGCGCGGCGGCCGTCACCGCCCCGAGGGCACCTCCGGCGGCCAGCAGACTCCGACGCGACAGGCTCATGCGGGACCTCCCAGGAGTGACATGGGCACGCACGCTAGCGCTCCTGACCGCCCCGGGGAACGAGGCGTGCGGGCCGGGTCTTCCACGACTCCATACCGACTGGTTAGTCTGTTCCGGTCGTCACAGCCGAGAGGTGGGTCCATGACCGAGGACACGAACGAGCTCAGGGGCGCAGGCGTGGTCGTCACCGGAGCGGGCGGCGGCATCGGAGCCGCCCTCGCCCGCCGGTTCGCCGCCGAAGGGGCCCGGGTCGTCGTCAACGACCTCGACCCGGTGCGCACCAAGGCCGTCGCGGAGGAGATCGGCGCCCTCGCCGTCCCCGGCGACGCCTCCGCCGTCGTCGACGAGGCCAGGGAGGCCCTCGGCGGCTCCGTCGACATCTGGTGTGCCAACGCCGGACTCTCCTCGCCCGGCGACGTCTTCGCCGACGAGGAGGTCTGGGCCGCGGCCTGGGACGTCAACGTCATGGCCCACGTCCGCGCGGCCCGCGCCCTGCTTCCGGACTGGCTGGAACGCGGCAGCGGCCGGTTCGTCTCCACCGTCTCCGCCGCCGGACTGCTCACCATGATCGGCGCGGCACCGTACAGCGTCTCCAAGCACGGTGCCTACGCCTTCGCCGAATGGCTCTCCCTCACCTACCGCCACCGCGGCCTCAAGGTGCACGCCATCTGCCCGCAGGGCGTCCGTACGGACATGCTGACCGCCGCCGGGTCGGCCGGTGAGCTGGTCCTCGCCCCCACCGCCATCGAGCCCGAGGACGTCGCGGACGCCCTGATCGGGGCCGTCGCCGCCGACCGCTTCCTGGTCCTGCCCCACCCCGAGGTCGCGGACTACTACCGCAACCGGGCCACCGACCCCGAGCGCTGGCTCGGCACCATGAACCACGTCCAGCGGACCTGGGAGACGGGCACCCGGTAACAGGAGCCCCGGCGGATGGGAAGATCTACGGGCGGGAACACGTTCCGCTGACCGAAAACGATCACCAAGGAAGGCGGCGGAAGCATGGCCAGGACGACGGACGGGAACGGCACTCCCGTCCCCCAGAGGCTCCTCGCCGCCGCCACCCGGCTCTTCGCCGAGCAGGGGTACGACCGCACCTCCGTCCAGGAGATCGTCGAGGCCGCCGGGGTCACCAAGGGCGCCCTCTACCACTACTTCGGCTCCAAGGAGGACCTCCTCCAGGAGGTCTACGCCCGGGTCCTGCGCCTCCAGCAGGAGCGCCTCGACGCCTACGCGGACGCCGACGAGCCCATCGAGGACCGGCTGCGCGCCGCCGCCGCCGACGTCGTCGTCACCACCATCGAGAACCTCGACGACGCCGCCATCTTCTTCCGCTCCATGCACCACCTCAGCCCGGAGAAGAACAAGCAGGTCAGGTCGGAGCGGCGGCGCTACCACGAGCGCTTCCGCGCACTGGTCGAGGAGGGCCAGCGGGCCGGGGTGTTCTCCTCCGCGACCCCCGCCGACCTCGTCGTGGACTACCACTTCGGCTCGGTGCACCACCTCTCCACGTGGTACCGCCCGGACGGCCCGCTCACCCCCGAAGAGGTGGCGGGCCATCTCGCCGATCTGCTGCTGCGGGCGCTCCGCCCCTGAGCCGCTGCCAGAGGCATCAGAGGCATCAGAGGCACCAGAGGCACCAGAGGTAACTAGAGGTACTTCTTCAGCTCCCGGCGCGCCAGCGACCGCTGGTGCACCTCGTCCGGGCCGTCCGCGAGCTTGAGCGTCCGCGCCGCCGCCCACAGCTCGGCCAGCGGGAAGTCCTGTGAGACCCCGCCCGCGCCGTGCGCCTGGACCGCCTTGTCGATGATGTCGACGACCGCGCGCGGGGTCGCGATCTTGATGGCCTGGATCTCGGTGTGCGCGCCCCGGTTGCCGACGGTGTCCATCAGCCAGGCCGTCTTGAGGACCAGCAGCCGCAGCTGCTCGATCGTCACCCGGGCGTCCGCGATCCAGTTCTGCACGACGCCCTGCTGGGCGAGCGTCTTGCCGAAGGCGGTACGGGCGACCGCCCGTCGGCACATCAGCTCGACGGCCCGCTCGGCCATGCCGATGAGCCGCATGCAGTGGTGGATGCGACCCGGGCCGAGCCGTGCCTGGGCGATGGCGAAGCCGCCGCCCTCCTCGCCGATCAGGTTGGCCGCGGGGACCCGTACCCCGTCGAAGACCACCTCGGCGTGGCCGCCGTGATAGTGGTCCTCGTACCCGTAGACCCGCATCGCGCGCCGCACCTCGACGCCGGGGGTGTCGCGGGGCACGAGGATCATCGACTGCTGGCGGCGGGGGTCGGCCCCGTCGGGGTCCGTCTTGCCCATCACGATGAAGATCCTGCAGTCGGGGTTCATCGCCCCGGAGATGTACCACTTGCGGCCGTCGACGACGTAGGAGTCGCCGTCCCGCCGGATCCGGGTCTCGATGTTCGTGGCGTCGGAGGAGGCGACCTCCGGCTCGGTCATCGCGAAGGCCGAGCGGATCTCGCCGGCGAGCAGCGGCTCCAGCCACTGCTTCTTCTGCGCCTCGTCGCCGAACTGGGCGAGCAGCTCCATGTTCCCGGTGTCGGGGGCGGCGCAGTTGAGGGCGGTCGGGGCGAGGTGCGGGCTGCGGCCGGTGATCTCGGCGAGCGGCGCGTACTGGAGGTTGGTGAGCCCGGCACCGTACTCGGCGTCGGGAAGGAAGAGGTTCCACAGGCCCTGCCGCTTGGCCTCCGCCTTCAGTTCCTCCACGGCGGCCGGGGTGTCCCAGGGGGAGGCGAGCAGGGCGCGCTGTTCTTCGGCGACGGCCTCGGCCGGGTGGACGTGCTCGTTCATGAAGGCGAGGAGCTTCGCCCGCAGTTCCTCGGTGTGTGCGTCGTACGCGAAGTCCATGGCGGTTCAGCCTTCCTGAAGGGTGGTCAGGCCGTGCTCGATGAAGAGGGGGACGAGTTCCCCGATGCGGTCGAAGCCCGCGCCGACCGTCTGCCCGAGGGTCCAGCGGTAGTGGATGCCCTCCAGGATCACGGCGAGCTTGAACCAGGCGAAGGCCGTGTACCAGGCGAGGGCGGAGGTGTCGCGGCCCGAGCGGGCGGCGTAGCGCTCCACCAGTTCGGCGGCGCTCGGGTGCCCGGGGGCCGTGGCGGTGGTGGAGATGGGGGAGTCCGGCAGGTCGAGCGGCGTGCTGTACATGACGAGCAGGCCGAGGTCGGTGAGCGGGTCGCCGAGGGTGGACATCTCCCAGTCCAGGACGGCTCGGATGCGGTCGTCCTCGCCGATGAGGACGTTGTCGAGCCGGTAGTCGCCGTGGATGACGGTGGGCTGGGGAGACGCGGGGAGCGCCCGGCCCAGCGTGGAGTGCAGCTCGTCGATCCCGGCCAGCTCCCGGCCGCGCGAGGCGTCGAGCTGCTTGCCCCAGCGGCGCAGCTGCCGGTCGAGGAAGCCCTCGGGGCGGCCGAAGTCGCCGAGTCCCACCGCCTCGGGGTCGACGGCGTGCAGGTCGACGAGGGTGTCCACGAGGCCGAGGAGGGCGGCGCGGGTGCGCTCGGGGCCGAGCGGGGCGAGTTCGGCGGCCGAGCGGTACGGGGTCCCTTCGACGAACTCCATGACGTAGAACGGCGCCCCGAGCACGGAGTCGTCCTCGCAGAGCAGCAGCGTCTCCGGCACGGGGACGGCCGTGGTGTGCAGGGCGCTGATGACGCGGTGCTCGCGCCGCATGTCGTGGGCGGTGGCGAGGACGTGGCCGAGCGGCGGCCGGCGGACCACCCAGCGGCCGGCGCCGTCGGTCACGACGTACGTCAGGTTCGACCTGCCGCCTTCGATCAGCCGGGCTTCGAGGGGGCCGGACACCAGGCCGGGGCGCTCGCGGTCGAGGTGGCGGCGCAACTGCTCGGGGTCGAGACCTGGCGGCGGGGCGGAACTCATACGTGCGTACCTCCGGATCGGCTGCGGTCGGCATTCATGATGACCGACCAGTCGGTATGTCGTCCAGAGGGGTGTGGGCCATGCGACTCCCGAGCCCCCGCCCGCAGGGCGAGGAGCCGCCGTGCCCCCGCGCGGAAACGCGCGCGCCCCGGACCGGTGGACCCGGTCCGGGGCGCGCGTCCGCGCCGGTCAGGCGTGGCAGGCCACCGGCACCCCGCCGTTCATCGCCGCCATGTCCCCGAAGACCGCCGCCGGGTCGAGCGGCGACCCCTCCGGCAGACCCTCCAGCTCCGCGTACGCCCGGTGCAGGTTCGCCACCAGGCGCTCGCTCTCCCGCCACTCGGCGAACTCGCCCAGCTCCGTCCGCCGCGCCGTCTCCAGCGGCGTCGCCCCGCGCGCGTACCCCTCCGCGGCCAGCTCCCGCACCCAGAGCAGGTACCGCTCCGTGGCGTCGTACGCCGAGGGGTCGGTCACCCGGCCGTGCCCCGGCACCACCGTCGGCGCGTCGAGGGAGCGCAGCAGGGCGAGCGCGCGCAGCGAACCGGCCAGCGACCCCATCGGCAGGAACGGCGTCCCGCCCTGGAAGACCAGGTCACCGGTGAAGACCACGCCCTGCTCGGGCAGGTGCACGATCGAGTCGCCCGTGGTGTGCGCGGGACCCGGGTGGATCAGCCGTACCTCGATGTCCCCGACGTGCAGCGTCAGCCGCTCCCGGTAGGTGACGGACGGCGGCAGGATGTCGACGTCCCCGAAGTCGGTCGCCGGCCACAGCAGATGGAGCTGGTGCCCGGCCGCGAGCTGCTCGGTGCGGCAGTTCTCGTGCCCCACGATCCGGGCCTCGGGCAGGAACACCCCGTTGCCGTAGGTGTGGTCGCCGTGGTGGTGGGTGGACACGACGGTGCCGGGCGGCGCGAGGCCCTCGGCGAGGACCGCCTCACGGAGCAGCCGGGCCCGGCGCTCGGTGGCGGCGGTGTCGACGAGCAGCGACTCGCGCGCGTCGCCGAGGAAACCGGCGTTGTTCAGGCACCAGCCGCCGTCGGGCTGGACGAAGGCGTGGATGTTCGGCGCGAGCGCGACCACATAGGGATCGGTGGCAGACAAAGGGAATTCCCCCGGGTGAGAGCCCAACTGGACAGGGGAAGACTGCCAGTTGCCCGGCCCACGAGGAAACCGGCGCCCGGCAGGACCCGCGCCCGCCGGAAACCGGCGCCCGGCAGGACCCGCGCCCGCCGGAAACCGGCGCCCGGCAGGACCCGCGCCCGCCGGAAGGCCTCGCCCGGCAGGACCGCCGCCGCCGGAAGGCCGCGCCCCCGGACGAGCCGCCCCCGCCCCCACCCGTACCGCCCCCGCTTGCGTGCGCGCCCCGGCGCACCGAGGGTCGAGGGTATGAAGGCGATCAGCTACAGCCGGTACGGCGGCCCCGAAGTCCTGGAGTACGGCGAGCTGCCCGACCCCAAGGTCGGGCCCGACGGCGTCCTGGTCAAGGTGCGGGCGGCGTCCGTCAACCCGGTCGACTGGAAGTGCCAGGCCGGATACCTCGACGGGATGCTCGACGCGGTCTTCCCCGTCGTCCCCGGCTGGGACGTGTCGGGAGTCGTCGTACGGCCCGGTGTCTCCGTCACCGAGTTCGCCGAGGGCGACGAGGTCATGGGGTACGTCCGTGAGGACTTCCTGTCCCGCGGCACCTTCGCCGAGTACGTCGCCGCCCCCGTCCGCACCCTCGCCCGCAAGCCGCGCAGCCTCGGCTTCGAGGAGTCCGCCGCCCTCCCGCTCGTCGGCCTCACCGCCTACCAGGCGCTCCGCCAGGCCCTCGCGGTCCGCCCGCGCGACACCGTCCTGGTCCACGCGGCGGCCGGCGGCGTCGGCTCGATGGCCGTGCAGATCGCCCGCGACCTCGGCTGCCGGGTCATCGGCGCGGCACGCGACGCCGGGCTGGAGCGGGTCGCGGAGCTCGGCGCCGAACCCGTCCGCTACGACGAGACGACCTTCGCCGCCCAGGTCAGGGCCATCGCCCCGCTGGGGGTGGACGCCGTCCTCGACACCATCGGGGGACCGTTCCTCCGGATTTCCGCCGGGCTGCTCGCCCCGGGCGGCCGGCTCGCCTCGATCGCCGACGGGGAGGTCGTCGCCCTCGGAGGCCGCTACTTCTGGGTGCGGCCGGACCCCGTCGACCTCGCGGCCCTCGCGGACCTGGTCGACGCGGGCGTGCTCACCGTACGGGTGGCCAGGACGTTCCCGCTGGAGCAGGCGGCCGACGCCCAGCGCGCCAACGCCGCAGGCGGCCTCAACGGCAAGGTGGTGGTCACGGTCCCCTGAGACCGCTCCCGGGCCCGGTGGGTTCCGCTCCCCGGGCCCGCGTCACCGGATGAGCGCGGCCCCGAACACCGCGAGCGCGATCGTGCACCCTGTCGCCAGCCACGCGCCCCGGTACGAGAGCGGTACCGGCCGGGCCGCGCTCAGGGACCGGATACGGCGGTGGGCGACGGCCAGGAAACCGATCCACACGAGGGCCGACAGCGCGAGCCCCGTCACGCCCACCGCCGTGATCTCGTCATGGACGGCCAGCTTGACGGCGAGCACCGCGACCACCGTGCAGGACAGCGTCGTACGCCGCCACGCGAGCCGGGTCCGCTCCGGCTGGAGCCCGGGATCCCGGGCCTCGGGCGCGGGATCCGCCGCCGTCAACGCCCCGCCCAGCCGAAGAGCACGACCACCACCATGGTGAGCGCCACCACCGCCACCACGAGGCTGAGCACCGCGGGGAAGCGGGACACCGGCAGGTCCTCGCCGCGCCGCATCGCCCGCTCGCAGCGCACCCAGTGGTTCACCGCACGCAGCGCGCACAGCACCCCGGCGGCGAGCAGCGCGAGCGCCAGCCCGACCCGTACCCCCCATCGCAGGTCCGGCAGGAACTGGTCGACGGCGAAACCACCGCCGACCAGGGCGAGCGCGGTCCGGATCCAGGCGAGGAAGGTCCGCTCGTTGGCGAGGGAGAAACGGTAGTCGGGGGTCTCTCCCTCGTCCCGGACCCGCTGCGGCGCGAACCACAGCCGCAGGCTCTGCACGAAATCGCTCACCCGTGCACCCTAACGGCCGGGTGACCGGCCGGCCCGTCACGTCCCCTCCGCCGCCCTCGCCCGCAGCAGCTCGTACGCGGCGAGGCCGTCCGGCACCCACTCCCAGGTGCCGAGCCGTGCGGCCAGTTCGTCGTCCGTCAGGAACCCGTGCCAGGCGACCTCCTCCACCTGCGGGTGGACGGGCAGGATGCAGCGGACCTCGTAGACCGCGGACCACCACTTCCCGGCGACGCCCCCGGAGTCGTACAGGAAGCGCAGAACCGGCTCGGGCTGGGGCAGCCCGGACACTCCCAGCTCCTCCTCGGCCTCCCGCAGCGCGGCCTCGTCGTAGGACTCGCCGGCGCCGACGACCCCGCCGACGAACATGTCGTACCGCGAGGGGAAGACCAGCTTGGTCGGCGTCCTGCGGTGCACGAAGACCCGGCCCTCCGCGTCCCTGACCCGGATGAAGACACAGCGATGGATCAGGCCCCGCGCGTACACCTCACCGCGCGGGGCCTGCCCGGTCACCCGGTCGTGCTCGTCGACGACATCGAGAATCTCTTCAGCGGCGCTCATGCCGCCATCCAAGCAAAACCGCCGGAGCCGACCGCCGGATTCGCCGATCCCGCCGGGGCACCGCGCCGGCCGCCGGGCTCACTGCCCCATGACGTACTTGACCGTCGGGCCGGTGGTCCAGCCGCCGTCCACCGCCAGCTCCGCGCCCGTCACGTACGAGGCGGCGTCCGACAGCAGGAAGACGACCGCGCCCGCGATCTCGTCGGCCTCGCCGACCCGGCCCATCGGCGTGTTCGGGTAGTTGCCCTCGCCGCGCTGGATGCCGACGGAGGCGGTCATCGGGGTGTACGTCATGCCCGGGTGGACGGAGTTGACGCGGATCTTCGCCGTCCCCAGCTCCACCGCGCCGATCTTCGTCAGACCGCGCACACCCCACTTGGAGGCGCCGTACCCGGCGGTCAGGGCCAGGCCCATCAGACCCGCGGCCGAGGAGATGTTGACGATCGAGCCGCCGCCGGCCTCCCTCATCGCCGGGATCGCGGCCTTCATGCCGATGAAGACGCCGGTCAGGTTGATGTCGAGGACCTTGCGGAAGTGCTCGACGGACTCGGTCTCGAGGAGGGCGCCGGTGGAGATGCCCGCGTTGTTCACCAGACCGTGCAGCCCGCCGAACTCCGCCACCGCGTACGCGACGGCCGCCGCCCACTCCTCCTCGGAGGTCACGTCGTGGTGGAAGAAGCGCGCCTTCTCGCCGAGCGCCTCGGCGGTCGCCCGGCCCTCCTCGTCGAGCACGTCGGTGAGGACGACGTTCGCGCCGGCCGCGACCGCCTGGCGGGCGGCCTCGGCGCCCAGCCCGCGGGCGCCGCCGGTGATGATCACGGTCCTGCCGGTGAGGTCGTTCATGAGTGGTCCTTTCGGTGGTGCGCCCGCTCCGGCTGTGCGGCTCGCAGCAGGGCGGTGGTGGTCTCGACCAGGTCGGCGAGGAAGAGCGCCTCATCGGTGAGAGGTTCGGTGCCGGCCAGGTACTGCCGGGCCCGGTCCGCCATCGCCGCGCCGACCACGGTCAGCGCCAGGTCGAGGCGTTCCAGGAGGAGCGGCTCGGGCAGCCCGTCGGCGGCGAGCCGGTCCGCGATCCGCTCGATCAGGCGCCAGTAGTCGGTGCCCGCGAGCGTCGGGTGGGGGGTGCGGGCGCGCACGCCGCTCTCATGGCTCAGCTGCGCGGATATCCGCAGGCAGCAACGGCCCCGGTCGGTGCGCAGCTCGCTGGCCTCGGCGGTGACGAGGGCCTCGACGAGGGCGCGGGGTTCGTCGGCGGCGACCGCGAGCAGAGGGGCGAGCACGCTCTCCGTACGGGCCTGGCGGCCGGCCATCACGGCGTCGAGGAGTCCGGCGCGCGAGCCGAAGTGGTACTGCACGGCGGACGGATTGGCCTGCCCCGCCCGTGCGACCACGTCCCGCAGCTGTGCGCCGTCGACGCCCTGGGCGGCGAAGATCTCCTCCGCCGCGCGGATCAGTCTGTCCCGGGTCTCGGGCCCCGATGTCCTCGCCATGCATTCATATTAATGCTTGACATTAGAAAACGGGAGCGCCGGGGGTGGTCAGGACGGTTGACTCGATACATGCATGTATCCAAGATGCGGTCCATGCCCTACGACGCTGATGTGATCGTGATCGGGGCCGGCCTCGCCGGGCTCGTCGCCACCGCCGAGCTGGTCGACGCCGGCCGCACCGTGATCCTCCTCGACCAGGAACCCGAGCAGTCCCTCGGCGGCCAGGCCCACTGGTCCTTCGGCGGTCTCTTCCTCGTCGACTCGCCCGAGCAGCGCCGGATGCGCGTCAAGGACAGCCACGCCCTCGCCCTCCAGGACTGGTACGGCACCGCCGGCTTCGACCGCACCGAGGACCACTGGCCCCGGAAGTGGGCCGAGGCGTACGTCGACTTCGCCGCCGGCGAGAAGCGCGCCTGGCTCCGCGCGCGCGGGGTGCGCCTCTTCCCCGTCGTCGGCTGGGCCGAGCGCGGCGGCTACGACGCCAACGGCCACGGCAACTCCGTCCCCCGCTTCCACATCACCTGGG
This sequence comes from Streptomyces sp. NPDC001728, assembly GCF_040297565.1. Classification (NCBI taxonomy): domain Bacteria; kingdom Bacillati; phylum Actinomycetota; class Actinomycetes; order Kitasatosporales; family Streptomycetaceae; genus Streptomyces; species Streptomyces sp. NPDC001728. The sequence continues at coordinate 142,440 of NZ_JBEOZK010000005.1, forward strand.
GTACGGGCCCCGGCCTCGTCGCCCCCTTCGAGCGGAAGGTCCGCGAGGGCGTCGCGCGCGGCCTCGTCCGGTTCCGCTTCCGCCACCGGGTCACCGGCCTGGCCAATACCGCCGGCGCCGTCGACACCGTCACCGGCGAGATCCTCGAACCCTCCGGCGCCGAGCGCGGCACCGCCAGCACCCGCACGCCCACCGGGACCTTCGAACTGCGCGCCCAAGCCGTGATCGTCACCTCCGGCGGCATCGGCGGCAACCACGACCTCGTCCGCGCCCAGTGGCCCGAGCGGCTCGGCACCCCGCCCGCCCGGATGCTCTCCGGCGTGCCCGCGCACGTCGACGGCCTGATGCTGGGCGTCGCCGAGAAGGCCGGCGCCCACCACATCAACCGCGACCGGATGTGGCACTACACCGAGGGCATCGAGAACTGGAACCCGATCTGGGCCAAGCACGGCATCCGGATTCTCCCCGGACCGTCCTCGCTCTGGCTGGACGCCACCGGCAAGCGGCTGCCCGTGCCGCTCTTCCCCGGCTTCGACACCCTCGGCACCCTCGAACACATCATGCGGACCGGCCACGACCACACCTGGTTCGTCCTCGACAAGCGGATCATCGGCAAGGAGTTCGCCCTCTCCGGCTCCGAACAGAACCCCGACCTCACCGGCAAGTCGGTCCGCGACGTCATCGGCCGTGCCCGCGCCGACGTCCCCGGCCCCGTCCAGGCGTTCATGGACAAGGGGGCCGACTTCGTCGTCGAGAACGACCTGTGCGCCCTCGTGCGGGGCATGAACCGGATCACCGGCGAGAACCTCATCGACGAGACGGCCCTGCGCCGCGAGATCACCGCGCGCGACCGTGAGATCGCCAACCCCTTCACCAAGGACCTCCAGGTCACGGCGATCCGAGGGGCCCGCAAGTACCTGGGCGACAAGCTCATCCGCACCGCCGCGCCGCACCGCGTCCTGGATCCCAAGGCGGGCCCGCTGATCGCCGTACGCCTCAACATCCTCACCCGCAAGTCACTCGGCGGCCTGGAGACGGACCTCGACTCCCGCGTCCTCACCTCGAACGGCGAGCCGCTCGAAGGCGTGTACGCGGCGGGCGAGGCGGCCGGTTTCGGCGGCGGCGGGGTCCACGGCTACCGCTCCCTCGAAGGCACCTTCCTCGGCGGCTGCATCTTCTCGGGAAGGGCGGCGGGGCGAGCGGCGGCGAAGGCGGTGGGCTGACGGGGCGCGTAGTGGCGAGGGCGGCGGGCTGACGGGGCGCGTAGTGGCGAGGGCGGTGGGCTGACGGGGCGCGTAGTGGCGAGGGCGGCGGGCCGACGGGTGTGGCGACCCTGGGGCGCCGTCGCCCCTCGGTCCCCTCAGCCCTCCCAGCCCCTCGGCCCCTGACTGCCTCAGCCCCTCAGCCCCCCTGAATCAGCTCCACCACCCTGAACCGCTCCACCACCGCGAGCGTCCCGTCGTCCACCACGAAGTCCGGGTCGCCCAGCCCCTCCCGCATCTCCTCGCTGTGCCAGAAGCGCTCATGGGCGGCCCGCCACTCCGCGACCGACCGGAAGCCCTCGCCCTCGTCGAGGGCGAGCCGGAGGTCCACCTCGCCCAGCGGCACCAGCCGGACCTCCGTGACCTCCACGACCGCGACCTCGCGGCCGTCCGAGCCGATGACCGCCGAGCGCTCGCCCACCTCGGGCAGTTCCTCGTTCTCGACCTCCCACTCGACGAGGAGTCCCGTCGTGGCGGTCTTCTCGCCGGCGAGGACGGCGGCGACGAGCCGGTCCCGGAGCGGGCCGGGGAAGGCGAGGAGGAAGGGCTTGAGCGCGTGAGGGCCGGTCATGGCCGACATTCTGTCAGCCACGACCGGCCCTCACCTGCGATTCATGCCTGCGCTACAGCACCAGCGACAGCAGCAGGACGAACACGATGCCGACCACCGAGATGATCGTCTCCATCACCGACCAGGTCTTGATCGTCTGGCCGACGCTCATCCCGAAGTACTCCTTCACCAGCCAGAACCCGGCGTCGTTGACGTGGCTGAAGAAGAGCGAGCCCGCGCCGATCGCGAGGACGAGCAGCGCCGTGTGGCTGGTCGACATGCCCTCCGCGAGCGGTGCCACGAGGCCCGCCGCCGAGATCGTCGCGACGGTCGCGGAGCCGGTCGCCAGCCGGATGGCGACGGCGATCAGCCAGGCGAGCAGCAGGGCCGGGATGGACCAGTTCTCGGAGAAGTCCAGGATCATCTGGCCGACGCCGATGTCGATCAGGGTCTGCTTGAAGCCACCGCCCGCGCCGACGATCAGCAGGATGCCGGCGATGGGGGCGAGGGACTTCTCGACGGTCGAGGACAGCCGGTCCTTGGTGAAGCCGGCCGCCCGGCCCAAAGTGAACATGCCCACTATGACGGCGGCGAGCAGCGCGATCAGCGGCGAGCCGATGACGTCGGTGACCTTCTGGACGCCGTTCTCGGGGTCGTCGACGACGATGTCGACGAGCGCCTTGACCAGCATCAGGACGACGGGCAGCAGGATGGTCGCGACGGTGACGCCGAAGCCGGGACGCTTCTCCAGGTCCTCGGAAGGACGGGTGGGGATCATCCTCTCGGGGGCCGGGATGTCCACCCAGCGGGCGGCGTACCGGGAGAAGACCGGTCCGGCGATGATCACGGTCGGGACGGCGACGACGAGACCGAGGGCGAGGGTGACGCCCAGGTTGGCGCCGACCGCGTCGATCGCGACGAGCGGGCCGGGGTGCGGCGGGATCAGCCCGTGCATCACGGAGAGACCGGCGAGGGCCGGGATGCCGATCCGCATCAGGGAGTAGTTGCCGCGCTTGGCGACGAGCAGCACGACCGGGATCAGCAGCACGATGCCGACCTCGAAGAAGAGCGGCAGCCCGATCACGGAGGCGATGAGGACCATCGCCCACGGCATGGCCCGGCCGCTCGCCCTGGCGAGGATCGTGTCGACGATCTGGTCGGCGCCGCCCGAGTCGGCGAGCAGCTTGCCGAGGATCGCGCCGAGGGCGATCAGCACGCCCACACCGGCGACGGTGGCGCCGAGGCCGGTGGTGAAGGACTTGATGGTGTCCGCGAGCGGGGCCCCCGCGAACGCGCCGAGGGCGAGCGACCCGATGGTCAGCGCCAGGAAGGCGTGCAGCTTGAACTTGGTGATGAGCAGGACGATGACGGCGATGCCGGCGAGTACGGCGATGCCGAGCTGGGCGTTGCCTGCCGAGGTGATGGGTTCGGCGGCGTCCGCTGCCAGGATCTCGACGCTGAGACTGGTCACGGTGGAGTCCTCGGGGGTCAGTGGGTGAGCCGGCGCAGCGCGGCGGCGGCCCTGGCGGTGATCTCTTCGGGGGTGCCGGAGACGTCGACGGCGACGCCGGCCTCGTCGTCCTGCAGCGGCTGCAGGGTGGCGAACTGGGAGTCGAGGAGCGCCGTCGGCATGAAGTGGCCCTTGCGGCCGGCCATGCGTTCCTCGATGAGCTTCCGGTCGCCGGTCAGATGGAGGAAGACGACACCGGGAGCGGCGGCCCTCAGCCGGTCCCGGTAGCTCCGCTTCAGCGCGGAACTGCTCACCACACCGCCGAGCCCGGCCCGGCCGTGCGCCCACCCCCCGATGGCGTCGAGCCAGGGCTCGCGGTCGGTGTCGTCCAGAGGCATGCCGGCCGTCATCTTGGCCACGTTCGCCGCCGGGTGGAAGTCGTCGCCCTCCGCGTAGGGGAGGCCGAGGGCTTCCGCGACCAGCGGGCCGATCGTGGTCTTGCCGGTTCCGGCGACGCCCATCACGACGACGACCTGGGGGTGGGGGGTGGTGCTCATGGGTGGTGCCTCGCTGTCTTCTTCGACATCGATCCGTCGCGCCCATGAAACCCATTGGGTACGACGTATTCAAGGGGCTGTGACATAAAAGTAGTACTTTTAATTCCCGATGTGATCATCCAGGCGGGCGCGCATAGGCTTGCCACCATGACGACACCGGCCCAGGGGCTCCACTCCCACGTCCTCGCCACCCTGGGTCTCGCGATCACCGCGGGGGAGTACCCGCCCGGCACGGTGCTGCGCACCGACGAGCTGGCCCAGCGCTTCGACGTGTCCCGGACGGTGGTCCGCGAGGTCGTCCGCGTCCTGGAGTCCATGCACCTCGTCGAGTCCCGCCGCCGCGTCGGCGTGACCGTGCTCCCCACCGCCAGCTGGAACGTGTACGACCCCCAGGTCATCCGCTGGCGCCTCGCCGGCGCCGACCGCCCCCGCCAGCTCCGCTCGCTGACCGTGCTCCGCTCCGCCGTCGAGCCCGTCGCCGCCGGCCTGGCCGCGGTGAACGCCACACCCGAGCAGTGCCGGGAGCTCACCGAGCAGGCCCTCGGCATGGTCGCCACCTCGCGCGGCCGGCGCCTGGAGGAGTACCTCGTCCACGACATCGCCTTCCACCGGGTCGTGCTCAACTCCTCGGGCAATGAGATGTTCGCCCGCCTCGGGGACGTCGTCGCCGAGGTCCTCACCGGCCGCACCCACCACCATGTGATGTTCGAGGACCCCGACCCGGCCGCCGTCACCCTCCACGTCCAGGTCGCCGAAGCGGTACGGGAGCGGGACGCCGTCCGCGCCGAGGAACTCACCCGGCAGATCGCGGTCGGCGCCCTCCAGGAGCTGGACGTACTGGCTCCGTGAGGACGCCGTACGCCACCGGGAATCGGCCCCGTCTCGCGTTTTGTCGGGAGATAGTGGTACCCAAGAGCCTTGCAAGATCCGTTCGGAGGAAGGAAAGTTCGCGATGCCGCAGCACGTTCAGGGGGTCATCGCCCCCGGCAGGAACGAACCGGTACGGGTCGAGACGATCGTCATCCCCGACCCCGGCCCCGGTGAAGCCGTCGTGAAGATCCAGGCCTGCGGTGTCTGTCACACGGACCTGCACTACAAGCAGGGTGCCATCAACGACGAGTTCCCCTTCCTGCTCGGCCACGAGGCCGCCGGAATCGTGGAGTCGGTCGGCGAGGGCGTCACCGACGTCGAGCCCGGCGACTACGTGATCCTCAACTGGCGTGCGGTGTGCGGCCAGTGCCGCGCCTGCCGCCGGGGTCGCCCCTGGTACTGCTTCGACACCCACAACGCCAAGCAGCGGATGACCCTGCTCGACGGCACCGAGCTCTCCCCGGCCCTCGGCATCGGTGCCTTCGCCGAGAAGACCCTCGTCGCCTCGGGGCAGTGCACCAAGGTCGACCCCGCCGTCGCCCCCGAGGTCGCGGGCCTCCTCGGCTGCGGCGTCATGGCCGGCATCGGTGCCGCCATCAACACCGGGAACGTGGGCCGCGGCGACACCGTCGCCGTCATCGGCTGCGGAGGCGTCGGCGACGCCGCGATCGTCGGCTCCCGCCTCGCCGGAGCCGCGAAGGTCATCGCCGTCGACATCGACGACCGCAAGCTGGAGACGGCGAAGGCGATGGGCGCCACCCACACCGTCAACTCCCGCTCCACCGACCCCGTCGAGGCCATCCGCGAGCTCACCGGCGGCTTCGGCGCCGATGTCGTCATCGAGGCCGTCGGCCGCCCGGAGACGTACAAGCAGGCCTTCTACGCCCGCGACCTCGCCGGCACCGTCGTCCTCGTCGGCGTCCCCACCCCCGAGATGCAGCTCGAACTGCCGCTCCTCGACGTCTTCGGCCGCGGCGGCGCGCTCAAGTCCTCCTGGTACGGCGACTGCCTGCCCTCCCGCGACTTCCCGATGCTGATCGACCTGCACCAGCAGGGCCGCATCGACCTCGCCGCCTTCGTCACCGAGACCATCGGCCTCGGCGACGTCGAGAAGGCCTTCGCCCGCATGCACGAGGGCGACGTCCTCCGCTCGGTGGTGGTGCTGTGATGAGCGCCCGCATCGACCACCTCGTCACCTCCGGCACGTTCAGTCTCGACGGCGGCACCTGGAACGTCGACAACAACGTCTGGATCGTCGGCGACGACACCGAGGCCATCGTCGTCGACGCCGCCCACGACGCCGACGCCATCCTCGCCGCCCTCGACGGCCGGGCCCTGCGCGCCATCGTCTGCACCCACGCCCACAACGACCACGTGGACGCGGCCCCGGCGCTCGCGGCGGCCACCGGCGCCCGCATCCTGCTCCACCCCGCCGACCAGCCGCTCTGGAAGCAGACCCACCCCGACCACAGCCCCGACGGCGAACTCGCCGACGGCCAGGTCCTCACCATCGCCGGCACCGACCTCACCGTGCTGCACACGCCCGGCCACGCCCCCGGCGCGGTCTCCCTGTACGCCCCGGAGCTGGGCACGGTCTTCACCGGCGACACCCTCTTCCAAGGCGGCCCCGGCGCCACCGGTCGCTCCTTCTCGGACTTCCCCACGATCGTCGACTCGATCCGCGGGAAGCTCCTCACCCTGCCTCCGGAGACCGTGGTGCGGACGGGGCACGGCGACACCACCACCATCGGCGCCGAGGCCCCGCACCTCCAGGAGTGGATCAGCCGAGGCCACTGAGAGCCAGCCGGCTCTCGAACCGCAGTCCCTCACCCGTGAACGGGTCGGTGAACTCCAGCGTCCGCGCGAGCAGTTGCAGCGGACGCGCGAAGTCCTCCGGCCCGTCCGCGCGGACCACCGGATAGACCGGATCGTGCAGGAGCGGCAGCCCCAGCGCGTTCATGTGCACCCGCAGCTGATGGGTCCGCCCGGTCTCCGGCACCAGCCGGTACCGCCCGAGCCCGCCCGCGTGCCCGAGCAGCTCGATCCGGCTCTCCGCGTTCGGCTCGCCGCCCGGCACCTCCCGGGCGGCCATCACCCCGCGCTCCTTCTCGATCCGGCTCCGCAGGGTCACCGGCAGCGCCACCGCCGGGTCGTACGGAGCCAGGGCCTCGTACTCCTTGCGCACCCGCCGGTCCCGGAACAGCGTCTGGTACGCCCCCCGGTCCTCCGGCCGTACGACGCAGAGCACCAGTCCCGCCGTCAGCCGGTCCAGCCGGTGCGCGGGCTGGAGGAACGGCAGCCCGAGCTCCCGCCGCAGCCGGGCGAGCACGGTCTCGGTCACATGCCGGCCCCGGGGCATCGTCGCGAGGAAGTGCGGCTTGTCCGCGACCACGATCCGCTCGTCCCGGTACACGACCCCGACCGGGAACGGTACCGGCTCCTCCACCGGGAAGTCCCGGTGGAACCAGAGATACCGGCCCACGGTGTACGGATCGTCCCCGGCCACGGGCCCGTCGACCCCGACGAACCGGCCCTCGCGCAGCATCTCCTCGACCCGCCCGGCCCCGACGGCCGCCGCGTACCGGTCGAGCAGATGGTCCCGTACGGTCGCCCACGCCCCGTCCGGATCGTCGGGGAGCCGTACGCGGACGGGATCGACCCCGTCCCGCTGGGGCAGCGGCGCGGCCGGCGCCTTCGCTCTCCGTCTCACCGCTCCGCCTCGTGACCGCACGTACAAAAGCGGAAGTCCCGGTCGAGATGATCTCGACCGGGACTTCCGTCTGGTGTCCGAGGGGGGACTTGAACCCCCACGCCCGATAAAGGGCACTAGCACCTCAAGCTAGCGCGTCTGCCATTCCGCCACCCGGACAAGGTGTCTGTCTTCCTGGCCGCTCGGCCCTTCCGACGTGGAAAACAATAGCAAACATCTGGGGTGGTCGATCACCACCCCGATCACCACCCCGGCCGGCCCCCGGCGCGGCCCCGTCGTGTGCCGGGCGCATGTCGCCCGAGGGCCGCCCTTGGGCGTGGGCGGGGGCACGCGGGAGGATGGGCGGGCACCGAAGCAATCACGTGGGGCACGTAGTGGGAGGAAGCAGCGTGAGCGAGTCGAACACCGGCCGAACCGTCACCGCGGAGAACGAGGTCGTGGACCTCTGTCGCGACCTCATCCGCATCGACACCAGCAACTACGGGGACCACTCCGGTCCCGGCGAGCGGGCGGCCGCGGAGTACATCGCCGAGAAGCTCGCGGAGGTCGGACTCGAACCGAAGGTCATCGAGTCGCACCAGGGGCGGGCCTCCACGGTCGCCCGCATCGAGGGCGAGGACCCGTCCCGCCCGGCCCTGCTCATCCACGGCCACACCGACGTCGTCCCCGCCAACGCCGAGGACTGGACCCACCACCCCTTCTCCGGGGAGATCGCGGACGGCTGCGTCTGGGGCCGCGGCGCCGTCGACATGAAGGACATGGACGCGATGACCCTCGCGGTCGTACGGGACCGGCTGCGCAGCGGCCGCAAGCCCCCGCGCGACATCGTCCTCGCCTTCCTCGCCGACGAGGAGGCCGGCGGCACCTACGGCGCCCGGCACCTGGTCGACAAGCACCGGGACCTCTTCGACGGGGTCACCGAGGCCATCGGCGAGGTCGGCGGCTTCTCCTTCACCGTGAACGAGAACCTGCGGCTCTATCTGGTCGAGACGGCGCAGAAGGGCATGCACTGGATGCGCCTGACTGTCGAGGGCACCGCGGGCCACGGCTCGATGACCAATGACGACAACGCCATCACCGAGCTGTGCGAGGCGGTCGGCAGGCTCGGCCGCCACCAGTGGCCGGTCAGGGTCACCAAGACCGTCCGCTCCTTCCTGGACGAGCTGTCGGACGCGCTGGGCACGCCGCTCGACCCCGAGGACATGGACGGCACCCTCGCCAAGCTCGGCGGCATCGCCAAGATGGTCGGCGCCACCCTGCGGAACTCGGCCGCCCCGACCATGCTCGGCGCCGGCTACAAGGTGAACGTGATCCCCGGCCAGGCCACCGCGCACGTCGACGGCCGCTTCCTGCCCGGCTACGAGCAGGAGTTCCTGGCCGACCTCGACCGGATCCTCGGACCGCACGTGAAGCGCGAGGACGTGCACGGTGACAAGGCCCTGGAGACCGACTTCGACGGCGCCCTGGTCGACGCCATGCAGCTGGCGCTGCGCGCCGAGGACCCGATCGCCCGCGCCGTCCCGTACATGCTCTCCGGCGGCACCGACGCGAAGTCCTTCGACGACCTCGGCATCCGCTGCTTCGGCTTCGCCCCGCTCCAGCTGCCGCCGGAGCTGGACTTCGCCGGCATGTTCCACGGTGTGGACGAGCGGGTGCCCGTGGACGGGCTGAAGTTCGGCGCGCGGGTTCTGGACCGGTTCATCGATGCCTGCTGACGGAGCCCGCCGAATTCGTTCGCGCGTTTGTATGTGACCAGAAAGAGTGAATGAACTCGGAGGCTCGTAGCCCCCACCATTCCCCCTCGTTACAGGTGTTGCGGTCCGCGGCTGGGACCGCGTTTCCAACTAGGAGGAATAATGATCAAGAAGGTCGTCGCTGCTGCGGCTGCCACTGGCGGTCTCGTTCTCGCGGGTGCGGGCATGGCCGTTGCCGACGCGGGTGCCCAGGGTGCCGCCATCGGTTCCCCCGGTGTCCTCTCGGGCAACGTCGTCCAGGTTCCGGTTCACGTCCCCGTGAACCTGTGCGGCAACACGGTCTCCGTGATCGGCCTGCTGAACCCCGCCTTCGGCAACACCTGCGTCAACGCCTGACGTTGTGCCTCGCCCCGTGAGGGTGTGAGCCGGTCCGGCCCCGGAGTGCGTGCCATGCACTCCGGGGCCGGTGGCCATTTCCGCCCCGGGTCCTCGGCCCGGTGGCACTCTTTCGAAGCCGAGCAGGCAGGGAAACAAGCTATGCGACAGGTCACGCGCAAGGGTCTGGTCATCGTTGCGGCAGCCGGAGGCGTTTTCGCCGCCATCGGTGGCGGATACGCGCACGCCGATTCCGGTGCGTACGGTACGGCCACGAATTCCCCGGGCGTCGCGTCCGGAAATTCCGTCCAGGTCCCGGTGCACGTTCCGGTGAACGCCTGCGGAAACACCGTCAATGTCGTCGGAGTGCTGAATCCGGCGATGGGAAACACCTGTGCCGACATCTCCGGGCCCGGCGGTCCCGGCGGCTCGTCCGCCGGTGGGCACACCAGCCGCTCTCCCGGGGTCGCCTCCGGCAACACCGTCGAGGTGCCGGTCGATGTCCCGGTGAACGTGTGCGGCAACAGCGTCACGGGCATCGGCCTGGGCAACGCCGTCGCGGGCAACGACTGCGCGAACGGCGCGGACGGGGGCTACGGCGAGGAGGGCGGCTACGGCGAGGACGACGGGGACACGGGTTACGGGGAGGAGACCCCGGGGACCCCGGGGACCCCTGGGACCCCTGGTACTCCCGGCACTCCTGGTACGCCCGGGACCCCTGGCACCCCTGGTACGCCTGGCACCCCTGGTACTCCTGGCACGCCCGGTACTCCCGGTACTCCTGGCACTCCCGGTCACCCGGGTACCCCCGGCGAGGTCGGGCCGAACACTCCCGGGACACAGGTCCTCACTCCGCCGCGCGGCGTCGAGGAGCTCGCCGAGACAGGTTCCGGGCCGCTCGGCGTGATCGTCCCCGCCGGTGCCGGTCTGCTGCTCGCCGGATCGCTGATCTACCGACGCGCCCGCAACGCCGCCTGAGGCGCCCCGGTCGCGCACCACGCACAAGGGGCCCCGCACCGGGGCCCCTTCTCGCCGTCCTGTTCCGCTACCAGGTCGCCCGGACCTGGCGGATGATCCGCCGCTTCAGCCGCACCCTGCGGCTCCCGTCCCGGTGCAGGCTCAGACGGTCCAACTCCCAGTGTCCGTACTCGGCATGGTCGGTCAGCAGCCGCGCCGCCTCCTTGCGGGAGACGCCGCGCGGCACGTACACGTCGACAAATTCGTATTCCGGCATCGCATCTATTGTGCGGGCACCGGCCCGGTACGGATAGCGTCTGTCCCATGTCTGATGCTGCGCAGCCCACCGCTGCCGAGGTACGCGCCGCCGCCGAGGCGGTCAAAGCCGCACTGGACCGTCACCTCGCGGCGGTCGAACGCCGCACGGGGGACGACGACCCGGCCGTCTACGAAGCCTTCAACGCCCTCGCCACGGCGGCCGAGGCGTACGACGAACTCCTCTACGACCGCTACGACGAGGTCACCCCCTTCGAGATCCCCGGAGCGGACGGCGCCCTGCCGCCCTACGCCGGACCTGACGAACCCCATGCCCTCAGCGTGCTGATCCGCCGCGACTACGCCGTGGCGGAACCCCAACGACTTCTCGCCCAGGCCCGCCGCGTCGCCGAGATCGACGGCCCGGCGGACACCACGGGACCGGCCGCAAGGGCCGGCGTCTCGCCGCTCGCCGCGCTGGGCGTGCTCTTCGGCGAGTTCGAACCCGACGAGATCGCCTCCCGGCACAAGGAGTTCGGCCTGGAGGAGGGGGACTCCACGCTCTGGGTCACCGCCGCCGAGGAACTCCCGGAACCGGGGGAGTGGCTCAACGCCCCCTTCGACCACGCCGATCCGGAACGGATCATCTGCCGCTTCGACGTCAGCTCCGTCTTCGACGAGGACGAGGACGAGGACGAGGGCGGCGACGGCGACGGCGACGCGGAGGAACGGGCCGGCGGCTCCGGCTCCTGACGGTACGGAGAGCCGGGGGAGACGGCGGAGGGCCGGGACACCGATCGTGGTGTCCCGGCCCTCCGGCGGTCCTTGCCCGGTCTACTCCTCGGGCACGGCCAGCAGGGCTTCGAGGAGCGGCCGAAGCCGCGTCGTACGCTCCGGAACCACCCCCTCGGCCACGGCACGCGGCAGCGCCTGGTCCACGCCGTGCACGACCGACAGATGGCGCTCCGCCCGGCCGAAGGCCGTGTACACCCACGGCCTGCTCAGGCCCCCGGCGGCGTCCCCGGGCAGCACCACGACCACCGCGGGCCAGCGCGCCCCGGCCGCCTGGTGGGCGGTGAGGGCCCAGCCGTGCCGCAGCGCCGACTCCACCCGGTCCCGGGGTACGAGGATCTCCTCGTCCGCGCACCGCAGCCGCAGGCCCTCGGCGTCGGCCGACAGGACCGTGCCCGTCACCGTCCGCCCCGGCACGGGCGCGTACGCGACCCGGTCCCCCGGGTCGTAGCCGCCGAAGCGGCCGGGGCCGGGGTTGAGCCGCTGCTTGAGCGCCGCGTTCAGCGCGCGCGTCCCCGCCGAGCCGCCGTGGCCGACCGTGAGGACCTGTGTCTGCTCCGGGGGCACCCCGATCGCCCGGGGCACCGAGTCGGCCACCAGCTGGACCGTACGGTGCACGGCCTCGCCGGCGTCCCGCACGGGGACGATCACGATCTCCTTGCCGGGGGCCTCGACCTGGTTCAGCTCTCCGGCGCCGATGCCCGAGACCAGCTCGCCGAGCGGCCCCGGGTCGGGCAGCCGGGAGGCGATCCGGGGGCACACCCGGGCGGCGAGCGCATCGGAGAAGACCCGCCCCGCACCGGGCGCGCCCAGGACCTCCGGGTCGCCGCTCAGCACCAGACGGCAGCCGTCCGGAAGGGACTCCACGAGCATCGCGGCCGTCTCCACGTCCAGCTGCGGCGCGTCGAGCACCACCAGGAGATCCAGCGCGAAGGCGCCCTCCTCGTCGCGGCCGGGACCCGCCGTACCGGAGAGCAGCGCGGCGACCGTCACCGCGTCCGCCGCCTCGGTTCCGAGGGCGCGGCGTCCGCTGTCGGCGTGGACGGCGACCAGGGTGCGCAGCCCGCGCGCGCGGGCCGCCGCCGCGAGGGCCACCGGCTCGGCGCGGGAGGCCTCGCCGCCGGTGTGCAGCACGAGGCCGTGCGCACCGGCGGCGCGCTCCAGCTCGGAGCCGTCCCAGTCGTCGGCCGTCGCCGTCTTGACCAGCCGGGCGAGACCGTCCGCGAGGCTCTCCTCCGCGAGCGCGTACCGGTCGAGCCCGAGGAGCACGGGCGGGGCGGGCTCCTCGGAGACGGGCGCCTCGGGCTCCTCGTCCGTCTCGTCCGCCTCGGGCTCCTCCGCGGGGGTCTCCTCCTCCTGGAAGACGAGGACCGCGCCCGTGGAGATCGCCTCCCCGACCGCCGCCTCGGGGTCGGGCACCCGGTGCCCGGTGAGTCCGGCGCGCACGGCCTGGATCTCCAGGGCGGTGTGCCCCTGGAGCGCGGCCCGCTCCAGCAGCCACACCGTCAGGGCGACCGTGCGGCGGGGGTCGTCGGGGCCGCACGCGGCACCGAGCAGCGCCCGTGCGAAGCCGTCGGCCTGCTCCGTGCGCACCCCGGGCACCGCGAGCAGCTGCCAGGGGTCGTCGAGCAGGGCCGAGGCCGCGCCCTCGCCGAGGGCGCCGGCGACCTGCCCGGCCAGCGCCTCGGGTGCGCCGCCCTTGGCCAGGACCTCCCGTACGGCCTCGGTGGTGCCGGGGGCCGGTGCGGGGGCGTGCGGGGGCGCGGGGGGCCGTACGGTCGCGGCCGGGGACGCCTCGGGGGAGGGGCGCCGGGGGGCGGGCGCGGGGGCCTCGTAGAACGCGGTGCCCGGGGCCGAGCCGCCCTCGACGGCCCGTACGGCCGCGAGGAGGTCGGCCGCCGTGCCGCTCAGCTTGGCGCCGCTGGCGAGCGGCCCTTCCTTCTCGGCCTTCCGCGCCTCGATCCTGGCCCGCAGCTCCCGCTGCGCGGCGAGCTCGGCCTGCGCGTCACTCAACTCGGGCGTGTCGGCGGCCTCGGCGACGGCCTCCCCGGTCTCGGCCCCCGCCGCGTCGGCAGCTCCGGCACCGGCCGCGTCGGCGTCGGCCGCGTCGGCGTCGGCCTCGTCTGCGGCCCCGGCTTCGTCCTTCGGCTCGTCGCTCGGCCCGTCCTGCGTGGCGGGCTCCTCGGAGGGGTCCCCGACCGCGACCGGTGCCGTGGCGTCGGCCTCCTGCGCGTCCTCGGTCGGCTCCACGTCCTCGGGTGCCTCGGGCGCGGTCTCCCCGGAAGGCTCGGTCACAAGGTGCTCCAGTCGTGATCCGGATAGCGGTGCACGGGCGCCGACACATCGTCCAGCGCCCGACAGATCTCGTCAGGAAGACTAAGGGTCTCCACCGACAACGCGGCCGTGAGCTGGCGTGCGGTGCGCGCGCCGACGATCGGGGCGGTCACTCCGGGCCGGTCGCGGACCCAGGCGAGCGCCACGTGCAGCGGGGTCGTCGAGAGGCCGTCGGCGGCGGTCGCGACCGCGTCCACGATCCGGCTCGCCGCCTCGTCCAGGTACGGTTCCACGAACGGCGCCATCGTCTCCGAGGCGCCCCGCGAGTCCGTCGGGGTCCCGGTGCGGTACTTGCCCGTCAGGACCCCCCGTCCGAGCGGTGACGAGGGCAGCAGGCCTATCCCGAGGTCCTGGGCGGCGGGCAGCACCTCGCGCTCCACGCCCCGCTGGAGGAGCGAGTACTCCAGCTGCGCCCCCGCGAGCCGGGTACGGTCCCCGGAGAGCTGCCAGGTGCCCGCCTTCGCGAGCTGCCAGCCGCAGAAGTTCGACACGCCCGCGTACCGCGCCCGCCCGCTGCGTACGGCGATGTCGAGGGCCTGGAGGGACTCCTCCAGGGGCGTGTACGGGTCGTAGGCGTGCAACTGCCACAGGTCGACGTGGTCGGTGCCGAGCCGGGCGAGGGAGGCGTCGAGCGCGGCGAGCAGGTGCCCCCGCGAGCCGTCCGTGCGCCGGTCGGGGTCCGGCACGCTGCCGGCCTTGGTCGAGAGGACGAGGTCCTGCCGGGAGACGAGCCGCTCCATCAGACGTCCGAGCAGATACTCGGCCTCGCCCCCGCCGTACACGTCGGCGGTGTCCACGAGCGTGCCGCCCGCGTCCCAGAACGCCTTCAACTGCTCGGCGGCGTCGTGCTCGTCGGTGTCCCGGCCCCAGGTGAGGGTGCCGAGTCCGATGCGCGACACACGCAGGCCGGTACGTCCGAGATGCCTCTGCTCCATGGGCGCGAGATTACTGGCCAGGGCACCACGCGGAGAGAGCCTGTGGACAACCACGTCCTGACGGATGCCCCGGCCGCGCGCTAGAGTCCGGCCCACAGGGACGTTACTGATGGGTAAGGGGTGCGTGGACATGCGGCTCGGCATCAACCTCGGCTACTGGGGTGCGGGCATGGACGGCGACAACCTCGCCGTCGCCCAGGAGGCGGACCGCCTCGGCTACGACGTGTGCTGGGCCGCCGAGGCCTACGGCTCCGACGCCCCCACCGTGCTCGCCTGGGTCGCGGCGAAGACCGAGCGGATCGACGTGGGCTCGGCGATCATGCAGATCCCGGCCCGTCAGCCCGCGATGACGGCGATGACCGCCGCCACCCTGGACTCGCTCACCGGCGGCCGGTTCCGGCTCGGCCTCGGCGTCTCCGGACCCCAGGTCTCCGAGGGCTGGTACGGCGTGAAGTTCGACAAGCCGCTGTCCAGGACGCGCGAGTACGTCGAGATCGTCCGCAAGGCGATGTCCCGCGAGCGCCTCACCCACGAGGGCGAGCACTGGACGCTGCCGCTGCCCGGCGGCCCCGGCAAGCCGATCAAGCTCACCGTGCACCCGGAGCGCGAGCACATCCCGCTCTACATCGCCGCCATCGGACCGAAGAACCTGGAGCAGACCGGCGAGATCGCCGACGGCGCCCTGCTGATCTTCCCCTCCGCCGCCCATCTCGAGGAGACCGCGCTGCGGCACCTGCGCGCGGGCCGCGAGAAGGCCGGTCTGACGATGGACGGCTTCGACGTCTGCCCGACCCTGCCGCTGGCCCTCGGCGAGGACGTCGACGCCCTGGCGGACGTGTTCCGCCCGTACACCGCGCTCTACGTCGGCGGCATGGGCAGCCGCAAGCAGAACTTCTACAACCAGCTCGCGCAGCGCATGGGCTACGAGAAGGAGGCCGCCGAGATCCAGGACAAGTACCTGGCCGGCGACAAGACGGGCGCGGCGGCGGCCGTGCCGCAGAGCCTGATCGACCAGACCACCCTGCTGGGCTCCGTGGCGCGGATCGCCGAGCGGATGACGGCGTACGCCGAGGCCGGGGTCACCACCCTCACCCTCGCCCCGGCCGGCTTCACCCTGGACGAGCGGCTGGCGGCCCTGCGGGCGGGCGTCGAGGCGATGGAGCGGGCGGGCCTGGCGTAACAGCGGGAGCGCCGTCGAGAAGTGGTTTCTGCGGCCGTGGTGGGGGCTCGGGGGTCTTCCCCGCCACGGCCGTCATGCAGCACAACGCTCCACGGGCCCCCCGGTTACGCCTTCCGGGCTCACTCTTTCGGCCGAGCCCTGGGAGCCCTCCTGTTGCCCCTCGGCGCCGACGGCACTTGACTCGGTCTCCCGGGACGTACGGAACGCGGACGTCCGCACGGAGGTGGCGGCGATGCTCACGGCCAGGAGCCTGTTCCAGGAAATCATCGACGAGGACGAGTCCTTCCGGCTCTTCTGCTCGATCGCGGCGAGCGGTGAGTCGCAGGGCGGCTGGGAGAACGCCCGGATCGCGGCCCTCGTCGCCCCCGGCATGAAGGAGCTCACGCCCAAGATCACCCGGCACGGCGCCGACGAGGACAAGCACGGGCGGATCTTCAACGCGTTGATGAAGAAGCGCGGCCTCGAACCCGTCCCCGTACCGCCGGACACCGACTACACGATGCTGCTCGAACAGCGCGGCATCGGTCTGGCGCACGACAAGCTCCGCCGGGACCAGCGGCTGACCGAGAAGGACGTGATCGTCTACCTCGCCCACAGCAGGGTCACCGAGCAGCGGGCCGCCGACCAGATGACCATGCTCGTGACGTACTTCGGGGACCACCCCGAACTGGGCCGGGCCATCCGCATGATCGACAACGACGAGGCCAACCACCTCGCCTACTGCCACGAGGAACTCCTCCGCCTCGCGCGCGCGGGCCACGGCCGGCTCATCCAGCGGACCCTGCGCGACTCGGCCCTCGCCGAGATCCGGGTCTACCGCGACGTCAGCCTCGCCGTCATGCGCCACATGGGCCGCATCCTGGACTGGCCCAGGCCCAAGGCGGCCGTCCTCGCCGCCGGGATCAACGCCATGTACGCGTACGAGCGGGTCGCCGGGTGGCACCGGATGGTCGACCTGCGGATGCCCGAGCGACTCGACGCCCTCGGCGGCCCCGCTGCCCCCGCCCCCGCCTTCTGACCCGTGCCTGCGGTCCCGGCTCCCAGGCCGGCCCCGGGGTCCCGGGGCGCGGCCTCACATCCAGCCGCGCCGCTTGAACATCCGGTACAGCGTGAGGACGATGCCCGCCATCAGGCCGATCACCACCGGGTACGACCACGCCCAGTGCAGCTCGGGCATGTGATCGAAGTTCATCCCGTAGATCCCCGCGACCATCGTGGGGACCGCGGCCATGGCCGCCCACGCCGAGATCTTCCGCATGTCGTCGTTCTGCCGCACGCCCATCTGGGCCAGATGCGCCGACAGCACGTCCGACAGCAGCCGGTCGAGCCCCTCCACCTGCTCGTTGGAGCGCAGCAGATGGTCGTTGACGTCCCGGAAGAAGGGCTGCGAGTGCTCGTTCACGAACGGCACCGAGCCCGCCGTCAGCCGGGCCATCGGCCCGGCGAGCGGACCGCTGGCCCGCCGGAACTCCAGGACCTGCCGCTTCGCCGTGTAGATCCGCGCGGCGGTGTTCGTCGGATTGCCCCCGGAGGGCGCGAAGACGTCCGCCTCCAGCTCCTCCAGGTCGACCTGGAGCTCGCCCGTCACATCGAGGTAGTGGTCCACGATCGTGTCGCTCACCGCGTACAGCACCGCCGTCGGTCCGTGCTTCAGCACCTCCGGGTCGGCCTCCAGTCGCCGACGCACCTCCGCGAGCGGCGCGCCCTCGCCGTGCCGCACCGTCACCACGAACGAGTCGCCCATGAACAGCATCAGCTCGCCGGACGAGACCCGGTCGCTCTCCGGCTCGTACACGATCGGCTTGAGCACCGCGAACAGCGAGTCGTCGTAGACCTCCAGCTTGGGCCGCTGGTGGGCCTTGAGGGCGTCCTCGACGGCGAGCGGGTGCAGGGCGAACTCGGAGGCCACATGGTCGAACTCCGCCTCCGTGGGCTCGTGGAGCCCCACCCAGAGGAAGGCGTCCCCGGTGGCGCGTGCCTCCGCCAGGGCGTCGGAGAGGTCGGAGGGCCCGGCCGTACGGCGCCCGTCCCGGTAGATGGCAGAGTCCACGATCACGGGCCGTATTCTCCATCGAACGGCCCCGGTACGCACGCGTGGATCCGCCCGGACCTCCCCGACCGCCCTCCGGGCCGCCGGGAGAACGACCGGTTCCCCGCCCGCCGGGGAACCGCCGGACACCGCCTAGGCTGGCGGCCATGGCCACGCTGATCCTCGTCCGGCACGGACGCTCCACCGCCAACACCTCCGGGGTCCTCGCCGGGCGCACGCCCGGGATCGCCCTCGACGAGCGCGGGGCCGCGCAGGCCGCCGCGCTCCCCGGGCGCCTCGCGGACGTCCCGCTCGCCGCCGTCGTCTCCAGCCCGCTCCAGCGCTGCCGGGAGACCGTGCGGCCCCTCCTCGAAGCCCGCCCGGACGTTCCGCTGTACGTCGAGGACCGCGTCAACGAGTGCGACTACGGCGACTGGTCCGGCCGCAAACTGGCCGAGCTGAACGACGAACCCCTCATGGAGATCGTCCAGGCGCACCCCTCCGCCGCCGCCTTCCCCGGCGGCGAGTCCATGCGCGCGATGCAGGCCCGCGCCGTCGACGCCGTCCACGACTGGAACGCGAGGATCGACGCCGAGCACGGCGAGGACGCCTGCTACGTCATGTGCTCGCACGGCGACATCGTCAAGTCGCTCGTGGCGCACGCCCTCGGCCTCCACCTCGACCTCTTCCAGCGCATCCACGTCGACCCCTGCTCGGTCACCGTGATCCGCTGGACGCGCACGCGTCCCTTCCTCCTCCGCCTCGGCGACACCGGGGACTTCGCCGGGTTCGGCCCCCGCGAGCACCCCGACAGCAGCGGGACGGCCGCCGTCGGGGGCGGTGCGGGCGCACCGTGATCCCTTCGCGCAGTAGGGTGGACGCGCCGCTGTAGTACGACTGTCGAGACGCAAGGGAGCCGGGAAACGTGTCCCGTCAGGTGTTCCTCTACGACCCACCGGAGCGTTTCGTGGCCGGTACGGTCGGGCTGCCTGGCCGCCGTACGTTCTTCCTCCAGGCGTCCGCGGCCGGCCGGGTCACCAGCGTCGCCCTGGAGAAGACGCAGGTCGCCGCGCTCGCCGAGCGCATGGACGAACTCCTCGACGAGGTCGTCCGCCGCACCGGGGGCAACGCGCCCGTCCCCGCCGTCGCCCCCGCCGAGGTCTCGGACAGCGCCCCCCTCGACGTACCGGTCGAGGAGGAGTTCCGGGTCGGCACCATGGCACTCGCCTGGGACGGCGAGGAGCAGCGCATGATCGTGGAGGCGCAGGCGCTCGTCGAGCTCGACGTGGACTCCGAGGAGGACCTCGCCGAGGCCGAGGAGCGCATGCTCCAGGACGAGGAGAACGGCCCGCCGATGCTCCGGGTCCGCCTCAGCGGCGCCCAGGCGCGGGCCTTCGCCAAGCGGGCCCTGGACGTGGTCAACGCCGGCCGTCCGCCCTGCCCGCTCTGCAGCCTGCCGCTGGACCCCGAGGGCCATGTCTGCCCGCGTCAGAACGGATACCGCCGCGGAGCATGAGCAGCCCTTCGACCCAGGACGCCGAGCTGCTCGCCCACGGTGAGCTGACCGTCCGCGGCCGGGTCCGCGAGGCCTCCAACGCCGTCCTGTACTGCTCCGTCGCCTACGAGGGACGCGAGGCGGCCTGCGTCTACAAGCCGGTCGCGGGGGAGCAGCCCTTGTGGGACTTCCCCGACGGCACCCTCGCGCAGCGGGAGGTCGCCGCGTACGAGATCTCCGAGGCGACCGGCTGGGGCCTGGTGCCGCCGACGGTGCTCCGCGACGGACCGTACGGCGAGGGCATGGTCCAGCTGTGGATCGAGGCCGATCCCGGGGCCCGGCTGCTCGCCCTCACCGAGGACGCCGAGCCGGGAGAGGGCTGGAAGGCCGTCGGGCCCGCCCAGGTCGACGAGGACCGCACGGCGCTGCTGGTCCACGCGGACACCCCGGAGCTGCGGCGGCTCGCCGTCCTGGACGCCGTGATCAACAACGGCGACCGCAAGGGCGGGCATCTGCTCCCGGCCCCCGACGGGCACCTCTACGGCATAGACCACGGGGTCACCTTCCACGTCGACGACAAGCTGCGCACCCTGCTGTGGGGCTGGGCGGGCGAGGAGCTGCCCGCAGAGGCGGCCGGGGTACTCGACGGGCTCGACCGCTCGCTGGCGCCCGGGGCGCCGCTCGCCACCCGTCTGGCGGAACTGCTGACCGGCGCCGAGGTGGCGGCGGTACGCGCCCGGGTGGGGGCGCTGCGCGCCACCGGACGGCATCCGGAGCCCTCGGGGCAGTGGCCGGCGATCCCCTGGCCGCCGGTCTGAGACCGACCGAAAAGTCTCGGCCAAGGCGCGGGGGGATGGGTGTGCACCCCTGGGGGGTATGCATGCACGCCTGAGACCCGCAAGAGCGCCTAATCGGTCAAGATCCCGGATCCGGTTCGTATCCGGAACACCTGTCCGGTTACGCTCGGGTCATGCATGCCTGGCCCGCTTCTGAGGTCCCCGCCCTTCCTGGCAAGGGCCGCGACCTCCGGATCCACGACACCGCGACCGGCGGACGAGTCACCCTCGCCCCCGGCCCCGTCGCCCGTATCTACGTCTGCGGCATCACGCCGTACGACGCGACCCACATGGGTCACGCGGCGACCTACAACGCGTTCGACCTCGTTCAGCGCGTGTGGCTCGACACCAAGCGGCAGGTGCACTACGTCCAGAACGTCACGGACGTGGACGACCCGCTCCTTGAGCGCGCGATCCGCGACGGCATCGACTGGGTCGGCCTCGCCGAGCGCGAGACCGCCCTCTTCCGCGAGGACATGACCGCCCTGCGGATGCTGCCCCCGCAGCACTACATCGGCGCCGTCGAGGCCATACCCGGCATCGTCCCGCTCGTCGAGCGCCTGCGTGACTCCGGTGCCGCCTACGAGCTGGAAGGCGACGTCTACTTCTCCGTCGACGCCGACCCGCACTTCGGGCAGGTCTCGAACTACACCGACGAGCTGATGCGCCACCTCTCCGCCGAGCGCGGCGGGGACCCGGAGCGCCCCGGCAAGAAGAACCCGCTCGACCCGATGCTCTGGATGGCCGCCCGCGAGGGCGAGCCGAGCTGGGACGGCGCCAGCCTCGGCGCGGGCCGCCCCGGCTGGCACATCGAGTGCGTCGCCATCGCCCTCGACCACCTCGGCATGGGCTTCGACGTGCAGGGCGGCGGGTCCGACCTGATCTTCCCGCACCACGAGATGGGCGCCTCCCACGCCCAGGCCCTCACCGGCGAGTTCCCGATGGCCAAGGCGTACGTCCACGCCGGCATGGTCGGCCTCGACGGCGAGAAGATGTCCAAGTCGCGCGGCAACCTGGTCTTCGTCTCGAAGCTCCGCCGCGACGGCGTCGACCCGGCCGCCATCCGGCTCGCGCTCCTCTCCCACCGCTACCGCGACGACTGGGAGTGGACCGACCAGGTCCTCCAGGACGCCGTGGAGCGCCTCGGGCGCTGGCGCGCCGCCGTCTCCCGCCCCGACGGCACCCCCGCCGACGCGCTCGTCGAGGAGCTCCGCGAGGCGCTCTCCGACGACCTCGACACCCCCACCGCGCTCGCCGCGGTGGACCGCTGGGCCGCGCTCCAGACGGCCGAGGGCGGCGACGACGACTCCGCCCCCGGACTCGTCTCCCGCGCCGTCGACGCACTCCTGGGCGTCGCCCTGTAGTACCCCTCCCGCGCAACTCCCGTTTGTGCAACCGCCCTTGGACTTCCTGACGAAGTCCGGGGGCGGTTCCTTTTTGCCCTGTCGCGATGCTCGAATCTGCGCTAAATAAGCCCCATGCAATCATCAATGCGCATGAGAGCTGCGGTCGCCGGTGCACTGCTCGGGCTGCTCACCGCCCTCGCGGGCCCCGGTGCCACCGCCACCGCCGAACCGTCCGACACCTCCGCACCGACTCCCGGCACCACCGTCGGCGAGGTCACCGCCTTCGCGGCCGACGGAGCCGTCTACCGGCTGACCGCCGGCCGGGCCCAGGCCCGGGTCAGCTTCGTCACCGCCGATACCTTCCGCATCGAACTGGCCCCCGACGGCACGTTCACCGACCCCACCGGCACCGACATCACCCTGCCCCAGGGCCCGCCCCCGGCCACCCGCTGGCGCGACCGGGGCGACCGCTACGAACTGAGCACCGCCAAGGTGACCCTGCGGGCCTACAAGTCCCCGCTCCGCTTCGCCGCCGTCCGCGCCGACGGCACCTCGCTGTGGAGCGAGGCCAGCGGCCTCAGCTGGACCGCCGACCGCACCACCCAGACCCTCGACCGCGGCGCCACCGAGCAGTTCTACGGCGCCGGGATGCAGAACGGGCGGGGCAACACCTCCCACCGCGACAAGACCGTCGAGGTCGGCGCCGACTACAACTGGAACGACGGCGGCCACCCCAACTCGGTCCCCTTCTACCTCTCCTCCGCCGGATACGGCGTCTACCGCAACACCTACGCCCCCAACACCTACGCCTTCACCGAGCCCGTCACCACCAGCGCGAAGGAACAGCGCTTCGACGCCTACTACTTCGCCGGCACCGGCCGCGACGCCGTCAAGGACGTCATCGGCCAGTACACCCGGCTCACCGGCAAGCCCTTCCTGCCGCCCGTGTACGGCCTGGAGATCGGCGACGCCGACTGCTACCTCCACAACGCCAACCGGGGCGAGCGCCGCACCCTCGACGCCCTGAAGGTCGCCGACGGCTACGTCGCCAACGACATGCCCAACGGGTGGATGCTCGTCAACGACGGCTACGGCTGCGGCCACGAGAACCTCCCCGAGGCCTCCGCGGGGCTCGGGCAGCGCGGCATGAAGCTCGGCCTCTGGACCGAGGACGGCATCGACAAGCTCGAAGAGCAGGTCAAGGCCGGCCAGCGGGTCGCCAAGCTCGACGTCGCCTGGGTCGGCGAGGGCTACAAGTTCGCCCTCGACGGCTGCAAGGACGCCCACGCCGGCATCGAGGCCCACAGCGACGCCCGCGGCTTCACCTGGGCCCCCGAGAGCTGGTCCGGCGCCCAGCGATGCGGCGTCCAGTGGTCCGGCGACCAGTCCGGCAGCTGGGAGTACATCCGCTGGCAGATCCCCACCTACGCGGGCGCGTCCATGTCCGGACTCGCCTACACCACCGGTGACGTCGACGGCATCTTCGGCGGCAGCGCCAAGACGTACACCCGCGACCTCCAGTGGAAGACCTTCCTGCCCGTCACCATGACCATGGACGGCTGGGCGGCCAACGACAAGCAGCCCTTCCGGTACGGCGAGCCCTACACCACGGTCAACCGCGCCTCCCTCAAGCTCCACGAGGCACTGCTGCCGTACATCTACAGCCATGCGTACCGGGCCACGAAGACCGGCGTCGGCCTCGCCCGGCCGCTCGCCCTGGAGTACCCGGACGACCCGAAGGCCGCGACCGAGGCCGCGAAGTACGAGTTCCTCAGCGGCGAGGACTTCCTCGTGGCCCCCGTCTACAAGGACGCCGTAGAGCGCGACGGTATCCATCTCCCGAAGGGCACCTGGATCGACTACTGGAACGGGCGCACCTACGAAGGCCCCGTCACCCTCGACGACTACAGTGCCCCGCTCGACACGCTGCCCCTCTTCGTACGGGCCGGGGCGACCGTCCCCATGTGGCCCGGCGACATCCGCTCGTACACCGACCGCGCCCCCGGCGACCCGATCGCCTGGGACATCTACCCCCAGGGCAGCTCCTCCTTCGAGCTGTACGAGGACGACGGCGTCACCCGCGACCACCGCACCGGCCGGTACGCCACCCAGCGCGCCGAGGTGCGTGCCCCGAACAGCGGCCCCGGCGACGTGACCGTCCGGATCGGCGCGAGCCGGGGCGCGTACACGGGCAAGCCGACCGCCCGGCCGTACGCCTTCACGCTCCACACCGGCGACGCCCCCGGCACCGTCCGGCTCGACGGGCGCGAGCTGCCCGCCCTCGGCTCCCGGGCCGCCTTCGAGGCCGCCTCCCAGGGCTGGTGGTACGACCGCGACGAGCGCGGGGGAGTGGTCCGGGTCAAGACGGCCGCCCTGTCCACCGGCCGCGCCTTCGAACTGCGCCTGACCGACACCAGCGCGGTCGGCGGCGCCGTACCGGGCGCCTCCGCCGTCCTGGCCGCACCCACCGGGCAGGAGCTCGGCGCCGGGGTGCCCGGCACCGTCGCCGTGGACGTCACCGCGGGCACCCGGGACGCCACCGACGTACGGGTCTCCCTGGACGTCCCGGCCGGCTGGCGGGTCACCCCGGCCGCGCCGGTCGACCGCGTCCCGGCCGGCACCACCCGCCGGGTCGAGGTCGCCGTCACCCCCGCCGCGGACGCCACACCCGGCGAGGCGACCCTCACGGCGACCGCCCGCCACCGCGCCGGGGACACCGACCGCACCGCCGTCCAGCGGTTCGCGGCCGGTGTGATGCCCCCGCCGCCGACCGGCGACGCCTGGGCGAGCGACCTGGTCTGGCTCCGGTCCACCAACGGCTGGGGCCCGCCCGAACGCGACCGATCCAACGGCGAGTCCGGCGCCACCGACGGCCGGCCCCTCACCCTGGCCGGACAGACCTACGAGAAGGGCATCGGCGCCCACGCCGACTCCGACATCGAGGTCTACCTCGGCGGCCGATGCACCACCCTCACCGCCGACGTCGGCATCGACGACGAGATCA
This sequence comes from Streptomyces sp. NPDC001728, assembly GCF_040297565.1. Classification (NCBI taxonomy): domain Bacteria; kingdom Bacillati; phylum Actinomycetota; class Actinomycetes; order Kitasatosporales; family Streptomycetaceae; genus Streptomyces; species Streptomyces sp. NPDC001728. The sequence goes on from NZ_JBEOZK010000005.1 coordinate 167,071, forward strand.
ACGGCTACGGGGAGGTGGCCTTCTCGGTCGAGGCCGACGGCAAGGTCCTGTGGACCTCGCCCCGGCTCACCGGCGCCTCCGCGACCCTGCCCGTGAACGTCGACGTGACCGGGGCGCGGCACGTCCGGCTGCGGATCACGGACACCAACGGGTCCAAGAGCGGGGACCACGGGGACTGGGCGGCGGCCCGGTTCGGCTGCGCCTGACAGGACCGCGCCCGGCACACGAACGGGAGGGGCGCCCTGGGGCACCCCTCCCGTTCCATGCGCTACTTCCCTGAATCGCCGTCCGCGTCGGGCGCGTCCGGCCCGGACTCCGCCCCCGGTCCCGGCGCCGTCTCCGGCCCGGGCTCCGACGGCGGCTCCGCCTCGGACGCCGTCTCGGACTCCGGCTCCGCCTCGGCCCCCGGCTCCGTCCCCGGTGCCGACTCCGGACCCGGCCGCTCCGGCTTCGGCGGGCGCGCACGGCCGCTGCCCGGGTCCCGGAGGAAGTCGCCGCCCTCCGTCGCCACGCCCGGACCGGAACCCGGCCCCGAGCCGGGCTCGCGCCGCCGCAGATACCGCTCGAACTCCCGGGCGATGGCCTCGCCCGAGGCCTCCGGCAGCTCCGCCGTGTCCCGGGCCTCCTCCAGCGTCTGCACGTACTCCGCGACCTCGCTGTCCTCGGCCGCCAGCTGGTCCACGCCCAGCTGCCAGGCCCGCGCGTCCTCGGGCAGCTCGCCCAGCGGGATGCGCAGACCGATGAGGTCCTCAAGACGGTTGAGGAGGGCCAGCGTCGCCTTCGGGTTCGGCGGCTGCGACACGTAGTGCGGCACCGCCGCCCACAGGCTCACCGCAGGCACGCCCGCGTGTGTGCACGCCTCCTGGAGGATGCCGACGATGCCCGTCGGGCCCTCGTACCGCGTCTCCTCCAGGTCCATCGTGCGCGCCAGGTCCGGGTCGGAGGTGACGCCGCTGACCGGGACCGGCCGGGTGTGCGGGGTGTCCCCGAGCAGCGCGCCCAGGATCACGACCATCTCCACGCCCAGCTCGTGCGCGAAGGCGAGCAGCTCGTTGCAGAAGGAGCGCCAGCGCATCGACGGCTCGATCCCGCGCACGAGCACCAGGTCGCGCGGTTTGTCGCCGCCGACCCGGACCACGGAGAGCCGGGTCGTCGGCCAGGTGATCTTCCGTACGCCGTTCTCCAGGAAGACCGTCGGCCGGTTGACCTGGAAGTCGTAGTAGTCCTCGGCGTCGAGCGCCGCGAACACCTCGCCCTTCCATTCCCGGTCCAGGTGGGCGACCGCGGTGGAGGCGGCGTCGCCGGCGTCGTTCCAGCCCTCGAACGCGGCCACCATGACCGGGTCGATCAGCTCGGGTACCCCCTCGAGCTCGATCACCCAGCGCCTCCTTTTCGAAGTTCCTGTCGTACGGACCAACCTTACGGCTTTCCGGAGGCCCGTCCGCAGCCCCCGGACACCCCCGAAAACCCGTGCGGCCTTGATCGACTACCCAGGAACTCGCCTCCGCACACGGAGGTCTCACTCCGCCCAGAGCGTGCTCGGCGCCTCCCTCCGGACCACGGGCGCGATCTCCTCGGCGAACCGTTGGAGCGTCTCGGCCTGCTCGGCCGTCGACTGGCCGAAGGTGTCGACCGTGATGGACTGCAGGTCGTGCCCGTAGTGCGCGTGGTAGCCGAGGATCTTGTCGATGATCTGCTGCGGCGAGCCGATCAGCTGCGGGCCGCCGGCGATCGCGTCCTCGATCGTGCGGAACGGGGTGTTGTAGCCCGCCTTCCCCTCCAGCTGCGGCTTGAAGCTCTGCCGCACCTTCGCCTCGTACAGGTCCTTGTACCGGGCGACCGCCCGCTCGGCCGTGTCGGCGATGAGCAGCCCGCCGGAACCGGCCGCCACGCGCGCGTGGGCCGGGTCGTGCCCGTACTCCTCGAACTTCTCCCGGTAGAGGGCGATGAGCTTCGCGTACGCCTCGCGCGACTGGATCGCGTTGGCGGTGAAGAGCGGATCCCCGTGCTTCGCCGCCAGTTCGGGGGACCGGGGGCTGGTGGCCGAGCCGTGCCAGATCCGGGGCGGACCGGCGTACGGCCGCGGGATCGTGGTGACGTTCTTCAGCGCGGGCCGGAACTCGCCCTCCCAGTCGACGCCCTCCTCCGTCCAGAGCCTGCGCAGGAGTTCGTACTTCTCCTGCCGGAGGTCCCACTGCCGCTCCTCGTCGAGGCCGAAGAGGTCGAAGTGCCCGGCCTCCGCGCCCTTGCCGACGACGAGTTCGAGCCGGCCGCGGGAGAGCTGGTCGAGGGTGGCGTAGTCCTCGGCGACCCGGACCGGGTCGAGGACCGCGACCACGGTGACGCCGGTGAGCAGTCTGATCCGGGAGGTACGGGCGGCCAGCGCGGCGAGCAGCACGGTCGGGGCGGAGGACAGGAACGGGCCCGCGTGCCGCTCGCCGACCGCGTACGCGTCGAAGCCGAGCCGTTCGGCGGTCTCGCCGAGCGTGACGACCTGCTCGAGGCGCTCGGCGGCGGAGAGGAGTCCGCCGGTGAGCGGGTGCGGTGAGTGGTGGACGATCGAGAGCACCCGTGACTTCATGCCGTCCACTCCGCGTGCCGAGTGTTGCCGCGGTGCGGACGGCGTGTGGCACACCTCAGGGGGCGGCCCTCCGAAGAGGAACCGCCCCCGTACGCAAGGGAGTTGCCCCACTGCGTACCGCTGCTACTTGCCCAGCATCTTCTCGACGTCGTCGCGGATCTCGTCCGTCGCGAGGCCGCGGACGGTCAGCGTCGTACGGCGGCGCAGCACGTCGTCCGCCGTCTCGGCCCACTCGTGGTCGCGGGCGTAGGCGACCTGCGCCCAGATCTCCGGCGCGTCCGGGTGGATGCGGCGGGCCAGCTCGGGGTTCTCGTTCGCCATGCGGGCGATGTCGAAGGAGAGCGAGCCGTAGTGCGTCGCCAGGTGCCTGGCGGTGTCGGCGGCCATTCGGGGGCCGGGCGCCGGACCGTCCACGAGCAGCCGGTGCGCGACCGCGTTCGGGTTGGCTATGCCGGGCAGCGGCAGCCGCTTCGGCAGCGACGACACGGGCTCGTAGTCCTCGCCGAGCGGGCGCCCGGGCAGCTGCTCCAGCTTCTTCATCACCGTACGGCCGATGTGCCGGAAGGTCGTCCACTTGCCGCCGGCCACCGAGAGCATGCCGCCGCGGCCCTCGGTCACGACCGTCTCGCGCTTCGCCTTGGAGGTGTCGCCGGGACCACCCGGGAGCACCCGCAGACCGGCGAAGGAGTAGGTGATCAGATCGCGCGACAGCTGCTGGTCGCGGATGGAGAAGGCGGCCTCGTCCAGGATCTGGGCGGTGTCCTTCTCGGTGACCTCGACCTTGCCGGGGTCGCCCTCGTACTCCTCGTCGGTGGTGCCGAGCAGCAGCATGTCCTCCCAGGGGAGGGCGAAGGTGATGCGGTACTTGTCGATCGGGGTGGCCAGGGCGGCCTTCCACGGCGAGGTCCGCTTGAGGACCAGGTGCGCGCCCTTGGAGAGGCGGATGGAGGGGGCCGCGTTCGGGTCCTCCATCCGGCGCAGGTGGTCGACCCACGGGCCGGTCGCGTTGAGCACGAGGCGGGCGGAGACGCCGAACTCGTCGCCGCTGGTGCGGTCCCTCAGCTCGGCGCCGGTGACCCGGCCCCGGGTGAAGCGCAGCCCGGTGACCTCGGCGTGGTTGAGGACGGTGGCACCGGCGTCGACGGCCGCGCGGACCGTCATCAGCGCCATCCGGGCGTCGTTCATCTGGTCGTCGCCGTAGACGGCGACGGCCTTGAGGTTGTCGGTGCGCAGCTCCGGCACGTCCTGCGCGGCCTTGGCGGGGGAGAGCAGGTGCCCGACGCCGTCGCCGAAGGCCGAGAGGGCGCTGTAGGCGAAGACACCGGCGCCGAGCTTGGCCGCGCCGTGCGGGCCGCCCTTGTAGACGGGCAGGTAGAAGGTGAGGGGGTTGGCGAGGTGCGGTGCCACCTGACGGGAGACCGCACGCCGCTCGAAGTGGTTCTCCGCGACCAGCTTCACCGCGCCGGTCTGCAGATAGCGCAGACCGCCGTGGAGGAGCTTCGAGGAGGCGGAGGAGGTGGCGCCGGCGAAGTCGCCGGCGTCCACCAGGGCCACCCGCAGGCCCGACTGCGCGGCGTGCCAGGCGGTGGAGATGCCCAGGATGCCGCCGCCGATCACCAGGAGGTCGTACGTCGCCTTGGAAAGCTGGTCCCGGGTCTCGGCGCGGCTCGGGAGGGAGCCGGACGCCGGGTGCGTCCCCAGGGCAGGGACGCTCTGCAGGGTGGTCATGTGTCTTACTCCTCGTCCTCGATCCAGCCCATGGTCCGCTCCACGGCCTTGAGCCAGCTCTTGTACTCGCGGTCACGCCTGTCGGCGTCCATGCGAGGGGTCCATTCCGCCGCCCGGCGCCAGTTGGCGCGCAGCGCGTCGGTGTCCGGCCAGAAGCCGACGGCCAGACCGGCGGCGTAGGCGGCGCCGAGGCAGGTGGTCTCGGCGACCATCGGACGCACGACGGGGGCGTCCAGGAAGTCCGAGAGGGTCTGCATCAGCAGGTTGTTGGAGGTCATGCCGCCGTCGACCTTGAGCGCGGTCAGCTCGACGCCGGAGTCCTTGGTCATGGCGTCGGTGATCTCGCGGGTCTGCCAGGCGGTGGCCTCCAGGACGGCACGGGCGATGTGCGCCTTGGTGACGTACCGGGTGAGGCCGGCGATGACACCGCGCGCGTCGGAGCGCCAGTACGGGGCGAACAGGCCGGAGAAGGCCGGCACGAAGTAGGCGCCGCCGTTGTCCTCGACCGAGGACGCCAGGGTCTCGATCTCGGCGGCCGACTTGATCAGGCCCATCTGGTCGCGCATCCACTGCACCAGCGAACCGGTGACGGCGATCGAGCCCTCCAGGGCGTAGACCGGCTTCTTGTCGCCGATCTGGTAGCCGACGGTGGTCAGCAGGCCGCTGTAGGAGTTGATGATCTTGTCGCCGGTGTTCATCAGCATGAAGGTGCCGGTGCCGTACGTGGACTTCGCCTCGCCCTCGGCGAAACACGTCTGGCCGAACAGGGCGGCCTGCTGGTCGCCGAGCGCCGAGGCGACCGGGACGCCGGCGAGGACGCCGTCCTTGACATGGCCGTAGACCTCGGCGGAGGAGCGGATCTCGGGGAGGACGTTGAGGGGGACCCCCATCGACTCCGCGATCTTCTCGTCCCAGGCCAGGGTGTGCAGGTTCATCAGCATGGTGCGCGAGGCGTTGGTGACGTCGGTGACGTGCACGCCGCCGTCGGTGCCGCCCGTGAGGTTCCAGATGACCCAGGAGTCCATGGTGCCGAAGAGGATGTCGCCGGCCTCGGCGCGCTCCCGCAGGCCCTCGACGTTGTCGAGCATCCAGCGGATCTTCGGGCCGGCGAAGTAGCTCGCCAGGGGCAGGCCGGTCTCGCGGCGGAAGCGGTCCTGGCCGACGTTGCGGCCGAGCTCCTTGCAGAGGGCGTCGGTGCGGGTGTCCTGCCAGACGAGGGCGTTGTGGACCGGCTCGCCGGTGTTCTTGTCCCAGAGCAGCGTGGTCTCGCGCTGGTTGGTGATGCCGATGGCCTTGACGTCGGAGGCGGCGATGCCGCCCTTCGTCAGGGCGCCCGCGACGACCTCCTGGACGTTGGTCCAGATCTCGGCGGCGTCGTGCTCGACCCAGCCCGGCTTCGGGAAGATCTGCTCGTGCTCCTTCTGGTCGACCGAGACGATCCGGCCGTCCTTGTCGAAGACGATGCAGCGGGAGGAGGTGGTGCCCTGGTCGATGGCCGCGATGAACGGGCCGGAGGTGTGTGCGTCGGTCACGGAGTGCTCCAAGGAAGGTCTGGAAGAAGGACGGCTCAGGCGAACGCGATGTTGTAGATACCCGCCGCGAGGGCTCCACCGATCAGCGGACCGGCGACCGGGATCCAGGCGTAGCTCCAGTCGGAGCCGCCCTTGTTCGGCAGCGGCAGCAGGGCGTGCACGATGCGCGGGCCGAGGTCACGCGCCGGGTTGATCGCGTAGCCGGTCGGGCCGCCGAGCGACAGGCCGATGGAGACCACGACGAACGCGGTGATCAGGCCGCCCAGGATGCCGAGGCCCTTGCCGCTGTCGTTGAGACCCTGGGTGAGCACGGCCAGGACGAGCACGACGGTGCCGATGATCTCGGTGGCGAGGTTCTGCCAGGTGTTCCGGATCTCGGGGCCGGTGGAGAAGATGCCGAGCACCGGGCCGGGGCCCTCGATCGGCGTCTTCGCGGCGGCCTCGGGGTCGTTGAGGTGGGCCAGGAACTGGCCGTAGTACGCCACCCAGACCAGGGTCGCGCCGATCATCGCGCCGAGCAGTTGGCCGGCGAGGTAGTAGGGGACGTTGCCCCACTCGCCGTCCTTGATCGCGATTCCGACCGTGACGGCGGGGTTCAGATGGGCGCCCGAGAGGGAAGCGGTCATGTACACGGCCGTCATGACGGCGAAGCCCCACCCGAAGGTGATCGCGAGCCAGCCCGCGTTGCGGGCCTTGGAGCCCTTGAGCGTCACGGCGGCGCACACACCGCCGCCGAGCAGAATGAGAACGGCGGTACCGATGGTCTCGCCGAGGAAGATGTCGGAGCTGGACACCCGCGACTCCTTTGTCCTTCGTCCAGGGGAAGGCGAACCCCGGGTCCCTCCGGTGGTCCGCGCCCTCGTGTGAGGGCGTTACCGGCCCTTGGCACTGCCACACTCTAACGCCTATTACCGTTAGGTGTTCGGCAATGCCGACCAATGAACGGAAGTTTTGCCCCCGGCTCAACAGCGCGTCAAGGCTTCGGGAAGTGAAAAACCCGCCGATAACGGGATCGTTACCGGCGGGTTCGGTGCTGCTGTGCTGCTACGGCGCTGCTCGGAGGCTGCTCAGGTGCCGCTTCGGCGCCGTTTCGGGGCGGCTTCGGTGCCGCTTCGGGGGGGGCTAGAAGCGCCCGGCTCCCAGGTCCCGGGACACCGCGCGGGCGCAGTCCCGTACCGCCGCGATCAGCTCCGGGCGCAGCTCCCCGGACGGGCAGAGGCGCTCCACGGCTCCCGTGACCGCCACCGCGCCCACCGGCATCCGGCGCCGGTCGTGGATGGGCGCCGCCACCGACGCCACGCCCTCCCAGGTCTCCTCCTGGTCCGCCGCCCAGCCCCGGGCCCTCGTCAGGTCGAGCACCGACTCGAAGTCCGCCAGGGCCGTCGTCGTACGCGGTGTGAACGCCTCACGCTCGACCTCGACGACCTCGCTGTGCGCCACCGGGTCGTACGCCGAGAGCACCTTGCCCAGGGCCGTGGAGTGCAGCGGCTGCATGGCCCCCACCTCCAGGACCTGGCGGCTGTCGTCCGGCCGGAACACATGGTGGACGATCAGCACGCCCTGCTGGTGCAGCACGCCCAGGTGGACGCTCTCGCCGCTGGACCGCGCCAGGTCGTCCGTCCACACCAGGGCCCGCGCCCGCAGCTCGTGCACGTCCAGATAGCTGTTGCCGAGGCGCAGCAGCTCCGCGCCGAGCTGGTACCGGCCGGAGGCCGCGTCCTGCTCCACGAAGCCCTCCGCCTGGAGGGTGCGCAGGATGCCGTGGGCCGTGCCCTTGGCGAGCCCGAGCGAGGACGAGATGTCGGACAGGCCGAGCCGGCGCTCGCCGCCCGCGAGCAGTCGCAGCATGGCCGCCGCTCGTTCAAGCGACTGGATGTTCTTCGCCATCGCCCGGCCCTTCTCCCTCTCACGCTGTTCGACAATGCTGAACACTATCGGTCGATGCCGACCTCTCGTTACACCTGACAGTGTCGGTCAAGAACGGGCAGAACCGGGAGTCCCCGCACACAGGATGCCGTCCGGCCCGTGGGACGCCGTGTCCACCCCGGCCGATGCGCGGTTACGCTGGCCCCGTGCACCCTCCACCGAGGGTGCAAAGCCGACAGCCGTCGCATCCCAGGGAGCTCATCCATGGCCTCGTTGCCGACCCCTTCCGCTGACAGCCGGACCCGCGCCGCAGCCCTCCGTGAGGCACTCGCCAGCCGAGTGGTCGTCGCCGACGGCGCCATGGGCACCATGCTCCAGGCCCAGGATCCGACGCTCGAGGACTTCCAGGACCTCGAAGGCTGCAACGAGATCCTCAACGTCACGCGGCCCGACATCGTCCGTTCGGTGCACGAGGCGTACTTCGAGGTCGGCGTCGACTGCGTCGAGACGAACACCTTCGGCTCCAACCACTCGGCCGCCGGCGAGTACGAGATCGCCGACCGGATCTTCGAGCTGTCCGAGGCGGGCGCCCGGATCGCCCGCGAGGTCGCCGACGAGTTCGGCGCCAAGGACGGCCGCCGGCGCTGGGTGCTCGGCTCCATCGGCCCCGGCACCAAGCTGCCGTCGCTGGGCCACATCGCGTACGACGTGCTGCGCGACGGCTACCAGAAGAACGCCGAGGGCCTGCTGGCCGGCGGCGCGGACGCGCTCATCGTGGAGACGACCCAGGACCTGCTGCAGACCAAGTCGAGCCTCATCGGCGCGCGGCGCGCGATGGACGCCCTCGGCGTGGACGTGCCGCTGATCTGTTCCCTCGCCTTCGAGACCACCGGCGTCATGCTGCTCGGCTCGGAGATCGGCGCGGCGCTCACCGCCCTGGAACCGCTCGGCATCGACCTGATCGGTCTGAACTGCTCCACCGGCCCCGCCGAGATGAACGAGCACCTGCGGTACCTCGCCCGCCACTCCCGTACGCCTCTGATGTGCATGCCGAACGCCGGCCTGCCCGTGCTGACCAAGGACGGCGCGTACTTCCCCCTGACGCCGCCGGAGATGGCCGACGCGCAGGAGAACTTCGTCCGCGACTACGGCCTCTCCCTGGTCGGCGGCTGCTGCGGCTCCACCCCCGAGCACCTGCGCCAGGTCGTCGACCGCGTCCGGGGCCTCACCCCCGCCCCGCGCGACCCGAACCCCGAGCCCGGCGCCGCCTCGCTCTACCAGACGGTGCCGTTCCGCCAGGACACCGCGTACATGGCGATCGGCGAGCGCACCAACGCCAACGGCTCCAAGAAGTTCCGCGAGGCCATGCTCGACGGCCGTTGGGACGACTGCGTCGAGATGGCCCGCGACCAGATCCGCGAGGGCGCGCACATGCTCGACCTCTGCGTGGACTACGTCGGCCGCGACGGCGTCGCCGACATGGAGGAGCTGGCCGGCCGCTTCGCCACTGCCTCCACCCTGCCGATCGTCCTCGACTCCACCGAGGTCGACGTCCTGCGCGCCGGCCTGGAGAAGCTCGGCGGCCGGGCCGTCATCAACTCCGTGAACTACGAGGACGGCGACGGCCCCGAGTCCCGCTTCGCCAAGGTCACCCGGCTGGCCCAGGAGCACGGCGCCGCGCTGATCGCCCTCACCATCGACGAGGAGGGCCAGGCCCGCACCGTCGAGCACAAGGTCGCCATCGCCGAGCGGCTCATCGAGGACCTCACCGGCAACTGGGGCATCCACGAGTCCGACATCCTCATCGACGCCCTGACCTTCACCATCTGCACCGGCCAGGAGGAGTCGCGCAAGGACGGCATCGCCACCATCGAGGCGATCCGCGAGCTGAAGCGCCGCCGGCCGGACGTGCAGACCACGCTGGGCCTGTCCAACATCTCCTTCGGCCTCAACCCGGCCGCGCGGATCCTCCTCAACTCCGTCTTCCTCGACGAGTGCGTCAAGGCCGGTCTCGACTCGGCCATCGTGCACGCCTCGAAGATCCTGCCGATCGCCCGCTTCGACGACGAGCAGGTCACCACCGCGCTCGACCTGATCTACGACCGCCGCAGCGAGGGCTACGACCCGCTGCAGAAGCTGATGGCGCTCTTCGAGGGCGTCAACACCAAGTCGATGAAGGCCGGCAAGACCGAGGAACTCCTCGCCCTGCCCCTGGACGAGCGTCTGAAGCGCCGCATCGTCGACGGCGAGAAGAACGGCCTGGAGGCCGACCTCGACGAGGCCCTGACGGTCCGCCCCGCCCTGGAGATCGTCAACGAGATCCTGCTCGACGGCATGAAGACGGTCGGTGAGCTGTTCGGCTCCGGCCAGATGCAGCTGCCGTTCGTGCTCCAGTCCGCCGAGGTCATGAAGACGGCCGTGGCGTACCTCGAACCGCACATGGAGAAGTCCGACGCCGAGGGCAAAGGCACGATCGTCCTCGCCACCGTCCGGGGCGACGTCCACGACATCGGCAAGAACCTCGTCGACATCATCCTGTCCAACAACGGCTACAACGTCGTCAACATCGGCATCAAGCAGCCGGTCTCCGCGATCCTCGAAGCGGCGGAGGAGCACCGGGCCGACGTGATCGGCATGTCCGGTCTCCTCGTGAAATCCACCGTGATCATGAAGGAGAACCTCCAGGAGCTGAACCAGCGCGAGCTGGCCGCCAAGTACCCCGTGATCCTCGGCGGCGCCGCCCTCACCCGGGCGTACGTCGAGCAGGACCTGCACGAGATCTACGAGGGCGAGGTGCGCTACGCCCGCGACGCCTTCGAGGGCCTGCGCCTCATGGACGCGCTCATCGGCGTCAAGCGCGGCGTCCCCGGAGCCGTACTGCCCGAGCTCAAGCAGCGCCGGGTCGCGAAGACGGCCCCGGCGTCGGCCGACGTCACCGGCGGCGAGCCGGAGCCCGGCGGCCGTTCCGACGTCTCCGTGGACAACCCGGTGCCGACCCCGCCGTTCTGGGGCACCCGGGTCGTCAAGGGCATCCCGCTGAAGGACTACGCGTCCTGGCTCGACGAGGGCGCCCTCTTCAAGGGCCAGTGGGGCCTCAAGCAGAACCGGGCCGGCGACGGGCCCTCGTACGAGGAGCTGATCGAGACCGAGGGCCGGCCCCGGCTGCGCGGCTGGCTGGAGCGCCTCCACACGGAGAACCTCCTGGAGGCGGCCGTCGTCCACGGCTACTTTCCCTGTGTCTCCAAGGGCGACGACCTGATCATCCTCGACGAGGCCGGCAACGAGCGGACCCGCTTCACCTTCCCCCGCCAGCGCCGGGGCCGCCGCCTCTGCCTCGCGGACTTCTTCCGCCCGGAGGAGTCCGGCGAGACCGATGTCGTCGGCCTCCAGGTCGTCACCGTCGGCTCGCGGATCGGCGAGGCCACGGCCGAGCTCTTCGCCTCCGACTCCTACCGCGACTACCTGGAGCTGCACGGCCTCTCCGTGCAGCTCGCCGAGGCCCTCGCCGAGTACTGGCACGCGCGCGTGCGCGCGGAGCTGGGCTTCGCCGGCGAGGACCCGTCCGACGTCCGGGACATGTTCGACCTCAAGTACCGGGGCGCGCGCTTCTCCCTCGGCTACGGGGCCTGCCCCGACCTGGAGGACCGCGCGAAGATCGCGGAGCTGCTGCGCCCGGAGCGGATCGGGGTGCACCTCTCGGAGGAGTTCCAGCTCCACCCCGAGCAGTCCACCGACGCCATCGTCATCCATCACCCGGAGGCGAAGTACTTCAACGCCCGGTGACCGGCCGCGGTAAATCCGCGCGCTCCGGGTGATCCGGACGTACACTTGTCGGTCCAGTGCAGGCCGGTCTTCCTCCCCGTACCGGGGAGGGGGACCGGCCTTCTCGTCCCTCAATGGAGGTGTGCCGGATGACCAGTACGGTCCCCGCGTCCCTGTTCCGTACGAACGGCAGCCCCGCCCTGCAGGCGGTCTTCCTCGACATGGACGGGACCCTCGTCGACACGGAGGGCTTCTGGTGGGACGCGGAGGTCGAGGTCTTCGCCGACCTCGGGCACCGGCTGGACGAGGCCTGGCGGGACGTCGTCGTCGGCGGGCCGATGACCCGCAGCGCGGGCTACCTCATCGAGTCGACCGGCGCCGACATCACCCTCGCCGAGCTGACCGTCCTGCTCAACGAGAAGTTCGAGCAGCGCATCGCGCGCGGAGTGCCGCTCATGCCGGGCGCCGAGCGGCTGCTCGCCGAGCTGGCCCGGCACTCCATCCCCACCGCCCTGGTCTCCGCCTCGCACCGGCAGATCATCGACCGGGTCCTCCACTCGCTCGGCCGCGACCGGTTCACGCTCACCGTCGCGGGCGACGAGGTGGCCCGCACCAAGCCGCACCCCGAGCCGTATCTGACGGCCGCCCACGGGGTCGGCGCCGATCCCGTGCTCTGCGCCGTCGTCGAGGACACGGCCACCGGCGTGGCGGCGGCGGAGGCGGCGGGATGCCGGGTCGTCGCGGTGCCCTCCGTCGCCCCCATCGCGGCCTCCGCGGGCCGGGTCGTCGTGCGTTCTCTGGAGGAGGTCGATGTGCCGTTCCTTCGCACATTGATCACGGGAATCTGAGCTTCGTCTGAGCTTTCCCGGCTGAATGCGCTTTCCTGCGAGAAAAGCGATCAGGTCATTCACCGAAAGGCCCCCGCGTGACCTTGGTCACGCAGAGTGCTCATCGATGGGTGGCCTTCGTCGTGTCCCGTGCCCGAAAAGCGGGTGTTTCGCCGCCCCTATCTGTCCCGGTTCGCTCATCCTCGTCCGCATCCTCCGGCGCATGACTATCGAAGACCCCGTATTCATGATCACTGTGCGATTACCCCCGGGGCCGCCCGTGGTCCGGCAATAGCGACACCGCCCACTAATCTTTCGCGAGTACTTCGCCGCATAACCGCGTGCACCGGCGCACACCCAAGTCGCCGTGAACACAGGACCGATCGCAACACCCGGCCCGATCGCTCCCGCCCCGACCGGGCGGCAGGCGGCGGAGTTCCACTGACCGCTGCATCCCAGTGCCGGATGAGGAGATCGTCCCTGATGAACCGCAAGACCCTGGTGCTCCCGGCCGTGGCCGGACTGCTCGCCCCGCTGCTCGCCGCATGCGGCGGAGCGGAGGACAGCGGAGCGATCGTCGTCGGCACCACGGACCAGTTCATCGCCACCGCGGACGCGCCCGCACCGCTCGACCCGGCCTTCGCCTACGACACCGGCGCCTGGAACGTCCTCCGGCAGACCGTCCAGACCCTGCTGCACGTGCCCCGCGGTGGCGGCGAGCCCGTCCCCGAGGCCGCCCAGAGCTGCGGATTCTCCGACAAGGCCAGCGAGAGCTACCGCTGCGAGCTCCGCTCAGGCCTCACCTTCGCCGACGGCACGCCCGTCACCGCCGAGGACGTCAAGTTCTCCATCGACCGCGTCCTGAAGATCAAGTCGGACAACGGTACGGCCGCCCTCCTCTCGAACGTCGACACCGTCGAGACCCAGGGCGCCGACGAGGTCGTCTTCCACCTCAAGACCCCCGACGCCACCTTCCCGTACAAGCTCTCCACCCCCGTCGCCGGCATCCTCAGCAAGGACAAGTACGCCGCCGACAAGCTCCGCGACGGCTTCGACGTCGACGGCTCCGGCCCGTACACCATGAAGGTCGAACGCGACGGCGAGAAGGCCACCCGCTTCGTCTTCAGCAGGAACCCCGCCTACAAGGGCGACATCACCCTGCGCAACGACAAGGTCGAACTGCGCTCCTTCGCCGACGCCGGAACCATGGGCAAGGCCCTGGAGGGCGACGACATCGACATGGTCGCCCGCTCCCTGTCGCAGCAGCAGATCAAGAACCTCACCGAGACGCCCCAGGACGGCATCCAGGTCGTCGAGGTCCCCGGCCTGGAGATCCGCTACCTCGGCTTCAACACCAAGGCCCCCTCCGTCCAGGAGAAGGCCGTGCGCCAGGCCATGGCCGCCGTCATCGACCGGGGCGCCCTCGTCAACCTGGTCTACGGCCCCACCGCCGAGCCGCTCTACTCGCTGATCCCCTCCAGCATCACCGGCCACGCCACCCCCTTCTTCGACGAGTACGGCGAGCCCGACCCCGACCGCGCCGCCAAGCTTCTCAAGGACGCCGGCGTGAAGACCCCCGTCAAGGTGACCCTCAACTACACCACCGACCACTACGGCGCCGAGACCGCCCAGGAGTTCGAGGCGCTCAAGAAGCAGCTCGTCGCCAGCGAACTCTTCGACGCCGACGTCAAGGGCGCCGACTGGTCCACCTTCCGCACCGCCCAGAAGCGCGGCGACTACGCCGTCTACGGCCTCGGCTGGTTCCCGGACTACCCGGACCCGGACAACTACATCGCGCCGTTCCTCGACAGCGACAACTTCCTCAACACCCCGTACGTGAACAAGGTCGTCCGCGACCAGCTCATCCCGCGCTCGCGCCGCCAGGCCGACCGCACCGCCGCGAGCCCCGTCTACAACCAGATCCAGAAGATCGTCGCCCAGGACGTACCCGTCCTGCCCCTGTGGCAGGGCAAGCAGTACGTCGCCGCCCGCGACGACCTCAACGGAGTCGAGTACGCCCTCAACACCTCCTCCGACCTGCTGCTCTGGGAGCTCGGCCGCGGCGCCGTCTGACCCCGTCGACCGGAGGGGCCGACCGCCCCGGCACGGACCCGACACCCCACGCCCCCCATGCGACAGGAGGGGCCCGGCGCGCGACACGCGTACCGGGCCCCTCCTGTCGTCTCCTTCGCGTCCGGGGGAGCTACTGACCGGCGGCGCCCGGCCGCACCAGGCCGCTCTCGTACGCGTACACCGCGGCCTGCACCCGGTCCCGCAGGCCCAGCTTCGTCAGCACGTGACCCACGTGCGTCTTCACCGTCGTCTCACTGACGAACAGATCCGCCGCGATCTCCGCGTTCGACAGGCCCCGTGCCACCAGCTTCAGCACCTCCACCTCACGGTCGGTCAAGGTCCCCAGCGTGTCCGGGACCCGCTCCTCGCCCGTCGGCAGATGCGCCGAGTACTTGTCGAGCAGCCGACGCGTGATCGACGGCGCCAGCATCGCCTCACCGGCCGCCACCACCCGGATCGCCTGCACCAGCTCGGTCGCCGGCGCGTCCTTCAACAGGAAACCGCTCGCTCCCGCCCGCAGCGCCTCCACCACGTACTCGTCGAGGTCGAAGGTGGTCAGCACCAGCACCTTCGCCGGACCGTCCCGACCCGGACCCGTGATCTGCCGGGTCGCCTCCACCCCGTCCATCCGGGGCATCCGGATGTCCATCAGGACCACGTCCGGCTGGAGCGCCCGCACCTGCTCCTGCGCCTGGAGGCCGTCCCCGGCCTCACCCACCACCGCGATGTCCTGCTCCGCCTCCAGAATCATCCGGAAGCCGGTGCGCAGCAGCGGCTGATCGTCGACCAAGAGGACGCGGATCGTCACAAGGGCTCCTTCACGGGGCTGAGCTCACGAGGTACGCCGGCACTACGGCGCCGGCGGGGCCGGGTCCATTCTGCCCTGCCCGGATTCGCCCGACTCCGGCGGGCGCGCTGAAACGATCTTCAACGGGTACACCGGGGGCGTACCACCGAACTCCGGACAGACCGCCTGATGGTCACACCAACCGCACAGCTTCGTCGGACGCGGCCGCCAGTCACCCGACTCCGTCGCCAGCCGGATCGCGTCCCACAGTGCGAGCAGCTTCCGCTCCACCCGCAGCAGATCCGCCTCCACCGGGTCGTACGTCAGCACCTCACCGCTGCCCAGATACACCAGCTGCAGCCGCCTCGGGATCACCCGCTTCAGCCGCCACACCACCAGCGCGTAGAAGGTCATCTGGAACAGCGCGCCGTCCCGGTACTCCGGCCGGGGCGCCTTGCCCGTCTTGTAGTCGACGATCCGCACATCACCCGTGGGCGTCACATCGATCCGGTCGATCACCCCGCGCAGCCGCAGCCCCGAATCCAGCTCCGTCTCCACGAACAGCTCGCGCTCGGCGGGCTCCAGACGCGTCGGATCCTCCAGCGTGAACCACCGCTCGACCAGCCGCTCCGCCTCACCCAGCCAACCCGCGAGCCGGGCCCCCTCCGGGTCCTCCGCGAACAGCTCGCCCAGCTCCGGCTTCGACTCCAGCAGCCGGTCCCACTGCCCCGGAACCATCGCCCGCGCCCGCGGCGCCGTCCGGTCCACCGCCGGATCGTCGAAGAGCCGCTCGAGCACGGCGTGCACCAGCGTGCCCCGGGTCGCCGCCTCGCTCGGCCTCTCCGGCAGCCGGTCGATCACCCGGAACCGGTACAGCAGCGGACACTGCATGAAATCGCTCGCCCGCGAAGGCGACAACGACATGGGCGCCCGGGGTTCCGCCGGCACCTGCTCGCTCGTACTCATGTCGAAGACCCTACGACCCGCCACCGACAGCGCGCGGAATACCATCGACCTGTGACCCTGTCGCACTGCATGATCGAACCGTGACGCAGCGACTCGGTCACACCACGCGACGAAAGGAACCCGTGAACCAGGACGAGCCCAAGCCGCAGCGGACCGAGGAGCCCGGGGGCGGCATCCTCATGGGCCGTCCCTTCGGCGTGCCCGTCTACGTCGCCCCCAGCTGGTTCCTCGTCGCCGCCCTGATCACCTGGGTCTTCGGCGACCAGATCCAGCGCGTCCTGCCCGAACTCGGCGCCGCGCGCTACCTGGTCTCCCTCTTCTTCGCCATCGCCTTCTACGCCTCCGTACTGGTCCACGAACTGGCCCACACCATCGCCGCGCTCCGCTTCAAGCTCCCGGTGCGCCGCATCCAGCTCCAGTTCTTCGGCGGCGTCTCCGAGATCGAGAAGGAGACCGAGACCCCCGGCCGCGAATTCGTCCTCGCCTTCGTCGGCCCCCTCCTCTCCCTCGTCCTCTCCGGCCTGTTCTACCTCTCCCTGTACGCCGTCGAGCCCGGCACCGTCCCCGGCGTCCTGCTCGCCGGCCTGATGATCTCCAACCTGATCGTCGCGATCTTCAACCTGCTCCCCGGCCTCCCGCTCGACGGCGGCCGCATGCTCCGCGCCGTCGTCTGGAAGATCACCGGCAAGCCCATGAGCGGCACCGTCGCCGCCGCCTGGGTCGGCCGCTTCCTCGCCGTCACCGTCCTCATCGGCCTCCCCCTGCTCACCCGCACCGGCTGGCTCGGCAACTCCACCGAGAACATCGACGGCTTCACCACCGTCACCGACGCCCTGCTCGCCGCGATCCTGGCCGCCATCATCTGGACCGGCGCCGGCAACAGCCTCCGCATGGCCCGCCTCCGCGAACACCTCCCCGAGCTCCGCGCCCGCAGCCTCACCCGCCGCGCCATCCCCGTCGAGCCCGCCACCCCGCTCTCCGAGGCCCTCCGCCGCGCCAACGAGTCCGGCGCCCGCGCCCTGGTAGTCGTCGACGGCCACGGCGACCCCACCGGCATCGTCCGCGAGGCCGCCATCGCCGCCGTCCCCCAGCACCGCCGCCCCTGGGTCGCCGTCAGCACCCTCGCCCAGGACCTCACCGAGGGCATGCGCGTCCCCGCCGAACTCACCGGGCAGCCCCTCCTCGACCACCTCCGCGCCAGCCCCGCCACCGAGTACCTCGTCGTCGAGGACACCGGCGAGATCTACGGAGTCCTCGCCACCACCGACGTCGAGCGCGCCTTCGTCAAGGCCATGGCACGACCCACCTCTTAACCCCGGTACTCTGGTCGTATGTCCGAACCGACCGGTGCCGCCCGCCGCCGCGGGCCCTTCAAGGTCGGGGACCAGGTTCAGCTGACCGACCCCAAGGGCCGCCACTACACGTTCACGCTCGAAGAGGGAAAGAACTTCCACACCCACAAGGGTTCTTTCCCCCATGACGAGCTGATCGGCGCACCCGAGGGCAGCGTTGTCCGTACCACCGGAAACGTCGCCTACCTCGCGCTGCGCCCCCTGCTCCCCGACTACGTCCTGTCCATGCCCCGCGGTGCCGCCGTGGTCTACCCGAAGGACGCGGGGCAGATCCTCGCCTTCGCCGACATCTTCCCCGGCGCGCGCGTCGTCGAGGCAGGCGTGGGCTCCGGCTCGCTCAGCAGCTTCCTGCTCCGCGCCATCGGCGACAGCGGCATGCTGCACTCCTACGAGCGCCGCGAGGACTTCGCCGAGATCGCGAAGGGCAACGTCGAGCGCTACTTCGGCGGTCCGCACCCCGCGTGGCAGCTGACCGTCGGCGACCTCCAGGACAACCTGTCCGACACCGAGGTCGACCGCGTCATCCTGGACATGCTCGCTCCCTGGGAGTGCCTGGAGGCCGTCTCCAAGGCGCTCGTCCCCGGCGGCATCCTCTGCTGCTACGTGGCGACCACCACCCAGCTCGCCCGCACCGTGGAGTCCATCCGCGAGTTCGGCTGCTACGCCGAGCCGCAGCCCTGGGAATCCATGATCCGCAACTGGCACGTCGAGGGCCTCGCAGTCCGCCCGGACCACCGGATGATCGGCCACACCGGCTTCCTCGTCACCGCCCGCCGCCTCGCGGACGGGGTCGAGCCCCCGATGCGCCGCCGCCGCCCCGCCAAGGGTGCCTACGGCGAGGACTACGAAGGCCCCAACAAGGGCTGACGTCCCGACATCCACGGCACGCCGCCGTCGAGTTCCCGCCCTACTGCGGGGAACTGGACGGCGGCGTCCTCATGTTCGGACCGGTGACCGACTGACCGGCCGGAGCCGTCCCGCCTGAGCCGCTCGGCTTTCGGGACCCCCGCCACGAGTGCGCCGCCCCCGGCTCCAGGCCGTGTCCGGATATGCCCGCCCCCGACCGCTCGCCGCGACCGGAGCGCCCCCGCCGGGCCCGACCCGGCTGTTCCGTCCCCCTGTGACGTGTGGCACGATGCCGGAAACCCGCCGCACCACCCCACAGGAGACGTCTCGCGTGCAGCCCTCCGCCGCCCCGGACCTCGTGGACCTCGCACACACCCGAGCCCGGCCGGCTCACTGGCTGGCCACCGCCACGGCGACCGCCGCCGTCGTCGCCCTCGCCGGACTCCTCCAGCCGGGCCCCGCCGGAGCCTCCGCGGCCCCCGCCGCCCCGCGTCCGGCACCCGCGCCCGAGGCCACCGGAGTCGACTACCCGCTGGAATGCCGAGGAGCCCCGCACACCGTCGCCAAGCGGGTGTCGGGGGACCTCGACGGGGACGGAAACCCCGAGACCGTTGCGGTCGTGCACTGTGAAGCCGGCTCCGGCACCCCGCCCAGCGGCGTCTACGTCCTCACCCGCGGCAAGGAGGCCGGCGCACCCGCGCGCGTGGTGGCCACGCTCGTCGCGCCCGAGCAGCTCAAGAGCGTCGGAGCCCTCGCCGTACGTGGCGGAGCGGTCCACGCCACCCTGCTCGGCTACTCGTCCCTCGACGTACCCAGCTGCTGCCCCGACGAGAAGGAGCAGGTCAGCTGGCGTTGGCAGGGCGGAGCCTTCGTCGGCGCCGGACAGGCCGACGCGCGGAGCGCCTGACCCGTCACCCGGCGTCGGGGCCGTACACCTCCACCTTGTCCGCGGCCCGGCGCACATGGATGCAGTCGCCGGGGCACTCCTTCACGGAGTCCACCACGTCCTGGAGCAGCGTCAGCGGCACCGGAGTGGTCGCCCCCGCGTCCTGGAGGAGTTCGTCGTCGGCGCTCTTCACATATGCGAGCCCGTCGATGTCCAGCTCGAAGACCTCGGGAGCGTACTGCGCACAGATCCCGTCCCCGGTGCACAGGTCCTGGTCGATCCAGACCTCCAGGGCCTCGTCGACGCCCGTGGACGGAGCCTCGTGCTGCACGGTCATATCTCCTGCCGTTCCTGCATCTCGTTCTGCATCTGTTCCGCGCCCGAGCCGCGACGCATTCCGCGACCCGTTCCGCTTCTCGCGGGTAAGTCGGGCCCCCTCTGACGGGTGTTGACCCAGGACGACGATACAACCGCCCGCATTCAAGTCGTGAAGGGTGGGTATTCCCCTGGCGAGAGGGGAAGCGCAAGGGTGAAGATCGGACACACCTCGGAGTCTTTTTGATCTAGGGGTTTCAATCACCACCCACGCAGGTAGGGTCAGGAAGCGTCCAGCTCCCCTTGGAGGAGGTGAGGACCGTGGCAGCCCACGACGACGACATCAACCGCGGCATCCGGCCGGGGCGAGGGTCTGAAGACCCCGCCGGTCAGGTTGCCTATCTCGAGCAGGAAATCGCCGTCCTGCGCCGCAAGCTCGCCGACTCTCCGCGTCACACGAGGATTCTCGAAGAGCGGATCGTCGAGCTCCAGACAAACCTGGCCGGCGTGTCCGCGCAGAACGAACGTCTGGCGAACACGCTCCGTGAGGCCCGCGACCAGATCGTGGCCCTCAAGGAGGAGGTCGACCGGCTCGCACAGCCGCCGGCCGGCTTCGGTGTCTTCCTGCAGGCCAACGAGGACGGCACCTGCGACATCTTCACCGGGGGCCGCAAGCTCCGGGTGAACGTCAGCCCGAGCATCGAGCTCGACGAGCTCAAGCGCGGCCAGGAAGTCATGCTCAACGAAGCGCTCAACGTGGTCGAGGCCATGGAGTACGAGCGCGCCGGGGACATCGTCACCCTCAAGGAGATCCTCGAGGACGGCGAGCGGGCCCTGGTGGTCGGGCACACCGACGAGGAGCGGGTGGTGAGGCTCGCCGAGCCTCTGCTGGACGTCACCATCCGCCCCGGCGACGCCCTGCTGCTCGACTCGCGCTCCGGCTACGTCTACGAAGTGGTCCCCAAGAGCGAGGTCGAGGAACTCGTCCTCGAAGAGGTCCCGGACGTCGACTACGAGAAGATCGGCGGCCTGGGCAACCAGATCGAGCTGATCCGCGACGCGGTCGAGCTCCCGTACCTCTACCCGGACCTCTTCAAGGAGCACGAACTGCGGCCGCCCAAGGGCATCCTGCTCTACGGGCCGCCGGGCTGCGGCAAGACGCTGATCGCGAAGGCCGTGGCCAACTCCCTGGCCAAGAAGGTCGCCGAGGTGACCGGACAGCCCGCGGGGAAGTCCTACTTCCTCAACATCAAGGGCCCCGAGCTCCTCAACAAGTACGTCGGTGAGACCGAGCGGCACATCCGCCTCGTCTTCCAGCGTGCCCGGGAGAAGGCGAGCGAGGGCACCCCCGTCATCGTCTTCTTCGACGAGATGGAATCCCTCTTCCGCACCCGCGGCTCCGGTGTCAGCTCGGACGTGGAGAACACCATCGTCCCGCAGCTGCTCGCCGAGATCGACGGCGTGGAGGGCCTGGAGAACGTCATCGTCATCGGCGCCTCCAACCGCGAGGACATGATCGACCCCGCGATCCTGCGGCCCGGCCGGCTCGACGTCAAGATCAAGATCGAGCGTCCGGACGCGGAGGCCGCGAAGGACATCTTCGCGAAGTACCTCACGGCCACCCTGCCGCTCCACACGGACGACATCTCCGAGCACGCCGGCTCCAAGGCCGCCGCGGCCCACGGAATGATCCAGTCCGTCGTCGAGCAGATGTACGCCGAATCCGAGGAGAACCGCTTCCTCGAAGTCACGTACGCCAATGGCGACAAGGAAGTCCTCTACTTCAAGGACTTCAACTCCGGCGCGATGATCCAGAACATCGTCGACCGGGCCAAGAAGATGGCCATCAAGGCCTTCCTCGACCACGACCAGAAGGGCATCCGGGTCTCCCACCTCCTCCAGGCATGCGTGGACGAGTTCAAGGAGAACGAGGACCTGCCCAACACCACCAACCCCGACGACTGGGCCAGGATCTCCGGAAAGAAGGGCGAGCGGATCGTGTTCATCCGTACGCTCGTCACCGGAAAGCAGGGCGCGGACACCGGACGCTCCATCGACACGGTGGCCAATACCGGCCAGTACCTGTAGAAACGCACACCGGCTGCGGATGTCCGGAAACCGGGCATCCGCAGCCGTCGCATTCCCTCCGGCATTTCCCCCCGGCACAGGGAAATACCGCGAGTGATCTCCCCACCAGCGCGGAGCCGTTCTAGGCTCTTCGGTACCGCCGAGTCGCGCACTGTGAGCGCCGCCGGGCAAGGAGGGCCGCATGACCGTACGGCGAGTAATGGGCATCGAGACGGAGTACGGGATCTCCGTCCCGGGACACCCGAACGCCAATGCCATGCTCACCTCGTCCCAGATCGTCAACGCCTACGCGGCGGCGATGCACCGGGCGCGCCGAGCCCGCTGGGACTTCGAGGAGGAGAACCCGCTGCGGGACGCCCGCGGCTTCGACCTCGCCCGCGAAGTCGCCGACTCCAGCCAGCTCACCGACGAGGACATCGGCCTGGCCAACGTGATCCTCACCAACGGGGCACGCCTCTACGTGGACCACGCCCACCCGGAGTACAGCTCGCCCGAGGTGACCAACCCGCGTGATGCCGTGCTCTGGGACAAGGCCGGCGAGCGGATCATGGCGGAGGCCGCCGAGCGGGCAGCCCAGTTCCCCGGGGCCCAGCCGATCCACCTCTACAAGAACAACACCGACAACAAGGGCGCCTCCTACGGCACGCACGAGAACTACCTGATGAAGCGGGAGACCCCCTTCTCGGACATCGTGCGGCACCTGACCCCCTTCTTCGTCTCCCGCCAGGTCGTGACCGGCGCGGGACGGGTCGGCATCGGCCAGGACGGGCGGGAGGACGGCTTCCAGATCAGCCAGCGCGCCGACTACTTCGAGGTCGAGGTCGGCCTGGAGACCACCCTCAAGCGGCCCATCATCAACACCCGGGACGAGCCGCACGCCGACGCCGAGCGGTACCGCCGGCTCCATGTGATCATCGGCGACGCGAACCTGTCGGAGATCTCGACCTACCTCAAGCTGGGCACCACCGCGCTGGTCCTGTCGATGATCGAGGACGGGTTCATCACCGTGGACCTCGCCGTCGACCAGCCCGTGCGCACCCTCCACCAGGTCTCGCACGACCCGACCCTCCAGTACCTGGTCACGCTCCGCAGCGGCCGGACACTCACCGCGGTGCAGCTCCAGATGGAGTACTTCGAGCTGGCGAGGAAGTACGTGGAGGAGCGGTACGGCTCGGACGCCGACGACCAGACCATGGACGTCCTGTTCCGCTGGGAGGACACGCTCAACCGGCTCGAGAACGACCCGATGAGCCTGTCCGGGGAGCTGGACTGGATCGCCAAGCGGGAGCTCATGGAGGGCTACCGGCGCAGGGACGGCCTGGACTGGGACGCGGCCCGGCTGCACCTGGTGGACCTCCAGTACGCGGACGTACGCCCCGAGAAGGGCCTCTACAACCGTCTGGCGGCCCGCGGGCGCATGAAGCGGCTCCTGGACGAGTCCGAGGTGGAGCGGGCGGAGACGGCGCCTCCCGAGGACACCAGGGCCTATTTCCGGGGCCGGTGCCTGGAGCAGTACGCCGACGATGTCGCGGCGGCCTCCTGGGACTCGGTGATCTTCGACCTGCCCGGCCGGGACTCGCTCCAGCGCGTGCCCACCCTGGAGCCGCTGCGCGGCACCAAGGCACACGTGAAGTCCCTCCTGGACCGCTGCCGGACCGCCGAGGAACTGGTGCGCGTCCTTTCGGGCGGCTGATCCGAGGCCCGTTCCGGGCCTGAAATGCCCCGGCACTGGGAATCATGGAAGCAGTGCCCGGACGTTGTGGAAACTGCGGGGCCGATGTCGGACCCGCCCTATAGGGTCTGATCTTGAAGGACTCAACCGAGCGGGCCGATTCGAGCGGGGTGAGGGATATGGCGACCAAGGACACCGGCGGCGGACAGCAGAAGGCGACGCGTTCCACGGAGGAGGTCGAGGAGACCACCACGGAGGCGAACTCCGACCTCCAGGAACGCCAGGAGAAGCTGAGCGAGGACGTGGACTCCGTCCTCGACGAGATCGACGACGTCTTGGAGGAGAACGCCGAGGACTTCGTGAGGTCATTCGTGCAAAAAGGTGGCCAGTAGGGCCTGGGCCTTCGAACCGAAGGTGGGGGAGTGGGTAAGTCGGACGCCGAACGTGTGAAGCGATGCTCTCTGTGCGGGCATGTCAAACCGCACGAGTCGTTCGCGAGTAATCGCTCGTTGCGTGATGGTCTGCAGGCCTACTGTCGGGAATGCCAGGCTGCGGACTGCAGACGGCGTCAGGAGTCGCGAGGGCGGACGGTGCGGGAGAAGGTGCCCGTGCCGTCCGGCCACAAGCGATGTCCCCAGTGTGAAGGGACCAAAGCCCACTCTGAGTGGGGGCGGAACAGATCCAGTGCAGACGGCTGGGCGAGCTGCTGCCGAGAGTGTCGTGCCCAGCGGAACCGGGCCGGCTATTTCAAGCGTCAGTACGGCATCACCGAGGCCGAACGCGACGAGATGATCGCGTCGCAGATGGGTGTCTGCTGTATCCGTCCCGCCGCCCCCGCTGTGCACGTGGATCACTGCCACGAGACGGGTAGGGTCCGAGGCGTACTCTGCTTCAACTGCAATTCGGCCATCGGCAAGTTGGGAGACGATCCCGACACCCTTCGTCGGGCCATCTCATACCTGGAGGGAAACGCGTGGAAGCCAACACTCGTAGCACCGGGCGTCTACCAGCTGCCTTCCTGACGCCGGGCTCGTCCTCGTTCATCGACTTTCTGGCGGACCACTCGCCGGAGCTGCTGCCGGGCGGACGGAAGCTGCCTGAGGGGGTCGTGCAGGCCCCGCACGGGACGACCATCGTCGCGGCCACGTTCCCCGGTGGGGTCGTGCTCGCCGGTGACCGGCGGGCCACCATGGGGAACATGATCGCGCAGCGGGACATCGAGAAGGTGTTCCCGGCCGACGAGTTCTCCGCCGTCGGCATCGCCGGGACCGCCGGTCTCGCCGTGGAGATGGTCAAGCTGTTCCAGCTGGAGCTGGAGCACTTCGAGAAGGTGGAGGGCGTCACGCTCTCCCTGGAGGGCAAGGCGAACCGCCTCTCGACCATGATCCGGGGCAACCTGGGCATGGCCATGCAGGGACTCGCCGTCGTGCCGCTCTTCGCGGGTTGGGACGAGGGCAAGGAGAAGGGCCGGATCTTCTCCTACGACGTGACCGGCGGCCGCTCCGAGGAGCACGGGTACGCCGCCACCGGCTCCGGCTCGATCTTCGCGCGCGGCTCGATGAAGAAGCTCTACCGCGCCGACCTGACCGAGCAGCAGGCCACCACGCTGGTCGTGCAGGCGCTCTACGACGCGGCGGACGACGACTCGGCGACCGGTGGCCCAGACATGGCGCGCCGGATCTTCCCGATCGTCACGGTCATCACGGACGAGGGCTACCGCAGGCTCACCGAGGCCGAGTCCTCCGCGCTGGCCCGGTCGATCACCGAGCGGCGACTCGAAGAGCCCGACGGGCCGCGCGCCGCCCTGCTCTGACCACTCGTCGCCCGACAGAAGCCCAGAAGAAAGGGACGGACCGCCGGTGTCCACTCCGTTCTACGTCTCACCCCAGCAGGCCATGGCCGACCGGGCGGAGTACGCCCGCAAGGGCATCGCCCGAGGCCGCAGCCTCGTCGTCCTCCAGTACACCGACGGCATCGTCTTCGTCGGCGAGAACCCGTCGCGCGCACTGCACAAGTTCAGCGAGATCTACGACCGGATCGGCTTCGCCGCCGCCGGCAAGTACAACGAGTACGAGAACCTCCGCATCGGCGGCGTGCGCTACGCCGACCTGCGGGGCTACACCTACGACCGCGACGACGTCACCGCGCGCGGCCTGGCCAACGTCTACGCCCAGACGCTGGGCACGATCTTCTCCAGCGCGGGGGAGAAGCCGTACGAGGTGGAGCTGGTCGTCGCGGAGGTCGGCACCGAGCCGGCCGGCGACCAGATCTACCGGCTGCCGCACGACGGGTCGATCGTCGACGAGCACGGCTCGGTCGCGGTCGGCGGCAACGCCGAGCAGATCGGGACCTTCCTGGACCAGCGCCACCGGGACGGCATGTCCCTGGCCGAGGCCCTGAAGCTGGCCGTGCAGGCGCTCTCGCGGGACACCAACGGCACCGAGCGGGAGATCCCCGCGGAGCGCCTGGAGGTGGCGGTCCTCGACCGCACCCGCCCGCAGCAGCGCAAGTTCAAGCGGATCGTCGGCCGTCAGCTGTCCCGCCTCCTGGAGGCGGACAACGCGGCGGCGGCGAAGACGGACGAGCCCTCCGACGAGGCTCCCGAGGAGTAGCACCCCGCCGGGGAGCGCGAACGCTTCCCGGCGGGCAGAAGCACCGCCGGAGGGGGCCGGGTCCGTCGTGACCCGGCCCCCTCCGGCGTACCGGGCACCACTCGTACGTCCGTGGCGGGCGCCATCCGAACGCACGCCAGGCGTCACTCGTACGTCCGTGGCGGGCGGCATCCGGCGCACGCCGGCGCCACCCGTACATATCCGGGTGCCACCACGTACGCACGCCGGGCCCCCGTACGCATCAGGGTGCCCACCCGCACGCCGAAGGGCTCAGCGCGTCGCTGCGGGCCCCGTGGAGTCCCGGGTGACCAGGGTGACGGGGAGCGCTTCCGACTGCGCCGGTTCGCCCGCGAGGACGGCGAGCAGGGCTTCCATACCCCGCCTGCCGAACTCCTCGGCGGGCAGCCGGACCGTGGTGAGCTCGGGTTCGACGACCGTGGCCAGGGCCATGTCGTCGAAGCCGGTGACCGACAGGTCCTCGGGGACGCGCAGCCCGAGCCGGCGGGCGGCCTTGACGACGCCGACCGCGAGGATGTCGTCGTCGCAGATCACCGCCGTGGGCCGGGGCCCGGGGGCAGTCAGGGCGAGGCTCGCGGCCTCCCAGGCGTCGGCGACGTTCAGCGGCGACCGTACGGTGCGCACCTCCGTCCCGCGCAGGGCCTCGGCCAGTGCGGCGGCCCGCACGTCGAAGGTCCAGGACGGGGCGGCGGAGGCCAGGTGCAGGAAGCGGCGGTGGCCGAGGCCGAGCAGGTGCCCGGTGACCTTGCGCATCCCG
Organism: Streptomyces sp. NPDC001728; assembly: GCF_040297565.1. NCBI lineage: Bacteria > Bacillati > Actinomycetota > Actinomycetes > Kitasatosporales > Streptomycetaceae > Streptomyces > Streptomyces sp. NPDC001728. Next base: position 193,739 of record NZ_JBEOZK010000005.1, read on the forward strand.
TCGGCGACATCGAGGTTCACATGCGCGGCGCCGGGGGCGGCCGGGTCGCTGTCGAGCATGACGAGCGGGAGGTCGCTGCCCCGGAAGGCCTCCAGCGCGTCGGCCGCCATCGAGGAGGCGATCACGCCGTCGAGGGCGGCCTGCGCGGAGGCGAAGGGGTCCCGCGCGGGGCCGAGGCCGTCGGGGGAGGGGTAGAGGACCACGCCGAAGCCCTGCCGGGCCGCCGCGGCGGCGGCGCCCGTGTAGACGTGGGCGAAGAACTCGTTGGTGAGGGCGGGGACGACCAGCATGGCCGTGCGGGTGCGGCCGAGGCGCAGATTGCGGGCGGCGAGGTTGGGCCGGTAGCCGAGCTCCCTGGCGGCCTCGCGGACGGTCCCGGCGGTGCGCTCGGAGACCCGCCCGCGCCACTTGTCGCCGAGCACGAGGGAGACGGTCGCCTGCGAGACGCCGGCCGTGCGTGCGACGTCCCGGCTGGTGGGGCGGGTGCCGCCGAGCGGCTCCGGGGTCTGCACTGAAGCCTCCGCGTCGGACGGTGACGGTCCCGGGGAAGGGCCCCGGGCCGGTCGCGGGGTGGACCCGCGTACAGCCGACATGGTACGTATGACGCCTGAAGTTATACGTAAAACCTCGGCGGCGCCCGAGGCGAGGGGAGACCACATGGCCACCGAGGCCCCGGCGCACGGCGGCTATCGCGACATACTCCGGGCACCCCACGCGGCCCGGCTGCTCGCCGGGACCCTCCTCGGGCGCCTTCCCAACGGCGTCGGCCCCATCGCCATCACCCTCTTCGTCCGCGACCAGGGCGGCAGCTACACCCTCGCCGGCGGCCTCATCGCCGCCTACGGCGTCGCCACCGCCCTCGGCCAGCCCCTCCTCGGCCGCGCCGTCGACCTCAAGGGCCAGCCCCGGGTCCAGCTGCCCGCCGCGGTGCTCTCCGCCGTCGGCATGGCCCTGCTCGCCCTGACCGGCATCGGCGCCCTCCCCCTCGCCTACGCGGCCGTCGTGCTCGCCGGGCTCTTCACACCGCCCCTGGAGGGCGGACTGCGCGCCCTGTGGCCGAGCGTCCTGGGCCGCGAGGACCGGGTCCACCGGGCGTACGCCCTGGACGCGGTGGCGCAGGAGGTCATGTTCACGGCAGGCCCGCTGCTGCTGACCCTCCTCGTCTCCCTGTGGTCGCCCGCGGCGGCCCTGCTCGTCATCAACCTGCTCGGCGTCCTCGGCGCCCTCTCCGTCGTGCTCTCGGAGCCCTCTCGCACCTGGCGCTCCGCGCCCCGCGAGGCCCACTGGCTGGGTGCCCTGCGCTCCCCGGGGTTGCTCGCCCTGCTCGGCTCGTTCTTCTTCGTCGGCCTCGCCCTCGGCTCCATCACCGTCGCCGCCGTCGCCTACGCCGACGACCGGGGCACCCCGGCCGTCTACGGCTGGCTGATGGCCGCCCTCGGCCTCGGCGCGCTCCTCGGCGGGGTCGTCTACGGGGCCCGGCAGTGGGCCGGAGCGCCCGAGCGGCGGCTGCGTGTGCTCGTGCTGCTCCTGGCGGTCTGCTACCTGCCGCTGGTGCTCACCCCGGGCCCCGTCGCCATGACGGCCCTCTCGGTGCTCTCCGGCGTCTTCCTGGCCCCCGTCCTCGCCTGCGCCTTCATCGTCGTCGACCGGCACGCGCCGCGCGGCACCGTCACCGAGGCCTTCTCCTGGCTGGTCACCACCTTCGGCGTCGGCTCGGCCCTCGGTTCCGCCGTCGCGGGACCCGCCGTCGAACTGGCCGGGACGGCGACCGGGTTCGCCGTCGCGGGTGTGGGTGGTCTGGTCGCCCTGCTCGTCCTCGTCGCCACCGGCCGTGTCCTCGGCGCTCCCACCGGTTCCGACACGCCTGTGACCGACGCGCGACACGCCGTGGGTACGAGCGCCCCCACCGCCGTACACGGGGAAAACAACACGCACTGATCGGAAAATGATCGAAACGGGAACGCCCAACCCGGTTTCAGCGCACGCCCTCAGGCGTAATGTTCAGACATGGACCGCCGCATTTTCGGGCTGGAGAACGAGTACGGCGTCACGTGCACGTTCAGGGGACAGCGCCGACTGTCTCCTGACGAAGTGGCGCGCTACCTCTTCCGCCGTGTCGTGTCATGGGGCCGCAGCAGCAATGTCTTCCTGCGGAACGGCGCCCGCCTGTACCTGGACGTGGGATCGCATCCGGAATACGCAACGCCGGAATGCGACAACGTGACCGAACTGGTCACCCACGACAAGGCCGGCGAGCGCATTCTCGAGGGCCTGCTCGTCGACGCCGAACGCCGCCTGCACGAGGAGGGAATCGCGGGCGACGTCTACCTCTTCAAGAACAACACCGACTCGGCCGGAAACTCCTACGGCTGCCACGAGAACTATCTCGTCGCCCGCCACGGGGAGTTCTCCCGGCTCGCGGACATCCTCATTCCGTTCCTCGTCACCCGGCAGCTCATCTGCGGCGCGGGAAAGGTCCTCCAGACCCCCCGGGGCGCGGTGTTCTGCGTCTCCCAGCGTGCCGAGCACATCTGGGAGGGCGTCAGCTCCGCCACCACCCGCTCGCGGCCCATCATCAACACCAGGGACGAGCCGCACGCCGACGCCGAGCGCTACCGCCGGCTCCATGTCATCGTCGGCGACTCGAACATGTCCGAGACGACCATGCTGCTCAAGGTCGGCGCCACCGACCTGGTGCTGCGCATGATCGAGGCCGGCACCGTGATGCGCGACCTGACCCTGGAGAACCCGATCCGGGCCATCCGTGAGGTCAGCCACGACATCACAGGGCAGCGCAAGGTCAGGCTCGCCAGCGGCCGGGAGGCCTCGGCCCTCGAAGTCCAGCGCGAGTACTACGAGAAGGCCGTCGACTTCGTCGACCGCCGCGGCATCCGGAACGGCACCGTGGCCCAGGTCCTGGAGCTGTGGGGCCGTACGCTCGACGCGATCGAGAGCGAGCGGCTCGACCGCATCGAGACCGAGATCGACTGGGTCATGAAGCACCGGCTCATCGAGCGCTACCGGGCCAAGCACAACATGACCATGTCCAACCCGAGGGTCGCGCAGATAGACCTCGCCTACCACGACATCCACCGCCGTCGTGGGCTCTACTACCTGCTGCAGAAGAACGGGCAGGCGGCCCGGATCTGCAACGACCTGAAGATCTTCGAGGGCAAGTCGGTGCCCCCGCAGACCACTCGGGCCCGGCTCCGCGGCGACTTCATCCGCCGCGCCCAGGAGCAGCGGCGGGACTTCACCGTCGACTGGGTCCACCTCAAGCTGAACGACCAGGCACAGCGCACGGTGTTGTGCAAGGACCCGTTCCGCTCCGTCGACGACCGGGTCGAAAAGCTGATCGCCGGAATGTAAGCAGGTCATACCGGCCGAGGGCCCCGCACGTTTGGCGTGCGGGGCCCTCGACGTGACAGGAGGGTCCCCTAGAGTGTCGGCACAACTACTGTGCCGTCTGAGATCTGAGGAACACGTGCGCCGACTTGCCGGCCTTCTCGTCGTCCCGCTGCTGCTGCTCTCGACAGCGGCGTGCGGCAGTGACAACAAGGGCTCCGATTCCGCCTCGATGAAGAACGGACTCCCCGCCATCACCGCGGGTGAGAAGTTCGGGGAGAAGCCGACCCTCGCGAAGGGCGAGGGCGACCCGCCCAAGGAACTCAAGGTCAACGTCATCAGCGAGGGCAAGGGCGCGGTGACGAAGAAGGGCGACGCGCTCTCGGTGAACTACCTGGGCCAGGCCTGGGACTCCACCACCCCCTTCGACAACAGCTTCGACCGCGGCAAGCCCTTCGACCTGACCCTCGGCGCCGGCCAGGTCATCAAGGGCTGGGACCAGGCCCTCGAAGGCCAGAAGGTCGGCAGCCGCATCGAGATCGGCATCCCGCCGGAGCTCGGTTACGGCGCGCAGGGCCAGGGCGACATCAAGCCGAACGCCACCCTCGTCTTCGTCGTGGACATCCTGAAGGCCGTCACGATCCCGAAGTCCGCCACCGGCACCCCGGTCGCCCAGGACAACAAGGACCTGCCGAAGGTCGGGACCAACACCGACGGCAAGGCGCCCACGCTGACCGTCCCCAAGGTCGACCCGCCGACCAAGCTCGTCTCGAACTACGTGCTCGAGTCCAAGGGTGAGGCCGTGAAGGCCACCGACACCGTGGTCGTGAACTACGTCGCCGCCCTCTGGAAGGACGGCAAGGTCTTCGACTCGACGTACACCACCGGGAAGCCCGCGAACTTCCCCCTTGAGCAGCTCACGCTGAAGGGCCTCAAGGACGGTCTCGTCGGCAAGAAGATCGGCAGCCGCGTCCTCATCGTCGCCCCGCCGTCCGAGGCCTTCGGCAACGAGGAGAAGCAGGGCATCCCGAAGAACTCCACGCTGGTGTTCGCCGTGGACATCCTGACGAAGATGTAAGACTGTCCCGTTCGCGCGGATCGTTTTCGTGCACAGCATCAGTATGAGGAGCAGTTCAGTGAGCATCGAGAAGCCCGAGATCGACTTCCCGGGCGGCGAGCCGCCGAAGGACCTGGAGATCAAGGACATCTGGGAGGGCGACGGCGAGATTGCCGCCGCCGGTGACTTCGTCAAGGTCCACTACGTGGGTGTGGCCTTCTCCACCGGTGAGGAGTTCGACGCCTCCTGGAACCGCGGGACCGCGCTCGACTTCAACCTCGGCGCCGGTCAGGTCATCCAGGGCTGGGACCAGGGCGTCCAGGGCATGAAGGTCGGCGGCCGCCGCCAGCTGATCATCCCCGCGCACCTCGCCTACGGCGACCGCGGCGCCGGCGGCTCCATCGCCCCGGGCGAGACGCTGATCTTCGTCTGCGACCTCGTGGCCGTGAAGAAGCGCTGACCCGGCGCCCGGCCGGACCCGGCGCCCGGCCGGACCCGGCGCCCGGCCGGACTCGCGTCCGGCCGGATCGGGTGACCCGAGGACCCCCGCCTTCCACGGCGGGGGTCCTCGGCTTTGGCGCCGACACCCCGGGGCGGTACGGTCGGACGTCGGGAACCGGATCGGGCGGAAGAGGTGCAGGGCTTCGATGGCGATTGCCAAGTCCGAGCGGCTGATGAATCTCGCGCTGTGCCTGCTCGGCACGCGCCGCCCCCTCAGCAAGCGTGAGCTCCGCGGCTCCATCGAGGCCTATCTCGAAGCCGGCGGCGACGACGCCTTCAACCGCATGTTCGAGCGCGACAAGGACGACCTCCGCGAGCTCGGCCTCGTCATCGAGACCGTCGAGAACCTGGAGGGCGAGACGGGCTACCTCGCCCGCCGCGACTCCAACCGGCTGCCCGCCATCACCCTCGACGCCGAGGAGGCCGCCGCACTCGGCCTCGCCGCCAAGGTCTGGCAGCAGGCGCGCCTCGCCGGAGCCGCCAGCGGCGCGCTCCAGAAGCTCCGCGCCGCCGGCATGCCCGAGGCGGAGGACTCGTACGACACCCAGCCCAGCGCCCTCGAACCCCGCATCCCGGTTCACGAGGCCGCCTTCGAACCGCTCATGCTGGCCTGCCGCGACCGCCGCCCCGTCGTCTTCGACTACCGCAAGGCCAACGCCGCCAGCCCCGAGAGCCGCCAGGTCGAACCCTGGACCCTCGAATGCTGGCGCGGCCACTGGTACCTGGCAGGCTGGGACCGCGAGCGCCGCGCCGAGCGCGTCTTCCGCCTCTCCCGTATCACCGGCAAGGTCCGCTCCCGGGCCGGCGCCTTCACCGCGCCCGTGCCCGACGTCGTCACCGTCCGCGAGACCGTGGAGAGCTGGGCGGGGGAGACCGCGACCCGCTCGGCCCGCATCCGGCTGCGCGCCGGCTGCGGCTACCCGCTGCGGGCCCGCGCCCAGTCCGTGAGCGAGGGAGCCGGCGGCTGGGACGAGCTGGAGATCCCGTACGGGCACGGGCTCGACGCCTGGCTCGTCGAGTTCGGCCCCGATGTCGTCGTACTGGAACCCGCCGATCTGCGGGCCGATGTGGTGGACCGGCTGCGCGCCGTGGCCAAGGGCTGAGGGGGAGACGTACCGCATGGCTGCCAACGCGATCGACCAGACGAGGCGGATGCTCTCGCTCGTCACCTACCTCCGTGAGCGCCCCGGCGCCCACGTCGCCGACGTCGCGCGCGCCTTCGGGATCACCGAGGACGAGCTGATCTCCGACCTGGACGTGCTGCCCATGTGCGGCACCAGCTTCCGCGGCGGCGACCTCCTCGACATCGACACCGACGGCGACCGGATCTGGTGGCACAACCCGGACGACGTCGCCGCTCCGCTGCGGCTCGCCGCGGACGAGGCGACCGCCCTGCTGGTCGCCGCCCGCGCCGTCGCCACCCTGCCGGGGCTCCGCGAGAGCGACCGGGAGGCGCTGCTGCGCGCGACCGCGAAGCTGGAGACCGCGGCCGGCGAGGCCGCCGGGGCCAGCTCCCGGCTCTCGGTCACCTTCGAGTCCGAGGGCGGGGTCTTCGCCGAGGTCGACCGCGCGATCTCCGAGCGCCGGCGCCTGTGGGTGCGCTACTACTCGCCCGCGCGCGACGAGCTCACCGAGCGCGAGGTCGACCCGATCCGGCTGTTCGCCGTCGGCCACACCTACATGGAGGCGTGGTGCCGGCTCTCCGAGGCGCGCCGCACCTTCCGGCTCGACCGGGTGGCCGAGATCCGCATCCTCGACGAGCACGCGGCGCCGCCGGAGCTGGAGCTGCGGGACCTCTCCGCGGGTCTCGTCCAGCCCTCCGCCGACGACCCCGAGGTGGTGGTCGAGGTCGGTCCCGGCGGGCGCTGGGTCGCCGAGTACTACCCGCACGACCGGGCCGAGGAGCTGACCGGCGGCGGGCTGCGGATCACCCTGCGCACCCCCGACCCGGCCTCGCTGCGCCGGCTCGCGCTCCGGCTGGGCAGCGACGGGCGGATCGTCGCACCGCAGGAGCTCGCGGACAACGCGAGGACGGCGGCGGCCGCCGCGCTCGCCGCGTACGAGGGCGAGTGAGGGAGATGTCCGCGATGCACGGTATTGCGGCGACCGTGGGCCCGGTGCTCTTCAAGGCCGGCTGCCCCGACTGCCGCGCCCGCTTCGAGCTCTCCGCGAGCGCGCTGCGCCTCGCCATCGGGGCCAGCCGCCGCACCACGTTCTACTCCTTCACCTGCCCCGAGTGCGGCAGCTCCGTCCGCAAGCCCGCGGGCGAGCGCATCATCGAGCTCCTCACCGGCGGTGGGGTCCGCACCCTGCGGCTCCACAGCACCGTCTGAGCCCCGGCGTCCCGCCGCCCGGTCCGCCCTTCCCAACGTCTAGGCTCGGCACATGTTCTGGCCCATGCTCGCCATCGCCCTCGGCTTCCTCGGCATCGCCGTGCTCGGCGTCCTCGCCGTCAAGGTCTTCCTGGAGGTCCAGCGCCTGGGCCGTCAAGTGGCCCACACCACAGGGCGGATCAACCAGGCCGTGGAAGAGCTCGAAACGGCCGCCGTGGGACTGGCCCGAACCGGTGAGTCCCTGCGCTGAGACGCGCCGTACGCTGCCAGGGGCCGCCCCGGGCCGCGCTCGGGGGAGGCAATCGGGAGTATGCACGGGCATTGCCCTGCGTTTACTCCTGCGGGTTACGATCGCAGACAGCGCGGTGGCCGGACGCACGTCCGACCGGCGCGGCAACGCAACTCCATGTCGCCTCGGTGAAGAAGGTAAACAGCTATGGGTAGGCTCGGCCCCACCGAGATCATTCTCATCCTCGTCGTCGTCATCCTGCTGTTCGGTGCCAAGAAGCTCCCGGACATGGCTCGCTCGCTCGGCAAGTCGGCCCGCATCCTCAAGAGCGAGGCCAAGGCGATGAAGGCGGAGGACCAGCAGAGCGCCCCCGCCGACCCGCCGCAGGCCGGTGCCGCCACGGGTGCCACCGCTCAGGACCAGCCCGCCCCGCGCACCATCCAGGCCGCTCCCGGCGACGTGACCAGCTCGCGTCCCGTGGCCGAGCCCTCGGACACCACCAAGCGCTGACCCGGTCCGCCGCGGCCGCCGCACCGCGCGGCGGCTGCCGCACGAGATGAGGACGTGGGTTGCCCAAGTCTGCCCGCAAGCAGGAGAAGGATCCCGAGGGCCGGATGCCCCTCGTGGAGCACCTGCGTGAACTCCGCAACCGACTGGCGAAGGGTCTCCTCGCCATCGCAGCGGTGACGATCGTGGCCCTCGTGTACAGCGAGGAGCTCATGCAGTTCCTGACGAAATCGGTGCCCACCTGCCCCAGCGGGGTCACCAGTGACGGCGGAAACTGCGCGATCGTCTCCTTCAACACGTTGATGGCCCCGTTCAGCACGACGATCCAGCTGTCGCTGACGACGGGCCTCGTCGTCGCGAGCCCGGTCTGGCTGTACCAGCTGTGGGCCTTCGTCGCTCCGGGACTGCACAAGAAGGAGAAGAAGTACACGTACGCCTTCGTCGGCGCGGCCGTCCCGCTCTTCGGTGCGGGCGCCTACCTCGCGTACCTCATCCTCCCCATCAGCGTGAAGGTCCTCATCAGCCTCACGCCCAGCGGCTCCGCGAACATCCTCTCCCTCGGTGACGTCCTCGACTTCACCCTGCGGATGGTGCTGGTCTTCGGTCTCGCCTTCGAGCTGCCGCTCGTGCTGGTGATGCTCAACCTGACGGGCGTCCTCACCGGCCGCCGCATGGCCGGCTGGTGGCGCGGCGTGATCATGGGCGTCTTCGTCTTCGGCGCCGTCATCACCCCCACCACCGACCCCGTCGGCATGATCGCCCTCGCCGGACCGATCACGGTCCTCTACTTCGGGGCCGTCGGCTTCTCGCTGCTCAACGACCGCCGGCGTAAGCGCAACAACCCCGACGCCGACCTCGACGACGACGAGGCCTCCACGCTCGACCTCACCCCCGAGGCCGTCGGTACCGTCGAATCGGTCGGCGCCTCCCGGACCGTGCCCGAACAGGCCACCGGGGAGCACGGCGGAACCACCGCCCAGCGGCTGAACGGTTACGACGACATCACCTGATCTTGTAGGGTCCCCCCAGACTCCGTCCGGGGGGACCCCCAATGACCAGCGACATCACCCTCTTCGTGAACCCCACCGCGGGCCGTGGCCGCGGTGCCCACGCCGCACAACCCGCCGCGCAGGCCCTCAGGGACGCCGGATTCTCCGTCCGTACCGTCCTCGGGCACGACGCCGACGACGCCCTGCGACGCGCCCGCGAGGCCGTCGCCGCGGGCACCGGCGCCCTCGTCGCGGTCGGTGGCGACGGCATGATCTCCCTCGCGCTCCAGGCCGTCGCCGGTACGCGCACCCCGCTCGGGATCATCGCGGCGGGTACGGGCAACGACTTCGCCCGCACCCTGGGACTGCCCGTCCGCGACCCGTCGGCGGCGGGGCGGGTCGCCGCCGAGATCCTCAAGACCACGGGCGGCAGGAGCATCGACCTGGGGCGGATCGAGGGTGGGGCGGGGGCTTCCGGCGGGAGTGGGCCGGACGCCGGTCGTACGGCTTCGACCGGGACCCGCGAGGGCGCGGGCACTGCCACCGGCACCGGCACCGGCACCGGCACCGGCCGTTGGTACGGGACCGTGCTCGCCTCCGGATTCGACTCACGCGTCAACGACCGGGGCAACCGCATGCGGATCCCCGCCGGCCGCTTCAAGTACGACCTCGCCATCCTCGCCGAACTGGCCGGCTTCCGGCCCGTCCCGTACCGCCTCACCCTCGACGGCGGTCGCGTCGTCGAGACCGCCGCCACCCTCGTCGCCGTCGGCAACGGCAGCTCGTACGGCGGCGGGATGCGGATCTGCGCCGACGCCCGCACCGACGACGGACTCCTCGACGTCACCGTGGTCGGCGACTGCGACCGAAGGACCCTGATCAAGGTCTTCCCCCGTGTCTACAAGGGGACCCACCTCGACCACCCCAAGGTCACCACGTACCGGGTCCGCTCCCTCGCCCTCGACGCCCCCGGCACCACCGGCTACGCCGACGGCGAGCCGCTCGGACCGCTGCCCCTCACCGTGACCTGCGTGCCCGGCGCCCTCCGCGTCCTGGCCCCGCCCGGGGCCCCCGCCACATCCCCGCGATAAAGATCGCGTCACTGTCAGAGGCGGCGGGTAGGCTCGAAGACAAGATGACAGAGGACCTCACACCCGCCGAGGCGTACGCGGCCGCCCGCGCCCGCAACGCCGAGCAGGCCACCGCGCTGGCCCCTTTCCGCGAGATGTACGAGTTCGGTCTGGACCCCTTCCAGATCGAGGCCTGCCAGGCTCTTGAAGCGGGCAAGGGCGTACTCGTCGCCGCGCCCACGGGCTCCGGCAAGACCATCGTCGGCGAGTTCGCAGTCCACCTCGCCCTCACCCAGGGCCGCAAGTGCTTCTACACGACCCCCATCAAGGCGCTGTCGAACCAGAAGTACGCCGACCTCGTCAAGCGCTACGGCAACGACAAGGTCGGCCTGCTCACCGGTGACAACAGTGTCAACGGCGACGCCCCGATCGTCGTGATGACCACCGAAGTGCTCCGCAACATGCTGTACGCGGGCTCGCAGGCGCTCTCCGGCCTCGGCTACGTCGTGATGGACGAGGTCCACTACCTCTCCGACCGCTTCCGTGGCGCCGTCTGGGAGGAAGTGATCATCCACCTCCCCGAGTCCGTCACCCTCGTGTCGCTCTCCGCCACCGTCTCCAACGCCGAGGAGTTCGGCGACTGGCTCGACACCGTCCGCGGCGACACCGAGGTCATCGTCTCCGAGAGCCGCCCCGTCCCGCTCTGGCAGCACGTCCTCGCCGGACGCCGGATGTACGACCTCTTCGAGGAGGAGACCGACCACGGCGGCCGGGGCGCCTCCCGGCGCGAACTCAACCCCGACCTCCTCCGCCTCGCCCGCACCGAGAACACGCGCACGTACAACCCGCGTGAGCGGCGGCGCGGCAAGATGGTCCGCGAGGCCGACCGCGAGCGCGAGCGCCGCCAGCGCTCCCGCATCTGGACCCCCGGCCGCCCCGAGGTCATCGAGCGCCTCGACGCCGAGGGACTTCTGCCGGCCATCACCTTCATCTTCAGCAGGGCCGGCTGCGAGGCCGCCGTACAGCAGTGCCTCCACGCCGGACTCCGCCTCAACGACGACGACGGGCGCCAGCGCGTCCGCGAGATCGTCGAGGCGCGCACGGCCGCCATCCCCAGCGAGGACCTCCACGTCCTCGGCTACTACGAGTGGCTCGAAGCCCTGGAGCGGGGCATCGCCGCCCACCACGCCGGCATGCTCCCGACCTTCAAGGAGGTCGTCGAGGAGCTCTTCGTACGCGGCCTCGTCAAGGCCGTCTTCGCCACCGAGACGCTCGCCCTGGGCATCAACATGCCCGCGCGGACCGTCATCCTGGAGAAGCTCGTCAAGTGGAACGGCGAGCAGCACGCCGACATCACCCCCGGCGAGTACACCCAGCTCACCGGTCGTGCCGGACGCCGTGGCATCGACGTCGAGGGCCACGCCGTCGTCCTCTGGCAGCGCGGGCTCGACCCGGAGCACCTCGCCGGACTCGCCGGCACGCGCACGTACCCCCTGCGCTCCAGCTTCAAGCCCTCGTACAACATGGCGGTCAACCTCGTCGAGGGCTTCGGCCGGCACCGCTCCCGCGAACTCCTCGAGACCTCCTTCGCCCAGTTCCAGGCGGACCGCTCCGTCGTCGGCATCTCCCGGCAGGTGCAGCGGAACGAGGAAGGGCTCGACGGCTACCGCCAGGGCATGACCTGCCACCTCGGTGACTTCGGGGAGTACGCGCGGCTCCGCCGTGATCTCAAGGACCGCGAGACCGAACTGGCCCGGCAGGGCGCCGCCCAGCGCCGTGCCCAGGCGGCCGGTTCCCTGGAGAAGCTCAAGCCGGGCGACGTCATCCACGTCCCCACCGGCAAGTTCGCCGGTCTCGCCCTTGTCCTCGACCCCGGCATCCCGGCCGGCCGTACCAACGGCCACCGGGGCTTCGAGCACCACGACGGGCCGCGCCCGCTCGTCCTCACCGCCGAGCGGCAGGTCAAGCGGCTCGCCTCGATCGACTTCCCCGTCCCGGTCGAGGCGCTGGAGCGGATGAGGATCCCCAAGTCCTTCAACCCCCGCTCCCCGCAGTCCCGTCGTGATCTGGCCTCCGCCCTGCGGAGCAAGGCCGGGCACATCAACCCCGAGCGCCACCAGAAGCAGCGCTCCGCCGCCGCCGACGACCGTGAGATCGCCCGGCTGCGCACCGAGATCCGTGCCCACCCCTGCCACGGCTGCGACGAGCGCGAGGACCACGCGCGCTGGGCCGAGCGCTACCACCGCCTCCAGCGCGACACCGAGCAGCTGGAGCGGCGCATCGAGGGCCGTACCAACACCATCGCCCGCACCTTCGACCGGATCGTCGCGCTCCTCACGGAGCTCGACTACCTCCGCGCGAACGAGGTCACCGAGAACGGCAAGCGGCTTGCCCGTCTCTACGGCGAGCTCGACCTGCTGGCCAGCGAATGCCTCCGCGAACGCGTCTGGGAGGGTCTCACCCCGCCCGAACTCGCCGCCTGTGTGTCGGCGTTGGTGTTCGAGGCTCGCCAGTCCGACGACGCCGTCGCGCCGAAGCTGCCGAGCGGGAACGCGAAGGCGGCGCTGGGCGAGATGGTGCGGATCTGGGGCCGACTCGACGCCCTCGAAGAGGAGTTCAAGATCAACCAGGCGGAGGGGGTCGGCCAGCGCGAGCCCGACCTCGGCTTCGCCTGGGCCGCCTACCAGTGGGCCTCCGACAAGAGCCTCGACGAGGTGCTGCGCGAGGCCGAGATGCCGGCCGGCGACTTCGTCCGCTGGTGCAAGCAGGTCATCGACGTGCTCGGCCAGGTCGCGGCGGCGGCGCCCAGGGAGAACAGCACCGTCTCCAAGAACGCCCGCAAGGCGGTGGAGTCGCTGCTGCGGGGCGTGGTGGCGTACAGCTCGGTGGGCTGAGGCTTCGTCCCCGGTCCGGACTGCCTCCGAGTCCGGACCGCTCACCCGTCCGCACCGCTCACCCGTCCGGACCGCTCACCCGTCCGGACCGCTCACCCGTCCGGACCGCTCACCCGTCCGGACCGCTCCCGTCCGGACCCGCTTTCCTCCTGGGAGTGCGTTCGGCCGGGCGCCCGTGGCGATCACGCCACGGGCACCCGGTGCGTTCGGCCCCTCTTGCCGCATCCCGCACGGCGTCTGTCCACAGGGCGTTGTCCACAGGGGTGGCGCACGGGTGGACGCTTCCGCTTGCATGGACTCGCACACGGGGAAGGCCAGTTGGGGAGGGGACGCAGATGACCACGCAAGCCGGTCCGGACGCCGGGGCACGCGGCGAGACGGCGCAGCCGACACCGGACATCGTCGAAGGGCCGCGAGGGGTACCCCTCCTGGGGAACCTGCCGGCCTTCGGCAAGGACCCGCTCGCCTTCTTCGAACAGCTCCGGGGTCGCGGCGACTTCGTCCGCTGGCGCTTCGGCAACAAGCCCTGCCTCTTCATCGCCCACCCGGACAACGTCGGCGAACTGCTCACCGAGGTCGAGCGCACCTTCGACCAGCCCGACCTGGGCATCGCCTTCCGTACGCTCCTGGGCGACGGCGTCATCGTCTCCAAGGGCGCCGACTGGCGTCGCAAGCGGTCCCTGGTGCAGCCCTCCGTCCGCCCGAAGCAGGTCCGGTCCTACGCGGCGACCATGGCCGAGTGCGCCGTCGCCCTCGCCGACCGGTGGGCCGACGGCGAGCAGGTCGACGTCAAGAAGGAGATGGCGGCCCTCACCCAACTCGTCGCCGTCCGGACCATCTTCGGCGTCGACACCGCCGCCGACGCCGAAGCCATCGGACAGGCGATGGACATCGCGCAGAAGGAGATCGGGGCCGAGTTCAGCGGCCTCGGAGCGGTGCTCCCCGACTGGGTCCCGACCCCTGGCCGTGCGCGCATCAAGCGGGCGACCGCCGTGATCGACGCGGAGGTCTCCCGGGTGGTGTCCCAGCACCGCGACGGCGAGACCGAACGCCCGGACCTGCTCAGCCGGCTGCTGGCCGCCCGGGACGAGACCGGCGCGGCCCTCTCCGACCAGGAGATCCGCGACGAGACGGTCACGCTCTACATCGGCGGCCACGAGACCACCAGCTCCACGCTCGTCTGGGCCTGGTACCTGCTCTCCCGCAACCCCCGGGTCCGTGACGCCCTCGCCGAGGAACTCGACCGGGTCCTCGCCGACCACGAACCCGGCTACGACGACTACGCCTCCCTGACGTACACCCAGGCGGTCATCAAGGAGACCCTCCGCCTGTACCCCACGATCTGGCTGATCACGGGCCTGGCGAAGGAGGGCGCCACCCTGGGCGGCATGCCCGTCCCCGCCGGCACTCGCGTCTGGTCGAGCCAGTGGGCGACCCACCGGGACCCCCGCTGGTACGGGGACGCCGAGGAGTTCCGCCCCGAGCGCTGGATGGATACGGACGACGGGCCGGCCGAGGAGATACCCGAGTACGCCTGGTTCCCCTTCGGCGGCGGCCCCCGGGTCTGCCTCGGCACCCGCTTCGCCCTGGTCGAAGCGGTCCTGGTCCTCGCGGTCCTCGCCCGCCGCTACCACCTGGACCTGACCCCGGAGGAAGTCCTCCCAGTCCCGAGTCTCACGCTGCAGCCGGACCGCGAGGTGCTGGCGACGGTCCGGGCGAGGACCTGACGTTCATTCAGTGAGGTGCGGGGCGCGGCTGGGCGGCGGGATGGGAAGGGGAGTTCAGCGCGGGGCTGTGAGGGAGATGGCCAGGGCTCGGAGGTCGTCGGTGCGGAGGACTCGGCCGGCCGAGCCCGGCAGGGGGACGTGCAGGGTGGACGTCCAGCGGGTGGGGATCGCGGACGCGCCGTAGACGGTGCCCGCGAGCATGCCGGTGACGGCCGCCACCGTGTCGGTGTCGCCGCCCAGATCGACCGCCGCGACGAGGGCCTCCTCGAAGGAGGCGGTCGTGCGCAGCGCCCACAGCGCCGAACCGAGGCAGGGCCAGACCGCGCCGTTGAACTCGGTGGCCTGGTCCGGGTGCCAGTCCGGGGCGAGGACGATCGCCCAGCGCTCGCGGTGCGCCGGGGCGACCTCGGCCAGGGTCGCGGGGAGGGCGGTGAGCGGGTCCTCGCCGAGCAGGGCGACCCGGACCAGGTCGTGGAGGATCGCGGTGCCCTCCCAGGCCGCGCCGTCGCCGTGGGTCAGGGCGGCGATCCGGCGGGCGGCGTCCATCGTCGCGGTGCGTCCCCGCGCCGCGAAGCGGACTGCGGAGGTCGAGGCCCGCATCAGGGCGCCGTTCCCCGCGCCCCGGCCGTTGACCTGGAAGTGGAGCGAGGCCGCGAGGTCCCAGGGGTCCCCGCCGAGCAGGACCTGTTCGGTGAGGAGACCGATGTCCTTGGGATCGGCCGCCGCCCAGCGGCGGAACCGGGCGAAGAGGTCGGGGAGGTCGAGGCCGCCCCGTTCGAGGAGCGACTCGCCGACGAGGACGGCCATCTGCGTGTCGTCCGTCGCCTCGCCCGGATCCCAGCCGCCACCCCCGCACAACTCCCCTACTCCGTCGGGGAATCGCTCTCGGAAGACGCCCGGGAGCCCGAACTCGAAAGGGGCGCCCAGGGCGTCGCCCACGGCTGAACCGAGGACGGCGCCCTGGGCGCGGTCGGTGCGGTCGAGGAGGGGCATGCGGTCAGCGTAGGGCGAGTTCGGGCGACTGTTCCCGGGATTTTCTGGCCGTCCATACCGCACGGACCACCAGGAACAGCGGGAGGCCGATGGGGGAGAGGAGGATCGTCAGGACGAGCAGAGGGGCCATCAGCAGGGGCGGTACGGACAGCCGGCGGGCCTCTCGGTACATCCACTGGCCGAGCAGCAGGTCCCAGGCGATGACCTGCGCCCAGATCGCGCCGGCTCCGCCCGCGAGCGCCGTCAGCTCGCGGAACGTGTCGATGTCGGGGCTGCTGACCGCGGTCCACAGTTCGGGCAGGACGGGGGCGGCGAGGACCGCCCACAGGACCAGGAGCGGCAGGACCGTGAAGGGAGAGGCCGCCACGCGCTCGGTGATCCGCCAGGACGGGGCGAGGATCATCAGCAGCCAGACGGGCGCCGCGAGGAGGAAGGCCAGCTCGAAGAGGAAGCCGGTCATGCCCTGACCTCCTCGGCGCGGGCGGCGGTGGGGGCGCCGGTGCGGAGGGAGAGCGCGGTGGTAGCTGCGCCCAGCAGCACGATCGCGCCTGCGCCGGCCAGCGTCGCGCCGTCCGGCGAGAGCAGGGCCTGCCCGCGCAGTGCCTGCCAGGCCAGCAGGACGAAGGTCGCCGCGTACGCCCCCGAGGCCGTGAGCGTGAGCCGGAGCCGTACGCGCTCGTCGGCCAGGCGGGCGAAGCGGGGCGCGAGCAGGCCCAGGGCGATCAGCAGGAGCGGGAGCGCCTGGAGCGCGTGCATCCCGAAGAAGTGGGCCACCCGGAGGTCGCCACCGGTGCTGGCCCAGCCGGTCAGCGGCATCGACGGGCCGCCGTCCGGGATCCCGACGGCGTGGGCGCCCTGGATCGGGGAGTCGGGGACGGCCAGCTGATCCGGCGTCGGCTGCACCATCACGAAGCCCACGGCCGCGCCCGCCAGGGCGATCAGCGAGGAGAGCCGGACGGCCCAGGCCATGGCGCCGTCGAGTATTCGGGCCCGGAGCAGGAGGACGGCGATGACCAGGGCGCCCAGCCACAGCACGGCGACGGTGCCGCCCATGAGCTGGAAGACGGCGTTGTCGAAGGGGGTGGCGTGGTTGAAGTGGCTCTGGGTGCCCCGGATCACCTGGAGGGTGATGAGCACCATCTCGCCGGCGCTCATGACGGCGACCACCGTCCCGGCCCACCAGCCGACCCGCCGGCCCCGGGGGAGCAGGGAGAGCATCCAGGCGAGGGAGAGCGCGTAGGCGACGAACGAGACCGAGAACTTGAAGGGCTTGGTCCAGATCGGGACGCCGACCAGGACGCGGTCGTCGACGACGATACCGACGGCGGAGACAAGCGCGAGGACGACCATGGAGGCGGCGAACCGGACCAGCGGTCGGTGCAGCTTGGTGAGTGGGCCGGGCGAAGACATGGGGATCCCCCCGTGGGATGTATGGATAGCGGCACTTCCCGCTATCTGATAGCGCCACTATCTATGATGGGCGTGTCGGTCGGCAAGGCCGGAGCAAGATCAGGAAGGTGAACACGCGGTGCGCATCGGAGAGTTGAGTCGCAGGACCGGGGTGTCCGTGCCGACGATCAAGTTCTACGTACGGGAGGGGCTGCTGCCGCCCGGAGAGCTGACGAGCCCCAACCAGGCGGCGTACGGGGAGCCGCATGCCCAGCGCCTCCGCCTGATCCGGGCGCTCCTCGATGTCGGCGGTCTGTCGGTCGCCGGCATCCGTGAGGTGATCGTCGCGGTCGACGACCCCGAGAGGTCGGTGCACAAGCTGCTCGGCGAGGCGGCAAGCCGGATGGTGCCGCGCTACGAGCGGGAGCCGGGAGCCGGCATGGAGGAGGCGCGCGAGAAGGTCGCCGCCCTGATCTCCGCGCGCGGCTGGCGGGTGTATGAGGGCGCCCCTGCCACGGAAGCGCTGGCGACGGCCCTCGCGGCGCTGGAGGACGTCGGTCACGGCGGGTTCGACGAGGTGCTGGACACGTACGCGGACGCCGCCGAGCGGGTGGCGCGGGCGGACCTGGACTACGTGGCGCACCATGTGGCGCGCGAGGAACTGGTGGAGAGCGTCGTCGTCGGCACGGTCATCGGCGACGCGATCTTCTCGGCCCTGCGCCGCCTGGCCCAGACGGACGCCTCTGACCGCGCGTTCGGCCGGGCGACGTAGAGGGGGAGAGGGGTCGGGAAGGTGACGGGGCGGGAGAGCGGGAGGAGGCGGGGCGCGCCGGATGGGTCGGTGGGAGGCGGCGGGGAGCGTGAGGCCGGGGGCGGGAACGCCGGCTTCCCGCCTGCGCCCCGCCCCCGGCCTGGCCTCAGCCCGGCCTCAACCTCGCCTCAGCCCGGCCTCAACCTGGCCTCAGCCCGGACTCAGCCCGGCCTCAACGGGCCCCCAGGGCCCGCCCGTCGCTCAGTTCTCCTGTTCGCGTTCCACCTGGTCGTTCCACTCGCGCTTGATCGCGCGCCAGGCCTCGTCCGACTTGCCGATGCGCCAGTAGCCCGAGATCGACAGGCGTTCGCGCGGGATCTCGCGGTCCAGGCGCAGGTGGCGGCGGAGTTCCTTCACGGAGCCCGCCTCGCCGTGGACGAAGGCGTGGACGTCGCCGGCCGGGAAATCCAGGTTGCGCACGGCCTCGACGAGGGCCTCGCCCCCCGGCCGGTCGCCCCGGTGCAGCCAGGTGACGTGGATGCCGTCCTCCGTCGCGAACTTCTGCTCCTCGGCGGCGTCCGCGATCTCCACGAACGCGTGCACCCGCGCCCCGGCGGGCAGTGCCTCCAGGGCGACGGCGATGGCCGGGAGCGCGCTCTCGTCGCCCGCGAGCAGATGCCAGTCCGCCGTCGGGTCCGGCGCGTAGCCGCCGCCGGGGCCGAGGAAGCGGACCGTCTCGCCCGCCGTGGCCCGGGCGGCCCACGGCCCCGCGAGACCCTCGTCGCCGTGGACGACGAAGTCGACGGTCAGCTCCCGGTGGACCGGGTCCCAGGCCCGTACCGTGTACGTCCTCGTCGTCGGCCACTGCTCCCGGGGGAACTCCGCCCGGATCCGGTCCATGTCGAACGGCTCCGGGTAGGCGACGCCCTCGGGGGCGAACAGCAGCTTCACGTAGTGGTCGGTGTACGCGCCGATCTCGAAGCCGTCGAGTCCGGGACCGCCCAGCACCACCCGCACCATGTGCGGGGTGATCCGCTCGGTGCGCACCACGCGTGCTTCGGTGGCCTTCGGTGCCTTGCGGGGCTGCTCTGCCACGAGGGGCTCTCCTGACTCGACGTACTTAGGTATGCCTAAGCTAGCATCTCCAGGTTACGCCGCCCAGGGGAGGGCCGTGTGATCCCGTCGGCCACCGGCCCCGCTCGGCCGCCTCGCGAGCCCCTCTCTCCGGCTGTCGGCCCCGTCAGCGGTCGAGCACCGGCAGCAGGCGGCCCACCGCCCCGCCGAGACCCCAGCGCTTCACCAGCGCCTCCAGGGCCGCCATGTCGCGCGGAGCCGTCGGCAGCGCCGGGTCGAACTCCGGCAGCGGTACGTCCCCGGCGACCCTGACCACCGTCGGCGCGACGTCCAGGTACGCCGCCGCTTCCACGATCCCGCGCCGCTTGGCCGGCGTCAGCTTCGACGTACGGTCCTCGGCGGCGGCCCGCACGCCCGCCAGGTCCCCGTACTCCGTGATCAGCTGCGCCGCCGTCTTCTCGCCGATGCCCTTCACGCCGGGCAGGCCGTCGCTGGCGTCCCCGCGCAGGGCGGCGAAGTCCGCGTACTGGTCGGGGCGCACCCCGTACTTCGTGCGGATCAGTTCCGCGTCCACCAGGTCGCAGTCACCGACGCCCTTGCGCGGGTACAGCACGCGCACGCCCCGCGCGTCGTTCACCAGCTGGAAGAGGTCCCGGTCGCCGGTGACGATGTCCACGGGGCCCTCGGCGCGACCCGCCAGCGTGCCGATCACGTCGTCCGCCTCGTACCCCGCCGCGCCGATCCGCGCGATGCCGAGCGCCGCGAGGACCTCCTCGATCACCGGCACCTGCGGGGACAGGGTGTCCGGGATCTCCTCCTCGTCCGGGCCGGTCTCCGTCTCGACGGCGACCCGGTGCGCCTTGTAGGAGGGGATCAGGTCCACCCGCCACTGCGGGCGCCAGTCGTCGTCCCAGCAGGCCACCAGGTCGTCGGGGTGGTGGTCCTGGACGAGCCGGGTGATGAAGTCGAGCAGTCCGCGCACGGCGTTCACGGGGGAGCCGTCGGGGGCCCGGACGGAGTCCGGCACCCCGAAGTAGGCGCGGAAGTAGAGGCTGGCGGTGTCGAGGAGCATCAGGCGTCGCGTCACACCCCGATCATGCCGCACCCCACCGACAGTCCCGGCTGCGCGACAGGCCTGCCCGTCGGCGCCCTCACCGATGGTCCTCTTCGCACGACCGGCCCGCCCGTCGACACCCTCAGCGACAGCCCCTCCGTGCGACAGGCCCGCCGACCGGGCTCCCCGCTGCGCAGCGGGCAGCTCCACGTGACCCCCGTGCCCGCTGCGCAGCGGGCAGCTCCACGTGACCCCCGTCACCTTTGCGTTTGCACCCCGTGAAGGGGGGCAGGCGCGAGCCCGGAGCGGAACCCGGTACGGAATTCAACCAAGGAATCCCCGTACGCGACGGGCCCGCGGGCAGATCCCGCCCGCTCCACGGCCCAGCCACGCGGGGGTGGTGGGGCCGTTCTCGTTGCTACCCGTGAGGTTTATGTGTCCAGGCTCCAGGCCGACCATCTGTTCAAGGTGTTCGGCAGACGACCCGACGAGGCCGTCCGCAGGCTCGTCGACGGTGCCGACCGCGAGGAGCTGCGCGCCGAGGGGACGACAGCAGCCGTCGTGGACGCCGGTTTCACCGTCGAGCCCGGCCAGATCTTCGTCGTGATGGGGCTCTCCGGGTCCGGCAAGTCCACCCTGCTGCGCATGCTCAACGGCCTGCTCGAACCCACCGCCGGCCGGGTCCTCTTCGATGGACGTGACCTCACCGCGCTGTCCCCCCGCGACCTGCGCACGGTCCGTTCCACCAAGATCAGCATGGTCTTCCAGCACTTCGCGCTCTTCCCGCACCGGAACGTTCTGGAGAACGCCGGCTACGGCCTGGAGGTGCAGGGCGTCCCGCGCGCCGAGCGCGAGACCCGGGCCGCCGAGGCCCTGGAGCTGTGCGGTCTCGCCGGCTGGGAGAAGTCCTGGCCCGACGAACTGTCCGGCGGCATGCAGCAGCGGGTCGGTCTGGCCCGCGCCCTCGCCACCGACGCCGACCTGCTCCTCATGGACGAGTCCTTCAGCGCGCTAGACCCGCTCATCCGCCGCGACATGCAGGACCAGCTCCTCGTGCTCCAGCAGCGGCTGAAGAAGACCATCGTCTTCATCACCCACGACCTCAACGAGGCCATGCGCCTCGGCGACCGGATCGCCGTCATGCGCGACGGCCGGATCGTGCAGCTCGGCACCGCCGAGGACATCCTCGTCCGCCCCGCCGACGACTACGTGGCCTCCTTCATCCAGGACGTCGACCGCTCCCGGGTGCTCACCGCCTCCGCCGTCATGGCCGAGGGTGTCGCCCCGGCCGACTGCCCCGACGGCTGTGCCTGCCGCGCCGTCGGGCCGGACACGCTCGTCGCCGACCTGTGCGCCGTCGCCGCCCTGGCCCCGCACCCGGTGACCGTCGAGGACGCCGAGGGCTCCGTCCTCGGAGTCGTACCGACCGAACGCCTCCTCGCCGTCATGGGCGGTACCGGCGCGCCGCATGCCCAGCCCGCCAAGGGCAAGGAGGTGACCGCCGGTGCCTAGGCTCCCCCTCGGTGACTGGGTCGACAGTGCCGTCGACTGGCTCCAGGCCCAGTTCTCCTGGCTGTTCGACGCCGTCAGCACCGGTGTCACCGGTCTCTACGACGGCATCGACGCCGTCCTGTCCGCGCCCCAGCCGCTGCTCTTCGCCGGCATCCTCGCCGTCGTCGCCTGGTGGCTGCGCGGCCTCGCCGCCGGTGTCCTCGCCTTCGCCGGGTTCGCGCTCGTCGACTCGGTCCAGCTGTGGGACGAGGCCATGGCGACGCTGTCGCTCGTGCTCGTCGCCACCCTGGTGACCCTGGTGATCGCCGTACCGCTCGGCATCTGGGCCGCCCGCTCCAAGACGGTCAGCGCCGTGCTGCGGCCGGTCCTCGACTTCATGCAGACCATGCCCGCGATGGTCTACCTCATCCCCGGCATCATCTTCTTCGGTGTCGGTGTGGTCCCCGGCATCATCGCCACGATCGTCTTCGCGCTGCCCCCGGGCGTACGGATGACGGAGCTGGGCATCCGGCAGGTCGACGGCGAACTGGTCGAGGCCGCCGAGGCCTTCGGTACCACCCCGCGCAACACGCTGCTCCGCGTACAGCTGCCGCTCGCCCTGCCGACGATCATGGCCGGCGTCAACCAGGTCATCATGCTGGGCCTCTCGATGGTCGTCATCGCCGGCATGGTCGGCGGCGGCGGTCTCGGCGGCGCCGTCTACCGCGCCATCGGCAACGTCGACATCGGCCTCGGCTTCGAGGCCGGCGTCTCCATCGTCGTCCTCGCCATGTACCTGGACCGGATGACCGGCGCCCTCGGCCGCCAGGTCTCCCCGCTGGGCCGCCGCGCCGCCGCCAAGGCGCGCGCCGCGCTCGGCGCCAAGCGGCCCGGGGCGAAGATCTGGGCCCACCGCCCGCAGCCCGTCGCCGCCCTCGTCGGCGTCGTCGTGCTCGCCCTGGTGGCCGGCGGCATGGGCTTCCTCGGCTCCGGCGGCGCGACCTCCACCGCCGCCGCGGGCAAGAACAGCGGCCACGGCAAGAAGATCAACATCGGCTACATCCCCTGGGACGAGGGCATCGCCTCCACGTACCTCTGGAAGGAACTCCTGGAGCGCCGGGGGTACGAGGTCGACACCAAGCAGCTGGAGGCCGGCGCGCTCTACACGGGCCTGGCCGGCGGTCAGCTCGACTTCCAGACCGACTCCTGGCTGCCCGTCACGCACGAGCAGTACTGGAAGAAGTACCAGAACAAGCTGGAGGACCTCGGCTCCTGGTACGGCCCCACCTCCCTGGAGCTCTCCGTCCCCTCGTACGTGAAGGGCGTCGACTCCCTCGCCGACCTCAAGGGCAAGTCGGGCCGGTTCAAGGGCCGGATCATCGGCATCGAGCCGAGCGCCGGAATGATGGGCATCCTCAAGGACAAGGTCCTCAAGGAGTACGGCCTCGAGGGCGAGTACGAGGTCGTCGACGGCTCCACGCCCGGCATGCTCGCCGAGCTGAAGCGCGCCTACGAGCGCAAGGAACCGGTCGTCGTCACCCTCTGGTCCCCGCACTGGGCCTACTCCGCCCACGACCTCAAGAAGCTCGCCGACCCCAAGGGTTCCTGGGGCAAGGGCGACGGCGTCCACACCCTCGCCCGTAAGGGATTCGCCGCCGAGAACCCCGAGGTCGGCGCCTGGCTGAAGAACTTCGAGCTCACCGAGAAGCAGCTCACGGACCTCGAAGCCGTCATCCAGAAGACCGGCAAGGGCAAGGAGCAGGAGGCCGTCCGCACCTGGCTGGACGCCAACCCGGGCCTCGCGGAGAAGCTCGCGCCGCAGTAGTACCGGGGGAGGACAGCCGACTTCTGTCCGAAATGGGGTGGTCGCCGAACGTGTTCGGCGGCCACCCCATTTCGTCACGACGCGAAACCCCGCCCCAAAGCTGCGTAAGGTTCAGGTAACCGACCGGTACGGATGCGCACGAGGCACGAGGGAGGGAGCCGACATGGACGAGAAGGAATCACCCCGCGTGGGCGCGGCCGTCAAGAGGCGGCGCAGAGCGCTCCAGCTCACGCTGGCCGTCGTCTCCTCGCGCAGCGGCCTCTCCGTGCCGTTCCTCAGCCAGGTCGAGAACGACCGCGCCCGGCCCAGCCGCCGGTCCCTCGAACTCGTCGCGGAGGCCCTGGAGACCACCTCCGGCGAACTCCTCGCCGCCGCCGAGGCCGCCCGTACCGTCGATGTCGTACGGGCCGCCGAGCACTCCCCGGGACTGCCCGCGGGCGTACGGGCGATCGTCCGCGGACGTCACCAGCTGCACGCCCTGGAGTTCACCGGTGAGCAGGACGCCGGGCGCGAGTTCCAGCACCGGAACGACGAACTGCTCTACGTGGCCGACGGCGCCGCCGAGGTCGAGGCCGAGGGCCGCGCCTACCGGCTGGACCGCGGCGACACCCTCTACCTCTCCGGCGGGGTCCGCCACCGCTGGCGCGCCACCGAACCGGGGACCCGGCTGCTCGTCGTCGCCGTCGCCGAGCACGTCGAGGCCGAGGAGGAATGAGGGCCGGGCGAGACGCACCCATCCGGGTCGTGTCCCTCGTGCCCTCCCTGACCGAGGCCGTCGCCGTCACCGCGCCCGACGTCCTCGTCGGTGCCACCGACTGGTGCGTCCGGCCCGCCGGCCTCGACGTCGTCCGCGTCGGCGGCACCAAGAACCCGGACGTCCCCGCGATCCTCGCCCTCCGCCCCGACCTCGTCCTCGCCAACGAGGAGGAGAACCGCGCCCCGGACCTCGCCGCCCTCCGGGCCGCCGGGACCGAGCTCCTCGTCACCGAGATCCGCACCCTCGACCAGGGCCTGCGGGAACTGGAGCGGGTCCTCGCCGCCTGCGGCGCGCCCCGCCGGCCCGGCTGGCTCGACGAGGCCGAGGAGGCTTGGGCGGCGGTCACCCCGGAGGGGCCGCACACCGCCGTCGTACCGATCTGGCGCCGCCCCTGGATGGTGCTCGGCCGGGACACCTTCGCCGGAGACCTGCTGGCCCGGCTCGGCGTCCGGAACCTGTACGCCGGCCACCCCGAGCGCTATCCGCGCCTCCCGCTCGACGAACTGCGCGCCGCCGCGCCCGACCTCGTCGTGCTGCCCGACGAGCCCTACCGCTTCACACACGACGACGGCCCCGAGGCGTTCCCCGGGACCGCCGCCGCGCTCGTCGACGGGCGACTACTCACCTGGTACGGGCCGTCGCTGGCCGAGGCTCCGCAGGCACTGGCGCGGGCCCTGCGAGCAGCGCACCGCTGACGAGACCGCGCACGGTGTGGATCGCGGCCACCAGCCAGGCCGTGAGGAGCAGCGCGTACAGGAAGACCGCGAGCCCGTCGAAGACGACGAGTCCGGTGTGCTGGGCGAGCCCCTCGGCGCCGGTCACACAGGTGCCGATCGGGAAGGTGAACGCCCAGAAGGTCATCGCGAAGCCCATGCCCTGCCGGCGGGCCCGCAGCACCATCGCCCCGGCGAGCGCCAGCCACAGCAGCGCGAAGCCCATGACGGGCACGCCGTAGAGGACGGCGAAGGAGGCGAAGCCGTGCGCGTACGGGGCGGGCAGCACGCCCGGGGCCACGTCGGCGAACTTGTTGGCGGCGGTCGTCGACTGGCCGAGCGGGCCGAGGACCAGGAAGAGCGTGGGGGTGAGCGCGAGCGGCAGCGGCCCGCCGGTCACCAGCCGCCCGAACACCAGGGGCAGCATGACCAGGGTCGCGAGCAGACTGACGCCGAACATCGCCCAGCAGGCGATGAGCAGGGTCTGCTGGGCCTGCCCGGCCGGCAGATGGGGCACGAGCAGCGGGCCGAGGGCGGCGGAGACCATCGGCGCGACGACCGGCAGCAGCCACACCGGGGAGGCGCCCTCGATCCGGTGGTGCACCACCATCAGGTACGGGACGACCACCGCGGCCGCGAGACCGATCACCGTGCCCGCGGTGAACAGGACGGTGTCCAGCGCGACGGCGGCGGGGAGCCCGATCCAGTCGCGGCCGACGATCATCGCGCCGCCGCCGACGGCGAGCAGCGCCATCGACAGACAGCCGTAGAACGGCGCCATCGCGGGGTCGAGGAGGTGGGCGCGGGCCTGGTCGCGGTGGCGGGTCCAGTGCGTGGCGCGGGCGGCGAGCAGGACGAGCAGCATCGCGAGCGAGAGCGTCCAGACGGCCGCGCAGACGGTGCGGAGACCGGGACCGGCGGAGGGGAGGCCGGCGCCGGCGTTGGCCACGATGGCCGTACCCATCACGGAGGCGTACCAGTTCGGCCCGAGGTGACGGACGGAACGGGTGGGCGAGACGACCGGCCGGGGCTCGTGGGCTCGGGCGGGCAGGGCGGGACGGGGAAGTGCGGGGCTTGCCATGCCTCCACCGTCGCCCTCTTCCAGGGCCCCCACCAGGGATCATGCGGCTATGACGCCATAAGCTGGCCTTATGAGCAGGAGCTGGGAGACGCGGGGCAGCGGGACGAACGGTGAGGGGGCGGCCGGCGGCGGGCCGGGTGGCGGCGGGGCGCCGGCCAGTGGGATCGCGGGCGGTGGTGCATCCACTGGGGGGGCCTCCAGCGGCGGGAGCCCTGGTGGCGGGGCATTCCCTGGCGGGACTGCCGGCGGCGGTGCATCTCCAGGTGGGACCCCTGGTGGCGGTCCGTCCACTGCCGGGACACCCGGTGGCGGTGCATCCGGTGGCGCGGCGCCCGGTGGCGGGAGCTCCGGCGAGGGGGCTCGCGGGCTCGGGCCGCGGCGGGGCGAGTCCGGTGGTCAGGTCGTCCGGGGCTCGCGGGCCGGTGAGGCGTACGGCGGCGAGGTCAAGGCGCAGCTCCACCATCGGGTTCCCGACCTCGGCGCCCTCGAACTGCTCCTCGCCGTCGCCCGGCACGGCAGCCTCGGCGCCGCCGCCCGCGAGGTCGGCATCACCCAGCCCGCCGCCAGCAGCCGCATCCGCTCGATGGAACGACAGCTCGGCGTGGCCCTCGTCGACCGTTCGCCCCGGGGCTCACGGCTCACCGACGCGGGTGCGCTCGTCACCGACTGGGCGCGCCGTATCGTCGAGGCCGCCGAGGCCTTCGACGCCGGCGCCCAGGCCCTGCGCGGGCGGCGGGACTCCCGGCTGCGGGTCGCCGCGTCCATGACGATCGCCGAGTACCTGCTGCCGGGCTGGCTGATCGCGCTGCGCGCAGAGCGCCCCGACACGGCGGTATCGCTCCAGGCGGGCAACTCGGCGGTGGTCGCGGAACGGCTCCTCGGCAACGAGGCGGACATCGGCTTCGTGGAGGGCCTCGCCGTGCCCGAGGGTCTCGACGGCGTGGTCGTCGCCCACGACCGGCTCGCGGTCGTCGCGGCCCCCTCGCACCCGTGGGCCCGCCGCCGGGGCCCGGTGGACCCGGCGGAGCTGGCCGCGACCCCGCTGGTCCTGCGGGAGCGGGGCTCGGGGACCCGACAGGTCCTGGACGCGGCGCTGTCCGCCCACGGCGGCCTCGCGCAGCCGCTCCTGGAACTCGCCTCCACCACCGCGGTGAAGGCCGCCGCCGTCAGCGGCGCAGGGCCGGCCGTCCTCAGCGAACTCGCCATCGCCGAGGAACTGGCCTCGCGGCGGCTGGTAGCCATCCCGGTGGAGGGGGTACTGCTCCGCCGCGACCTGCGGGCCGTCTGGCCGACGGGCCACCGCCCGACGGGCCCGGCCCGCGACCTCCTCTCCTTGACCCGCGCCCGGCCGGCGGGTTGAGGGGCGGCTCGACGGCCCGGCCGGCGGGGTGAGGGGCGACTAGACGACCCGGCCGGAGGGTTGAGGGGCGGCTCGGGAGCCCTGCGCCGAGGGGGGGGGGCGGCGACCCCGGCCGACGGGCTGAGGGCAGCTCGACGCCCTGCCCAGCCGGCCGGCGGACCCGTGATCCAGCCGGGCCGCTGGCCGCCACGGCCACCGCCGCCTTCGCGTCCCGGTCTTCCTGCTCGCCCTGGTCCTCGGCGCCATCGCCATCGACGCCCTGACCGCGTACAGCGCCGGACTCGCTCTCCAGGCCGTGGGCCTGCGCATCCGACGCGACCGGTCCGGTGAGACGGTGTTGACGGCAGGAAGTTGGAGACCAGCAGCCCGTACAGGGTCAGGGCGATGGCGACGGCCCCGTCGAAGAGGACGACGCCGCCCTCGGGGGCATCGACCTCTCCCTCCCGGTCGGCATGGGCGTCTCCGCCGCCCTCTACGCCCTCCGGATGCGGAACGACCACACGGTGCTCGCGGCCCGCGCGGCCGTCTGAGCGGCAAGAGCCGCGCAACGCACGCACGCGCGCGCGTACGCACCCGCCGTCAGGCGCGCCCCACGGCGCCCGACGCCGCCGATGCCACCGGCGCCGACGAGCCCGCCGCTGCCGCCGCCTCGACCAGGCCCCGCATCACCCGCAGGTCCTCGCCCATCTCCGGATGCCACTGGACGCCGAGGACCCAGGCCGGGGCCGCGAGTTCCACCGCCTCCACAGTGCCGTCCTCCGCGTGCGCCGAGGGCGCGAGCCCCGCGCCCAGCCGGTCCACCGCCTGGTGGTGATACGTCGGGACCTCGGCGAGTTCCGGGACCAGCGAGGCGTACCGGGTGCCCGGCACAGGCTTCACCGCGTGCCGGCCGATCACCCCGACCGCCTCCACATGCCCGTCGAGGTGCTGGATCAGCGTCCCGCCCAGGGCCACGTTCAGGAGCTGCATCCCCCGGCAGATGCCGAGCAACGGGGTCCCCGAGGCGAGCGCCGCGTCGATCAGGGCCAGCTCCCAGGAGTCCCGCTCCCTGGCCGGTGGGCCGGTACGGGGGTCGGGCTCGGCCCCGTACCGTACGGGCTCGACGTCCGCACCGCCCGCGACGACCAGCCCGTCGAGCCGGGCCACCACCACCGCCGCGGCCTCCGGCCCGTCCGGGGGCAGCATCACCGCGATCCCCCCGCTCTCCCGCACGAGCCGCGGGTACGGGGCGGGCAGCAGCGCGGCGCGCATGTCCCACACCCCCCAGCGGGCCTGGTCCAGGTAGGTGGTCACGCCGATGAGCGGCTTGGTCACGGGAGTTCCTCCAGGGGTGCGGAGCGTCGGGGGGATCAGTCGCGTTCGAGTTCGGCCTCGGCCGCGGCGAGCGCCGCGAACTCCTCCTCGGGCGCCCTGGCCACCAGATGGTGCCGACTGTAGAACGCGAAGTAGGCCAGGGCGATCACGTACACCCCGAGCGCCATGACCGCCGCCGTCCGGTCCACCAGGAAGGTCGCGACCAGGGCCGACAGGGCCAGTACGAAGGCCACCGAGGAGGTCACGATCCCGCCGGGAGTGCGGTACGGCCGGTGCAGTCCCGGCTCGCGGCGCCGCAGCACGATGTGGGAGAGCGCCATCAGGGCGTAGGAGATGGTGGCGCCGAAGACGGCGATGTTGAGCATCCGGGCCCCGTCGCCGGTCCCGGCGGCCAGCGCGAAGCCGATCGCGCCCGGGATGAGCAGCCCGAGGTACGGCGACTTCCGGCGGCTGGTGAGGGAGAGGAAGCGGGGCAGGTAGCCCGCCCGGGAGAGCGCGAAGAGCTGGCGCGAGCCGGCGTAGATGAGGGAGAAGAAGGAGGCCACCAGACCGGCGAGGCCCGCGTAGTTCACGAAGCGGCTGAGCGCGGTCGGCTCCCCGTCGCCCTGGAGCGCCACGACGAGGGGGTTGCCCGCCTCCTGGACAGCGGCCGCGCCGCGCGCCCCGGTCGCGGCGAAGAAGGTCATCACGGCGAGCAGCACCAGGACGCCCATGGAGATCGCGAGCGCCCTCGGCATCGACCTGACCGGGTCCTTCGCCTCCTCGGCGGCGAGCGGCACGCCCTCGACGCCCAGGAAGAACCACATGCCGAAGGGGAAGGCGGCCCAGATTCCCAGCAGTCCGAACGGCAGCCAGGAGTTGGCGCCGAAGGCCTCACCGTCGACCGGGATGTCGTTCAGGCCGTCCACATGGAAGTCGCTGAGGGCGCCGAGTGCGAAGACGACGAGCGCCGCGACCGCGATGGCCGTCACGACGAGGCTGAAGCGCAGGGCCTCGCCCACGCCCCAGAGGTGGATCCCGATGAACAGTGCGAAGCAGACCAGGTAGACGGGCCAGCCGGACTCCAGGCCGAAGAGGCCGAGGGACTCGACGTAGTCGCCGATGAAGATCGAGATAGCGGCCGGGGCGAGGACGTACTCGATGAGGATCGCGGTCCCGGTGAGGAACCCGCCCCAGGTGCCGAGCGCCCGGCGGGCGAAGCCGTAACCACCGCCCGCGGTGGGCAGGATGGCGGAGAGTTCGGCGAGCGCGAAGACGAGACAGGCGTACATCGCGCCCATCAGGACGGTGGCGACGGCGAGGCCGCCGAAGCCGCCCTTCGACAGGCCGATGTTCCAGCCGGAGAAGTCCCCGGAGACGACGTAGGCGACGCCGAGTCCGGTGAGCAGCAGCCATCCGGCGCTGCCGCGGCGCAGCGCCCGGCGTTCCAGGTAGTCGTCCTTCGGCGGGGTCGTGCCCCCGGGTGTGCTCCCGGTCGTGTCTTCGAGCGTCATGGCAGCGTCAGCTCCCCACAGCGGGCCCAATGGATTGGTCCCATACCTTTGCGGTGGCCGACGGGGGAGCGCAACCCCCGTGCGTTACTTTCGGGTTACGCGCCCGCCGCCGGGCCCACGAGTGCGAGCCCCACGAGCACGGGCACGAGCGCGAGCCCCACGAGCACGGGCCCACGAGCGCGGGCCCCACGAGCGCGGGCCCCACGAGCGCGGGCCCCACGCGCACGGGCCCCACGCGCACGGGCCCCACGCGCGCGTGCCTCAGGTCAGGAAGCCCCGCAGCAGCGCCGCCGTGCCCGAGCAGTGCTCCCGCATCACCTCGCGCGCCGCGTCCGCGTCCCCGTCGAGCACCGCGTCGACCACGGCGGTGTGCTGGTGCTGGGAGTGCTCCAGATTGCGTACGAGGAGGGGGATGCAGTCGAGCAGATCGTTCACGGTCGCCCGCACGGCCGCGTACTGCGCGGTCAGCGTCGGCGAGCCGGACAGCTCGGCGAGCGTGAGGTGGAGCAGGGTGTCCTGGCGGCGGTAATCGGCCAGCGGGGCGTCATGCGTCGCCGCCACGGCGGCCCGCAGCCGCCCGGCGCCCGCCTCGTCGAGACCGTGGGCCGCGCAGAGCCCCGCCGCGCCCACTTCGAGGACCTCACGGAAGCGCAGGGTGTCCTCCATGTCGACCGAGGCGATCCGGCGGCGCAGCTCGTCCTCGTCGGCCGTCTGGACGCGGGGCAGCACGAAGGTGCCGCCGTACCGGCCGCGCCGGCTCTCCACCAGGCCCTGCTCCTGGAGGACCTTGAGCACCTCGCGCAGCGTGACCCGGCTGATCCCCATCCGGTCGGCCAGCTCCCGTTCGGCGGGCAGTCGCTCCCCGCCGGGCACCAGACCGAGCCGTACGACCTGAAGGATCTGCTCCAGGGCCTCCTCGAAGCCGTTGCCCGCCCGCACCGGCCGCAGCACGGGCGTCAACCGGTCCGCCGATTCACTCGTACTGGCCACGTTCTCGTTTCCCCTTCCCGAGGACCTTCCCAAGCAATGGTCTTCCGCAATACCTTATGGCTTCCGGCAGGCCGAAGGAGGAGCAATCCCGTGGCAGACCGCAAACCCCCGCTCGCCGTCGAGGAGCTACGCGCCCTCGTCGCGAGCGGCGAGATCGACACCGTCGTCCTGGCCTTCCCCGACATGCAGGGGCGGCTCCAGGGCAAGCGGTTCGCCGCCCCGTTCTTCCTGGACGAGGTACTCGGCCACGGCACCGAGGGCTGCAACTACCTGCTGGCCGTCGACACCGAGATGAACACCGTCGACGGCTACGCCATGTCCTCCTGGGACCGCGGCTACGGCGACTTCGCGATGCACGCCGACCTCACCACCCTCCGCCGCCTCCCCTGGAACGAGGCCACCGCCATGGTGACGGCGGACCTCGCCTGGGCCGACGGCACCCCCGTCGTCGCCGCACCCCGCCAGGTCCTCCGCCGCCAGCTGGAGCGCCTCGCGGAACACGGCCTGACCGCCCACGTCGGCACCGAACTCGAGTTCATCGTCTTCAAGGACAGCTATGAGCAGGCCTGGGACGCGAACTACCGCGGCCTCACCCCCGCCAACCAGTACAACATCGACTACTCCGTCCTGGGTACCGGACGCATCGAACCCCTGCTGCGCCGCATCCGCAACGAGATGACCGGCGCCGGACTCACCGTCGAGTCCGCCAAGGGCGAGTGCAACCCCGGCCAGCACGAGATCGCCTTCAAGTACGACGAGGCCCTCGTCACCTGCGACCAGCACGCCGTCTACAAGACGGGCGCCAAGGAGATCGCCGCCCAGGAGGGCCACTCGCTCACCTTCATGGCGAAGTACAACGAGCGCGAGGGCAACTCCTGCCACATCCACCTCTCCCTCCAGAACGCCGACGGAGAGAACGTGATGGCCGGGGACGACGAGCACGGCATGTCCGCGACCATGCGGCACTTCCTCGCCGGACAGCTCGCCGCCCTCCGCGACTTCTCCCTCCTCTACGCCCCCAACATCAACTCCTACAAGCGGTTCCAGCCCGGCTCCTTCGCGCCCACCGCCGTCGCCTGGGGCCACGACAACCGCACCTGCTCGCTGCGCGTCGTCGGCCACGGCCGCTCCACCCGCTTCGAGAACCGCCTCCCCGGCGGCGACGTCAACCCGTACCTCGCCGTGGCCGGCCTGGTCGCCGCCGGTCTGCACGGCATCGAGCAGCGGCTGGAACTCCCCCCGCCCTGCACCGGGAACGCCTACACCGCCGAGTACGCGCACGTCCCCACCACCCTGCGCGAGGCCGCCGAACTCTGGGACACCAGCGAGATCGCCAAGGCCGCCTTCGGCGACGAGGTCGTCGCCCACTACCGCAACATGGCCCGCGTCGAACTCGACGCCTTCGACGCCGCCGTGACCGACTGGGAACTGCGCCGTTCCTTCGAACGCCTCTGAGCCCTCGAACGCCGCTGAACCGCCTCTGAGAGGAACGCGTTGCTCCAGGTACTGAACCCGGCGACCGAGGTACTCGTCGCCACCGTCCCCGCCGCCACCCCCGCCGACGTCGACGACGCCGTCGCACGGGCCGCCGCCGCCCAGCGCGGCTGGGCCGCCGCCGCGCCCGCCGACCGGGCCCGGCTGCTCCGCCGCTTCGCCGCCGTCGTCGACGACCACATCGAGGAACTAGCCCGCCTGGAGGTCACCGAGGCCGGCCACACCATCGGCAACGCCCGCTGGGAGGCGGGCAACGTCCGCGACCTGCTCGACTTCGCCGCCGGGGGAGTGGAGCGCCTCAACGGCCGCCAGATCCCGGTGGCCGGCGGCCTCGACCTCACGATCCTCGAACCGCTCGGGGTCGTGGGCGTCATCGCCCCCTGGAACTTCCCCATGCCGATCGCCGCCTGGGCCACCGCACCCGCCCTCGCCGCCGGCAACGCCGTCCTCCTCAAGCCCGCCGAGACCACCCCGCTCACCGCACTGCGGCTCGCCGAACTCGCCCTGGAGGCGGGCCTCCCCGAAGGCCTCTTCCAGGTCCTCCCCGGCACCGGCCCGGTCGCCGGGAACGCCCTCGTGGAACACCCCGGTATCGCCAAGATCGTCTTCACCGGCTCCACCCGCGTCGGAAAGTCGATCATGGCGAAGTGCGCCGACCAGGTGAAGCGGGTCACCCTCGAACTCGGCGGCAAGAGCCCCAACATCGTCTTCGCCGACGCGGACCTGGAGGCCGCCGCGGCGGCGGCGCCGATGTCCTTCCTCGACAACAGCGGGCAGGACTGCTGCGCCCGAACCCGCATCCTCGTCCAGCGGAGCGCGTACGACCGCTTCCTCGCACTCCTCACCCCCGCCATCGAGGAGATCGTCGTCGGCGACCCGCTCGACGAGCGCACCCGGATGGGCCCCCTCATCTCCCGCGCCCAGCTCGACCGCGTCCGCTCCTACGTGACCGACGACCTCGAAGCCATCCGCGGCAAGGCCCCCGAGGGCCCCGGCTTCTGGTTCCCGCCGACCGTCCTCACCGACGTGCCCGAGGACGCGCCCTGCGCCGTCGAGGAGATCTTCGGCCCCGTCGCCGTCGTCCTCCCCTTCGACGACGAGGCCGACGCGATCCGCCTCGCCAACGCCACCGAGTACGGCCTGTCCGGCTCCATCTGGACCCGCGACGTCGGCCGCGCCCTGCGCGCCTCCCGCGCCGTCCGGGCCGGCAACCTCTCCGTCAACTCCCACTCCAGCGTCCGCTACTGGACCCCGTTCGGCGGCTACCGGCAGTCCGGCCTCGGCCGCGAACTGGGCCCCGACGCACTGACCGCCTTCACCGAAACCAAGAACGTCTTCATCAGTACGGAGGCCTGAGCACCCATGACCAGCACCGAAGCGGCCACATCCCCCGAAGGTTCCCCCCAGCCCCCCGCCGTCTGCCGCCGCCTCGTCGGCCGTACCGCCGTCATCACCGGAGCCGGCAGCGGCATCGGCCTCGCCACCGCCCGCCGGCTCGCCTCCGAGGGCGCGAACGTCGTCTGCGGCGACATCGACGAGACGGCCGGCAAGGCCGCCGCCGAAGAGGTCGGCGGCACCTTCGTCCAGGTCGACGTCACCGACCCCGAGCAGGTCGAGGCACTGTTCAAGACCGCCTTCGACACCTACGGCTCCGTCGACATCGCCTTCAACAACGCCGGCATCTCGCCCCCCGAGGACGACTCCATCCTGGAGACCGGTCTGGAGGCCTGGAAGCGCGTCCAGGACGTCAACCTGACCTCCGTGTACCTCTGCTGCAAGGCGGCCCTGCCCTACATGCGCCGCCAGGGCAAGGGGTCCATCATCAACACCGCCTCGTTCGTCGCCGTCATGGGCGCCGCCACGAGCCAGATCTCCTACACCGCCTCCAAGGGCGGCGTGCTCGCCATGTCCCGCGAGCTGGGCGTCCAGTTCGCCCGCGAGGGCATCCGCGTCAACGCCCTCTGCCCCGGGCCGGTCAACACCCCGCTGCTCCAGGAACTGTTCGCCAAGGACCCCGAGCGTGCCGCGCGCCGCCTCGTCCACATCCCCGTCGGCCGCTTCGCCGAGCCCGAGGAGATCGCCGCCGCCGTCGCCTTCCTCGCGAGCGACGACTCCTCCTTCGTCAACGCCAGCGACTTCCTGGTGGACGGCGGCATCGCGGGCGCGTACGTGACGCCGCTCTAGGCCCCACCCGCTGCCCCCCACGCGCGACAGCCGGGCGTCATGAGACGCCCGGCTGTCCGGCGTACCGGCACCTTCTCTAGAGGAAGGTCATGCCCTCGCCGCGGTAGGTGGGCACGGTCGCCGTGACGCGGTCGCCCTCGATCAGACGCAGGTTCTCGAAGCGCTCGCACAGCTCACCGGCCTTCGCGTGCCGGAACCACACCTTGTCGCCGATCCGCAGGTCGTCCGCCGGCGAGCCGAGCAGCGGGGTCTGCACCTCGCCGGGGCCCTCCTGCGGGTCGTACCGCAGACCCTCCGGCAGATACGGGACCGGGAGCCGGTCCGGCCCGGCGACCCCGGACGCCGGGTAACCACCGCCGAGGACGGTCACCACCCCGACGCCCGGACGGCGGACGACGGGCTGCGCGAAGAGCGCGGCCGGCCGGCCGGAGAAGGCGGTGTAATTGTCGAAGAGGCGCGGCACGAACAGCCCCGAACCCGCCGCGATCTCCGTCACCGCGTCCTCGGCGGCCGTGTGCTGCACGCTGCCCGTGCCGCCGCCGTTCACGAACTCCAGGTCCGGCGCCACCGCCCGTACGGCCCGCACCACGGCCGCCCTGCGCTCCGCCAGCTCCCTGCGGGCCGCCGACTGCATCAGCCGGATCGCCCGCGACCGCAGCGGCCGGCCCGCGACCGCGTCACCGACACCCGCGACATGACCCTCGTACGCCATGATCCCGACCAGCCGGAACCCGGGACGCCGCACCACCGAGCGGGCCAGCTCGGCCAGTTCCGCGGGCTCGCGCAGCGGGGAACGACGGGCACCGATCCGCACCCGGCCACCCAGCAGACTCAGCGCGGTGTCCAGCTCCAGACAGACCCGGACCTCCTCCGTCCCGCCCGCGCGGGAGGCGTCGATCAGATCCAGCTGCGCCACGTCGTCGACCATCACGGTCACCGCGGCGGCCAGCTTCGGGTCGTGGGCCAGCTCCCCGAAACCGGAACGGTCCGCGGACGGGTACGCGAGCAGGACGTCCTCGAAACCGGCGCGGGCCAGCCACAGCGACTCGTCGAGGGTGAACGACATGATGCCCGCGAAGCCCTCCCGCGCGAGCACCCGTTCCAGGAGCGCCCGGCAGCGCACGGACTTGCTCGCCACCCGGACCGGCTTTCCGCCGGCCCGGCGTACGAGGTCCGCCGCGTTGGCGTCGAAGGCCTCCAGGTCGACGATCGCCACGGGCGCGTCGAGGTGAGCGGTGGCCCGGTCGTAGCGGGCCCGGTCGGCGGCACGGGGAGTCATGGCCCGAGCTTGCCAGACAGGTTTACGAGTGGGTAGCCCCTGGGTTCCCGAGCCGGAGGGAACAGCCCGTAGAGTGACGGGCATTGTCGACACGAGCGGGGGACGGGGATGACCGGCGAGCACCCCTCCACGCCCTCCCGCATCACGGACGCGCTGCTGCCCGCCGCCGAACCGACGGAGGCGGAGACGACGACAAGACTCCGCGCGATCCGCCCGTCGGAACCGATGGGCACGACGGGCACGGCTCCGCCGCGATCGAATCCGGCTGACGGGGGCCCGACACCGTCCGGCCAGGGGGGTTCGCAGCCTGTTCCGCGTAGGTCGGCGGCATCCGGTGCGGCGGGTGCGCCGCCGTCCGCTCCGCCGCGTCCGGCCTCCCGTCCGGCCGCTGTCGTTCCGCCCCGGCCCACCTCCCGCCCCCTCACCTCTCCCTCCGGCTCCGCCACCCCCATGCCACCCGCCACCGGGCCCGCCACGGGCTCCGCCCACGCCGTCTCCCGTCCGGCGCCCGCCCGTTCCGGTCAGGCCCCCACGCTCTGGGCCCCGCCCGCTCCGGCTCCCGCCCGGCAGGCCACCTCCCCGTACGGCCACACTCACGGCGCTCACGCCGCCCACGGCCCGCACGCCCACCCCACCCGCTTCCCGCTGCCCCCCGAGGCGCCCGTCGAGACCACCACGCGGCTGCGGCCCGTGCCGGAGCGGCGGGTCGGGCGGACCGTCGCCGTCGCCGCCTGCGCCGTCCTCGGCGTCGGACTCATCGGGGGCGCCCTCGCCGGGACCTGGCTGGCCGCCGCCGAGCCCGGTGCGCCCGCCGAGCCCCCCGGGTACGCGGAGGCCAAGGAGCTGTGGCACAACGCCCCCGTCGACAACCTCTTTCCCCGCACCCTCGTCGGCTCCGCCGCCGGCCCCGGCGGCTCGGCCCGCACCTGGACCCGGATCGTCGTCGCCCCGGACGCCGCCTGCTCGCCGGCCGTCCTGGCCAAGGGCCTGCTCGCCGCCCTCAGGCCGCTCGGCTGCGAGCGCGTCCTGCGCGCGACGTACACCGACGCCACCGCCAGCAGTGTCATCACCGTCGGCCTCGTCTTCACCCGCGCCGACGCCACCGCGCAGCGCGCCCTCGGCCCCGGTCTCACCACCCGCCTCGGCGCGGACGTCCCGCCGGCCCTCTCCGGGCCCGGCACCGTCGCGGCCCGCTTCGGCGCCCCGCAGCGCGCCAGCTGGTGGCTGAACGCCCCCGCCGACCTCCCCGTCGTCGTCACCGCCGTCTCCGGCTTCGCCGACGGCCGGCCCGTCGACCGCCCGCAGCCCGCCGAAGCGGCCATGGCCAAGGGCCGTACCGACGCCACCGCGCAGTCCGGCCTGGGCCACGAGGCCAAGGGCATCACCGTCCGGCTCGAGAAGCAGCTGCGCGCGACCGCCGAGGCGATGACGAAGCAGGAGGACGCCAGGTGACCCGTAGCACCCGCCTGCGCGCCCCCGCCGCCGTCCTGCTCGTCACCGCCTTCTCCGTCCTGCCCGCCGTCACCACGCCCGCGTACGCCGACTCCATCCGGGACCGGCAGTGGGGTCTCGAAGCCCTCCACACCACGGAGGCCTGGCGCACCACGAAGGGCGAGGGCATCACGGTCGCCGTCCTCGACACCGGGGTCGACGCCGAGCACCCGGACCTGGAGGGCTCGGTGCTGCCCGGCCGCGACCTCATCGGCTTCGGCGCCGCCAGGGGCGACCGCGCCTGGGCCCGGCACGGCACCGCGATGGCCGGCATCATCGCCGGTCACGGCCACGGCCCCGGCGGCGAGGACGGTGTCCTCGGCATCGCCCCCGACGTCGAGATCCTCCCGGTGCGGGTGATCCTGGAGGGCACCGACAAGGCCCGTGACAAGGCCCGCAAGGCCCGGGGCACGGCCCTCGCCGAGGGCATCCGCTGGGCCGCCGACCACGGCGCCGACGTCATCAACCTCTCCCTCGGCGACGACTCCGAGTCCGCCCACGCCGACGCGGGCGAGGACGCGGCCGTCCAGTACGCCCTGGCGAAGGGCGTCTCGGTCGTCGCCTCCGCCGGCAACGGCGGCGAGAAGGGCGACCACATCTCCTACCCGGCCGCCTACCCCGGCGTCATCGCCGTCGCCGCCGTCGACCGTTACGGCACCCACGCCTCCTTCTCCACCCGCCGCTGGTACGCCACCGTCAGCGCCCCCGGCGTCGACATCGCGATCGCGGACCCCGACCGCCGCTACTACGAGGGCTGGGGCACCAGCGCCGCCGCCGCCTTCGTCTCCGGAGCCGTCGCCCTCGTCCGCGCCGCACACCCCGACCTGACCCCGGCGCAGGTCAAGCGGCTGCTCATCGACACCGCCCGCAGCCGGCCGAAGGGCGGCCGCAGCGACTCCAAGGGGTACGGGACGATCGACCCGGCCGCCGCGATCGCCGCCGGCGGGAAGATCAAGGGCGCCGACCCAAAGGCCGTGAGTTCCGGCTACCGGGGGCGGCACTTCGGCCCCGGACCGCTGCCCCCCGCAGAGGAGAGCCGCCCCATCGGCCTGCTCGCCCCCCTCGCGGGCGGCCTCGGCGCCCTGCTGCTCCTGACCGCCGTCGTCCTGCGGCGCGCGCACCGCAACTCCTGACCACCGAAGCGGCCCCACCGGACCTCCCGAGGACCCGGCGGCCCGGGCCTTCCAGGGGGACCGTTAGGCTCGGTGCGTGGCGCTCAAGAACATTCCGGACCCCGGTTTCTCCGACGACGACGGCACCGCCGACCCGCGGCTCGCCGCGGCCCTCGCGGCCTGGGCGGAGGACAGAACCGCCCACGGCCCCGTCCTGGAGGCCCTGCGCGACGCCCGGCTGCTCGTCCCCGTGGTCGCCGTCCTCGGCGAGGTCGAGACCGACGAGAACGGTCTGCGCCGCGAGAAGACCAGCGACATGGCGGTCCCCACCCTCACGGCCGGCGACCGGCGTGCCCTGCCCGCCTTCACCTCGATCGCCTCGCTCGCCCTGTGGGACCCGGCGGCCCGGCCGGTGGCCGTACCGCTGCCGCAGGCGCTCCAGGCTCTCGCGCACGAGAAGGCGGACACCCTCGTCCTGGACCTCGCGGGCCCGGTGCCGTACCAGCTGGCGGGACCGGCGCTGCTCGCCCTCGCCGAGGGCCGCGCCAGCACCGACCCGCTCGACGACCCCGCCGTACGGGAAGCGGTACGGGCCGCCGTAGCCGCCGAGCCCGCCGTGCTCAGCGCCCACCTGGGTCCGGGCGCGGCCGACGGAACGCTCGCGCTGGTCCTCGACGGGGAGAGCTCCCCGGCGGAGGCCGCCCAGCGCGTCGCCCGCGCCCTGGCGGCCGACGAAACACTGAGGGCCCGCCTGGTGCGGGGCCTCGACCTGGCACTGCTGCCGGCCTCGGCCACCCCTCCGGGCGAGCCCTTCTACGTGAAGCGGTAGGAAACCTCTAGCCGTACACCGGACCGGTGTACTTCTCGCCAGGACCCTGGCCCGGCTCGTCCGGGACCAGGGAGGCCTCGCGGAAGGCGAGCTGGAGGGACTTCAGGCCGTCCCGCAGGGGAGCGGCGTGGAAGGAGGAGACCTCCGTCGCGCCGGCGTCCAGCAGACCCGCGAGGGCGTGCACCAGCTTGCGGGCCTCGTCGAGGTCCTTGTACTTGTCGCCCTCCTCGGTGAGCCCGAGCTTCACCGCGGCGGCGCTCATCAGGTTGACGGCGACGGTCACGATCACCTCGACGGCGGGGACCTCCGCGATGTC
The DNA here is from genome assembly GCF_040297565.1 of Streptomyces sp. NPDC001728. Lineage (NCBI taxonomy): Bacteria > Bacillati > Actinomycetota > Actinomycetes > Kitasatosporales > Streptomycetaceae > Streptomyces > Streptomyces sp. NPDC001728. The sequence goes on from NZ_JBEOZK010000005.1 coordinate 233,381, forward strand.
GCGGGTCATGGCGTCGAAATCGGGGGACTCGGCGGAGTCGGGGGAGTCCGGGGACTCGTTCTGGGGCGTCTCGCTCATGCCTCATACGATATGCCGGTCCTCGGTTAGCGCCGACCGCCGGGTCCTGCTAACCTTGTGTAACGACCGGCCGGACACCTGTGTGCCCGGCCCACAAGTGGAGGCTCCGTACTCCCACCTGACCACCCTCGCGGGTGGCGGGTCACCGGTCAGGTGGCGCCCATCGTTCCGTACGGACGATTGGAGCCGCCCGATGTGCGCCCCGCGGTAGACCGTGGTGGTGTTCCGGTATTTCTTTGGAGCCCCGCCTGTGTCCCGTCCGGGGCTTTTTTCATGCTCCGGCTCGGTTGGTCTCAGAAAACAGACGTTGCGCGTCCGTCCGCCAGGCGGTCGCGTGGTGCTACCGAGGAGGATCCATCAGCGCCGAGCCCCGCATCAACGACAGGATTCGCGTTCCCGAGGTGCGACTTGTCGGACCCAGCGGCGAGCAGGTCGGGATTGTTCCGCTTGCCAAGGCCCTGGAGCTCGCACAGGAGTACGACCTCGACCTGGTCGAGGTCGCGGCGAACGCCCGTCCGCCCGTGTGCAAGCTCATGGACTACGGGAAGTTCAAGTACGAGTCGGCCATGAAGGCCCGTGAGGCGCGCAAGAACCAGGCGCACACGGTCATCAAGGAGATGAAGCTCCGGCCGAAGATCGACCCGCACGACTATGACACCAAGAAGGGTCACGTCGTCCGGTTCCTCAAGCAGGGCGACAAGGTCAAGATCACGATCATGTTCCGTGGTCGTGAGCAGTCCCGCCCCGAGCTCGGTTTCCGGCTGCTTCAGCGGCTGGCGTCGGACGTCGAGGAGCTTGGCTTCATCGAGTCCAACCCGAAGCAGGACGGCCGGAACATGATCATGGTTCTCGGCCCGCACAAGAAGAAGACCGAGGCCATGGCCGAGGCCCGTGAGGCCCAGGCCGCACGCAAGGCCGAGCGTCAGGGCGTCACCTCCGAGGAGACGTCCGAGGCTCCGGCCGCCGAGGTCGCCGAGACCGAGGCCGCGGAGACCGAGGCCGTCGAGGCCGAGGTCGTCGAGGCTCCGGCCGAGACCCCCGAGGCGTGACCCGGCGGGCTGCCACCCAGGCAGCCCCGGGCCCCGCCCCGAACCACCACACGAAGAATTGACGCTCCCGGACGTCCGGTGCCCGCACCGGGGGGAGCGCCACTGACGAGGAGATACGGCGCGATGCCGAAGAACAAGACGCACTCCGGTGCCAAGAAGCGCTTCAAGGTCACCGGCTCCGGCAAGATCCTGCGCGAGCGCGCCGGCAAGCGCCACCTGCTCGAGCACAAGTCGTCCAAGCTGACCCGCCGCCTCACCGGCACCGCGGAGATGGCCCCGGGCGATGCGGCCAAGATCAAGAAGATGCTGGGCATCTGATCTGATCACCCGCCCCCGGAGACGGGGGCTTCCGGCCAGGTCCGGGACCCATTCGTTTTTCGGGTCGTGTGAGTCCAACCACGACCCCGCTACAAGGAGTTAACAAGTGGCACGCGTCAAGCGGGCAGTCAACGCCCACAAGAAGCGCCGGGCGATCCTCGAGGCGGCCTCCGGCTACCGCGGTCAGCGTTCGCGCCTGTACCGCAAGGCCAAGGAGCAGGTCACCCACTCGCTGGTCTACAACTACAACGACCGCAAGAAGCGCAAGGGCGACTTCCGTCAGCTGTGGATCCAGCGCATCAACGCCGCTGCCCGTCTGAACGGCATGACGTACAACCGCCTCATCCAGGGTCTGAAGGCCGCCAACATCGAGGTGGACCGCAAGATCCTCGCCGAGCTGGCCGTCAACGACGCCAACGCGTTCGCCGCGCTGGTCGAGGTCGCGCAGAAGGCTCTGCCGGCCGACGTCAACGCCCCGAAGGTCGCCGCCTGATCTTCCAGGCCGCAGTACCTCTGCCCCGGACCCGCAGGCGCGCTCGCGTCGGCGGGTCCGGGTGCGTCCGCCCCCTGACGCACGCACCGGACCCCGACGTCCCCGGCCCCCTGCGGTCACGACGTCCCCGGACCCCGAAGCCACCCGGCCCCGAAGAGAGAACCGCCGCACCTCATGGTCACCCCCGAGCTGATCTCCCCGCGTTCCCCGCGCGTCGTCGCCGCCCGGCGGCTCGCCAAGCGCAACTTCCGGGGCAAGGACCGCCTCTTCATCGCCGAGGGCCCGCAGGCCGTCCGCGAGGCCGTCGAGCACCGCGGCTCCACCGGTGAGCCCACCCTCGTCGAGCTCTTCACCACCGTCGAGGCCGCCGAGCGCTACGGCGCCATCGTCGAGGCCGCCCGCGCCGCCGGCGCCCGCGTCCACTACGCCGCCGACACCGTCCTCGCCGAGGTCTCCCAGACCGTCACCCCGCAAGGGCTCGTCGGCGTCTGCCGGTTCCTCGACTCGCCGTTCGAGGAGATCATCGCGGCCCGGCCCAAGCTGGTGGCCGTCCTCGCCCACGTACGCGACCCCGGGAACGCCGGCACGGTGCTGCGCTGCGCCGACGCGGCCGGCGCCGACGCCGTCGTCCTCACCGACGCCTCCGTCGACCTCTACAACCCCAAGTCCGTACGCGCCTCCGTCGGCTCCCTCTTCCACCTGCCGGTCGCCGTCGGCGTGCCCGTCGAGCAGGCCGTCGCCGGACTGAAGGGCGCGGGCGTGCGCGTCCTCGCCGCCGACGGGGCGGGCGAGGACGACCTCGACGCGGAGCTGGACGCCGGCACCATGGGCGGCCCGACGGCCTGGATCTTCGGCAACGAGGCCTGGGGGCTGCCCGAGGAGACCAGGGCCCTCGCCGACGCCGTCGTCCGCGTCCCCATCCACGGCAAGGCCGAGAGCCTCAACCTCGCCACCGCCGCCGCGGTCTGCCTGTACGCCTCCGCCCGCGCACAGCGTCCCCGAACCTCCACCTGAGGGGTCCATTCCGCCCCTCACGCCCAGTAGAGTGACGCACTCGGGGGCCCACTGCGCTACACGGAGGGGTGGGATACGGGGATGACGGTCGGCACGGACAGTCCCGCACAGGCACGGAGCGCCGCGCCGCACGCCCCGGAACAGCCGGGAGCCCCCGAACCACCGGGCTCTCCAGGGCCGCCGGGCGTACCGGAGCCGCAGCACGCCGCGGAACCGCCCGGTACCTCGCAGCCGCCGAGTGCGGCCGAGGCCCCGGGATTCGCCGGAGTCCACCCCGACGACCTGCCCGACGGTCTCGTCGTCGCCGACGAGACCGGCCGCGTCGTCTGCTTCAACGCCGCCGCCCGGCGCATCACCGCCGTCCCCGGCGAGCGAGCCCTCGGCCTCCCGCTCGACCAGGCCCTGCCGCTCGAAGACCTCAAGGGCCACCGCTGGTGGGCCCTGACCGACCCCTACGGGGGGCTCGCCACCCGGCGCGGCCAGCCCGAGCGCAATCTGCTGCTGCCCGGCGGACGAGAGGTCCTCGTCTCCGCCACGTACATCCGCGAACACCCCACGGGACCCGTGCGCCGGGTCGTGGTCTCGCTGCGCGGCACCGAGGCCCGCCGCCGCACCGAGCGCAGCCACGCCGAACTCATCGCCACCGTCGCCCACGAACTGCGCTCCCCGCTCACCTCCGTCAAGGGCTTCACCGCCACCCTGCTCGGCAAGTGGGAGCGGTTCAACGACGAGCAGAAGCGGCTGATGCTGGAGACCGTCGACGCCGACGCGGGACGCATCAAGCGGCTCATCGCGGAACTCCTCGACATCTCCCGGATCGACTCGGGACGGCTCGAAGTGCGCCGCCAGCCCGTCGACATCGCCGCCGCCGTCGGCCGCCACGTCCAGGTGCACACCACGGCCGGCCAGTCCCCGGACCGCTTCTTCGTACGGATCAGGCCGGGACTGCCCGCGCTCTGGGCCGATCCCGACAAGATCGACCAGATCCTCGGCAACCTCCTGGAAAATGCGGTGCGCCACGGCGACGGAACCGTCACCATCGAGGTGGCACCCGCCACGACGTGCGACGACGGTGAAGAGGGGACGGAGGTCACCGTGAGCGACGAGGGCCCCGGCATCCCCGAGGAGTCGATGAACCGCGTCTTCACCCGCTTCTGGCGGGGCAGCAAGCGCGGTGGCACCGGGCTCGGCCTCTACATCGTCAAGGGCGTCGTCGAGGCCCACGGCGGCACCATCACCGTCGGCAGGGGCCCCCGCGGCGGGGCCGAGTTCCGATTTATCCTGCCCGTCGGCACCCCGGCCCACCTTCTCTGACGTCTCAGCAGGCGAGACCGCACGAGATCACGAGCCGCCCGGCCTGCCCACGGGCTCATTCGCGTCCCCGCGCCCCGTTAGACTCGTCCTTTGGCACGTTTGCGCCCTTGACGTCGAGCGGGGCCGCCCAGCCAAGCCAACGGAAGCACGGGAAGAGATGTCCGCACCCAATAAGTCGTACGACCCGGTTGAGGTCGAGGCACTGAAACCGGAAGAGATCGAGCGCATGCGGGACGAGGCGCTCGCCGCCTTCGCCGCCGCGGGCGACCTCGACGCGCTCGCGCAGTCGAAGACCGCGCACACCGGTGGCACCTCGCCGCTGGCGCTCGCCAACCGGGAGATCGGCGCCCTGCCCCCGCAGGCCAAGGCCGCCGCCGGCAAGATCGTGGGCCAGGCCCGCGGCGCCGTCTCCAAGGCGCTCGCCGCCCGGCAGACCGAGCTGGAGGCCGAGCGCGACGCGCGCGTCCTCGTCGAGGAGGCCGTCGACGTCACCCTGCCGTACGACCGCGTCCCGGCCGGTGCCCGACACCCGCTGACCACGCTCATGGAGCGCGTCTCCGACGTCTTCGTCTCCATGGGGTACGAGGTCGCAGAGGGCCCCGAGGTCGAGGCGGAGTGGTTCAACTTCGACGCCCTCAACTTCGTCCCGGACCACCCGGCGCGCCAGATGCAGGACACCTTCTTCGTCGAGGGGCCGGCCGGCACCACGGGCGACGAGTCCGGTGTCGTGCTGCGCACCCACACCTCGCCGGTCCAGGCCCGCACGCTCATCGACCGGGAGCCCCCGGTCTACGTCGTGTGCCCCGGCCGCGTCTACCGCACCGACGAGCTCGACGCCACGCACACCCCGGTCTTCCACCAGATCGAGCTGCTCGCCGTCGACGAGGGCCTGACCATGGCCGACCTCAAGGGCACCCTGGACCACATGGTCCAGGCGCTCTTCGGCCCGGACATGAAGACCCGGCTCCGCCCGAACTTCTTCCCGTTCACCGAGCCGTCGGCAGAGATGGACATGCTCTGCTACGTCTGCCGCGGCGAGTCCGTCGGCAACCCGGACCGCCCCTGCCGCACCTGCGGCAGCGAGGGCTGGATCGAGCTGGGCGGCTGCGGCATGGTCAACCCGAAGGTGCTCGTCGCCTGCGGTGTGGACCCCGAGAAGTACAGCGGATTCGCCTTCGGGTTCGGCATCGAACGGATGCTGATGTTCCGCCACAACGTCGACGACATGCGAGACATGGTCGAGGGTGACGTCCGGTTCACCCGGCCGTTCGGGATGGAGATCTGATGCGGGTCCCGCTTTCTTGGCTGCGGGAGTACGTCGACCTGCCGGTGACGGAGACCGGCCGAGACGTCCAGGCCAAACTCGTCTCCGCGGGCCTCGAGGTCGAGACCGTCGAGAAGCTCGGCGCCGGCCTCACCGGCCCGCTGGCGGTCGGCAAGGTCCTCACCATCGAGGAGCTGACGGAGTTCAAGAAGCCCATCCGCTTCTGCACCGTCGACGTCGGCCAGGCCAACGGCACCGGCGAGCCCCAGGAGATCATCTGCGGCGCCCGGAACTTCGCCGTCGGCGACAAGGTCGTCGTGGCCCTGCCCGGCGCCGTGCTCCCCGGTGACTTCCGGATCGCCGAGCGCAAGACCTACGGCCGCGTCTCCCGGGGCATGATCTGCTCCGGCGACGAGCTCGGCATGGGCGACGACGGCACGCACGGCATCATCGTGCTGCCGCCGGAGCACGAGATCGGCACCGACGCCACGGTCCTCCTGGAGCTGTTCGACGAGGTCCTCGACATCGCCGTCACCCCGGACCGCGGCTACTGCCTCTCGATGCGCGGCGTCGCCCGCGAGACGGCCACCGCCTACGGGCTGCCGCTGCGCGACCCGGCGCTCCTCGACGTGCCCGCGCCCAACTCGTACGGCTACCCGGTCCAGGTCACCGACCCGATCGGCTGCGACCGCTTCACCGCGCGCACCGTCGTCGGCCTGGCCCCCGAGGCCCGCTCCCCGATCTGGCTGCAGCGCCGCCTCCAGAAGGCCGGGATGCGCCCGATCTCGCTGGCCGTGGACGTCACCAACTACGTGATGCTGGAACTCGGTCAGCCGCTGCACGCCTACGACCGCAGCCGGCTCGACGGCCCCATCGGGGTCCGCCGCGCCGAGGCCGGCGAGAAGATCACCACGCTCGACGGCACCGTGCGCGTCCTGGACGCCGCGGACCTGGTCATCACCGACAACCGCGGCCCGATCGGCATCGCGGGCGTCATGGGCGGTGCCCACACCGAGATCGCCGACCCCGAGACCGACCCCGAGACCGGCTACATCACCGGTACCTCCGAGGTCGTCATCGAGGCCGCGCACTTCGACCCGATCTCGATCGCCCGCACGGCCCGCCGTCACAAGCTGTCCTCCGAGGCGTCCAAGCGCTTCGAGCGGGGCGTCGACCCGCAGGCGGCGGCCGCCGCCGCGCAGCGCACCGTCGACCTGCTCGTGCTGCTCGCGGGCGGTACGGCCGAGGCCGGCGTCACCGAGATCAGCGCCCCGTCCGCGCCGCGCACGATCACCCTGCCGGCGAACCACCCGGACAAGGTCGCGGGCGTCGACTACGGCCGCGAGACCGTCGTCCGCCGCCTCCAGGAGGTCGGCTGCGACGTCTACGGGCAGGACGAGCTCATCGTCACCGTGCCCTCGTGGCGCCCCGACCTCAACGAGCCGAACGACCTCGCCGAAGAGGTCATCCGGCTGGAGGGCTACGAGAACCTGCCCTCCACGCTGCCCAAGCCCCCGGCCGGCCGCGGGCTCACCGAGCGCCAGCGCACCCACCGCCGGGTGGGCCGCGCCCTCGCCGGCGCCGGTTACGTCGAGGCGCTGAACTACCCGTTCATCGGCGAGCAGGCCCTCGACCACCTCGGCCTCGACGCGGACGACGCCCGTCGCCGCCTCGTGAAGCTGGTCAACCCGCTCTCGGACGAGGAGCCCGCGCTCCGTACGACGCTGCTCCCGGGCCTGCTCGGCGCGCTCCGCCGCAACGACAGCCGCGGCAGCCACGACCTGGCGCTCTTCGAGACGGGTCTGGTCTTCCGGCCCGAGGGCGCCCCCGGCGTCGCCGTCCGTCTGGGCGTCGACCGCCGTCCGACCGACGAGGAGATCGCCGAGGTCAACGCCGCGCTGCCCGCGCAGCCGCGCCACGCCGCCGTCGTTCTCGCCGGTGCGCGCGAGCAGGCCGGCTGGTGGGGCAAGGGCCGCCCGTCCGACTGGGCGGACGCGATCGAGGCCGGCCGGACCGTGGCCGCCGAGGCCGGGGTCGAGCTGATCGTCAGCGCCGACCTGCACGCCCCGTGGCACCCCGGCCGCTGCGCCGCGTTCCACGTCGAGGTGGACGGCGAGAAGGTCCTCGTCGGTCACGCCGGCGAGCTCCACCCGCGCGTGGTCAAGGCCTTCGGCCTGCCGGCCCGCACCTGCGCGATGGAGATCGACCTGGACCTCCTGGAGAAGGCGAACGAGGGCCCGCTCAAGGCCCCCCGTATCTCCTCCTTCCCGGTCGCCACCCAGGACGTCGCCCTGGTCGTCGCGGGCGGTGTCCCGGCCGCCGAGGTCGAGGCCGCCCTCCGTGAGGGCGCGGGTGAACTCCTGGAGTCCGTCCGGCTGTTCGACGTCTACACCGGCGACCAGCTCGACGAGGGCACCAAGTCCCTGGCGTACGCCCTGAGGTTCCGCGCCCCGGACCGCACCCTCACGGTCGACGAGGCCACGGCCGCCCGGGACGCGGCCGTCGCCCTGGCGACCGAGCGCACCGGCGCCACCCTGCGCGGAGCCTGACCCGCGAGTACGACACGACGGAGGGCCGCCCCGGGAATCCCCGGGGCGGCCCTCCGCCATTTCCGGCACGCACCTACGGCCGGGCGTGGCACGCCTGTTCGCGTGGCGGAGCCCTGGCGGAGGGCGGCGGGGCGGGGGCGCTCACTCCTTCGGGTGAGATCGTCGGGGGGTGTTCCGTGGTGGGGTGCGCGGTCGGCAGAATCGACGCGGCCGCAGGGGCGGACACCTGTGGGCCGCAGGGCCTTCGGGCGCTGTCGGGGCTCGGGAAGGGCCGTGCATGATCCGTACGAGGTCGTTGGTCTCCGATGGCTCCCGGCTCCGCCGGCTGGCCCCGCTCGTTCTTCCCACCGCATGGGGTGCGGTGGCCGTGGCCTGGAAGTTCGGCTGTCCGCTGGCCCGTCAGCCGGGGCTGCCCATGCGGATCGCCACCAGCGTCGTGTTCCTCACCGTCGGCATCGGGCTGGTCCTCGGACTCCGCTGGGGGCTGGTGCGCGAGCTGGCCCGGGTGCGGGCCGTCGCGGTCGCCACGCAGCGGGTCCTGCTGCGTCCGCCGCCCGCCCGGATCGACGGACTCACCCTGGCCGCAGGGCAGTTGTCCGCCTCCCGGGGTGCCTCCGTCGGCGGGGACCTGTACGAGGCGGTCGCCACCTCCTACGGGGTGCGGATGGTCATCGGGGACGTACGGGGCCACGGGCTCGCCGCACTCGGCGCGGTGGTCGCCGTGCTCGGGAGCTTCCGCGAGGCCGCGCACGACGAACCCGGCCTCGACGGGGTGCTGCGCCGACTGGAACGGGCCCTGGAGCGGCACCTCCGCGAGCGGGCCGGGGACGAGCACCCGGCGCGCTCCGGGACGGCGCCGGAGCATCCCGTGGCGGAGGAGTTCGTGACGCTGCTGCTCCTGGAGATCGGGCCCGACGGACGCCTCTCGGTCCTGAACTGCGGCCATCCCGGCCCGTACCGCGTCGGGCGGACGGTGGAGCGGCTCGCGCTCGGCGAACCCCTGCCCCCGCTCGGTGTCCTGCCGCTGCCCGCCGTGCTCACCCCGTTCACCGGGGCCCGGCTGCTGCCCGGCGAGACGCTGGTCCTCCACACCGACGGCGCGGAGGAGGCCCGTGACCAGCGCGGCCGGTTCTTCGCGTTGGACACCGCCCTGGCCTGCACGCCCGGCGAGGCGCCCGCCGCCCTCGTGCACCGGGTCCACACGGCCCTGCTGCACCACACGGGCGGCCGGCTCACGGACGACATCGCCCTGCTCGTCGTACGCAACGACCGCGTCCGGGTACCGGCGCAGCCCGCCGAACCCGGGCTGCGCCGCCCCCGGCCCGCCCCCTCCTCCCACTGCTGAGCGGAGGGGGCCGGGGCCGGCGTCGCCCGCCCCGCCACGGAGTGTCGGGCAGATCAGCGGGGCGGGCGACGCGGACCGGGCGGCCGCACTGTACGAGGGGGAGCCGGCGGCCCGGTCGTCGCCTTGCGGCGAGATGCACAGTCAAGCGGTACGGGGACGAGCGCGGCAGAGTACGCGGACGGGAAGAACGAGTACTTGGTTCACACCCCGTGCGAAACCACCCGAAGCGATGCAGACCCGAGGCGCGCCTTCCTCACTGGTACGGCCCGTACGAATTCAGCCACCGCTACGCTGAGTTCACCGAGCGACCGGAGTGACCGGAGCGGCCATGCAGCCCAACACCTTGCTCGACGCCCTGCTCGACGAAGCGGGCGTCTCGAACGCCGGACTCGCCGCCCATGTGAACCGGGCCGGCCGGTCCAGGGGCCTCGCCCTGCGTTACGAACACACCGCCGTGGCCCGCTGGCTGAAGGGCCAGCGGCCACGCGGCCAGGTGCCCGACCTGATCTGCGAGGTGCTGGCCGCCCGGCTGCACCGGCAGGTGACCCTGGACGACATCGGCTTCGGGGTGCCGGGCGGACCGCTGCCGGCAGTCGGCTCGCCGCTGTCCGGTTTCGTGGAGCGGGCGGCAGCGCTGTGGCGCTCCGACGAACAGCAGCGGCCGCACATAGTGGGTGCGCCCGCAGTGACCGGCACCCCGGCGGTGATGCCGGTGTGGGAGTGGGAGAACCCGCCGGAGGACATGGACGTGTCCCGGGTCGGGCGGACCTCGGTCTCGGAGGTCGACATCGCCGTGCTGAGAGCGGCCCGCTCCCATTACGAGCAGATGTACCGCAAGGCCGGGGGCATCGCGACCCGGGCCCGGATCGTCGGCTTCCTCACCACCGAGACCGCGCCGCTGCTGCGGGGTTCGTACAGCGACGCGCTCGGGCGCAGACTGCACCGGGCCACCGGTGGTCTCGTCGCGGTGGCGGGCATCTGCGCCTACGACGCGGACGCCCACGGGCTCGCCCAGCGCTACTTCCACCAGGCGCTGCGGCTCGCGAAGGCGAGCGGCGACCGGGGCCTCGGCGCCTATGTGATCGCGCTGCTCGTCAACCAGTCGCTGTTCATGGGGGAGTACCGGCAGGCGGTGGCCTTCGCGGAGGCGGCTCTCCGGGCGGCGGGGCGGCAGATCTCCCCGGCGCTCGCCGCCGATCTGACGGCGATGCAGGCGAAGGCGTACGCGCGTCTGGGCGACGGCGTCGCCGCGCTGGCCTGCATCCGGCGGGCCGAGACGGCGGCGGAGCGGATCACTCCGGGCGAGGAGCCGGCCGAGACGGGCTATGTCCAGCCGGGGTTCGTCAACGTCCAGGTCGCCGAGGCACTCCTCGGTCTGGGGGATCTCTCCGCCGCCCACGAGCACGCCTCGACGGCGGTGGGGACGCCCTCGCACGACCGGGGCCGGGTGCACCGGCTCGCCATGCTCTGCCAGATCCAGCTGTGCCAGGGGGAGTCGGACGCGGCGGCCCGTACGGCGGTCGAGATGACGGAGCGGGCGCGGGGGATGGAGTCGCGGCGGCTGCGGGACCGGCTGCACCAGGTCCGGGCGCGGCTGCTGACGAGTGGCGGAGGCGAGGCCCGGGAGGCGGCGGCTCTCATCGACGGGACGCTGCGCGTTCCCCTGTGAGGGCCGAACTGCTGCGATATTGCCACCAAACAAGCACCGACCAGTCGGAAGGTGGCAAAAACGTGCAGTGGACGAAACTGAGCGAACGCTCGGTGTATGAGAATCGCTGGTTCCAAGTGAACCTCGCGGACGTCGAACTCCCGGACGGCCGCCGCCTCGACCACTATCTGATCCGGCTCCGTCCGGTCGCCGTCGCCACGGCGGTCAACGACGCCGACGAAGTCCTGATGCTCTGGCGCCACCGCTTCATCACCGACAGCTGGGGCTGGGAACTGGCCGCCGGTGTCGTCGAGGACGGGGAGGACGTCGAGACGGCCGCCGCCCGCGAGATGGAGGAGGAGACCGGCTGGCGGCCGGGGCCGCTGCGCCATCTCCTCACCGTCGAACCGTCCAACGGCCTCACCGACGCCCGGCACCATCTGTACTGGTCCGAGGAGGCCACGTACACCGGACCGCCGCAGGACGACTTCGAGTCCTCGCGGCGGGCCTGGGTCCCGCTCAAACAGGTCCCGGACATGATCACCCGGGGCGAGATCCCGGCCGCCAACATGGCCGCCGGACTGCTGATGCTCCACCATCTGCGGCTCGGCTGACGTCCAGTGGCCCGCAGACGCCGGACGGCCCGTACCTGTGCGGGTGTACGGGCCGTCCGGACGGGCGCGGAGCGCCGGGGGAGGATCAGGGGTACGGGTAGAAGCCCGAGCCCGTCTTCCGGCCGAGCCGGCCCGCGTCCACCATGCGCTGGAGCAGCGGGGGAGCGGCGTACAGCGGCTCCTTGAACTCGGCGTACATCGAGTCGGCGATCGAGGCGATCGTGTCCAGACCGATGAGGTCCGAGAGCTTCAGCGGGCCCATCGGGTGGGCGCAGCCGAACTCCATGCCGTTGTCGATGTCGTCGCGGCTGGCGATGCCCGACTCGAACATCCGGATCGCGGAGAGCAGGTACGGCACCAGCAGCGCGTTGACCACGAAGCCGGAACGGTCCTGCGCGCGGATCGCGTGCTTGCCGAGCGCCTTCTCGGCGAAGGCCTGCGCCCGGCTGATCGTGCCCTCGGAGGTGGTGAGGGCCGGGATCAGCTCGACGAGCTTCTGCACCGGGGCCGGGTTGAAGAAGTGGATGCCGATGACCTGGTCGGGGCGGGAGGTCGCCACGGCCAGCTTGACCAGCGGGATGGAGGAGGTGTTCGAGGCCAGGATGGCGTCCGGGCGGGTCATCACCTGGTCGAGGATCTGGAAGATCTCGGTCTTGACCTGCTCGTTCTCCACGACCGCCTCGATGACGAGGTCACGGTCGGCGAACTCGCCGAGGTCGGTGGTGAAGCTGAGCCGCGCGAGCGTCGCGTCCCGCTCCTCCTCGCTGATCTTGCCGCGTTCGGCGGCCTTGGCCAGCGAGTTGTAGAGCCGTGTGCGGCCGATCTCCAGCGCCTCGCCGGTGGTCTCGGCGACCTTCACCTCAAGGCCGCTCCGGGCACACACCTCTGCGATGCCCGCGCCCATCTGGCCGCAGCCCACCACTCCGACGCGCTCAATGTCGGCCATGGAGTCCGTCACCTCGTGCCTTTCGCTCTTCTTGGCGGCGGGGGCCCGTGTGATTCCGGTGCGTCCGCCTCGACCCCACGACGTTACCGCTCATTAACCGATGATCGATCGTCCGGGGCGGGCATGCTGTCCGGGTGCGTGTGACGTATCCGACACAGGAGGGGTACAAGTGCGGCCTTTCGGCAGAAGAGGATTCGTGACGGGCGCCGCGGGAGCGGCGCTGACCGTGACGGGCGCGGGAGCGTTGACGGCGGCGGGGACCGGGGCCGGTGCGGTCGCCGCTTCCCCGCCGGAGGGCTCGGCTCCGCCCGTACCGGAGGAGCGGGCCGGTCCCGGCGCGGGCGGAGCGCCTCGGCGACGGCAGTTCCGGGGTGTGTGGATCGCCACGGTCGCCAACCGCGACTGGCCCTCACGCGCGGGCCTGACCGCCGAGAAGCAGCGCGCCGAACTCCTCGTCCACCTGGACACCGCGGTCGAGCGCCGGCTGAACGCGGTCGTCCTCCAGGTCCGGCCCACCGCCGACGCGCTCTGGCCCTCGCCGTACGAGCCGTGGGCGCAGTGCCTCACCGGGACGCAGGGCCGCGATCCCGGCTGGGACCCGCTGGGCGCGGCCGTCGAGGAGGCGCACGCGCGCGGCCTCGAACTGCACGCCTGGTTCAACCCGTACCGGGTGGCCAACCACACCGACCCGACCCGGCTCACCGCCGGCCATCCCGCCCGGCTGCACCCCGAGTGGGTGCTGCCCTACGGCGGCAAGCTCTACTACAACCCGGGGCTTCCCGAGGTGAGGCAGTTCGTCCAGGACGCGATGCTGGACGCGCTGCGGCGCTACGACATCGACGCCGTGCACTGGGACGACTACTTCTACCCGTACCCGGTGGCCGGGCAGGTCTTCGCCGACGACGAGGCGTACGCGCGGTACGGCGGGGACTTCCCCGACAAGGCGTCCTGGCGGCGGAACAACACGGATCTGCTGGTCTCCGGCATGGCCGCGCGCGTCAAGGAGATCAAGCGCGACGTGGCCTTCGGGGTGAGTCCCTTCGGGGTCTGGCGGAACATCGCCACCGACCCGGAGGGCTCGGACACCCGCGCGGGCGTGCAGACCTACGACGACCTGTACGCCGACACCCGGAAATGGATCCGGGAGGGCTGGGTGGACTACATCGTGCCGCAGCTGTACTGGAACATCGGCCTGCCCGCCGCCGACTACGCCAAGCTGCTGCCCTGGTGGGACGCGGTCGTACGGGGCACCGGCGTCCGGCTGTACATCGGCGAGGCGCTCTACAAGGCCGGCGACCCGGCCCAGCCCGCCGCCTGGCAGGACCCGAAGGAACTGTCACGGCACCTGGACCTCGCCGCCGGCCACCCCGGCGTGGAGGGCCACTGCTACTTCGCGGCGAAGGAGATCGCCTCGGACCCGATCGGGGCGATGAGCACCGTGGTGGCGGACCACTACCCGACCAGGGTCCGCGCGCCGAGGCTGAGGCCGCCGGGGTGGGGAGGGCGGCGGTAGGGCAGCCGGAGGCGGGGCGCGGCGGGGCCTGCCGACGTCGGCTGTGAGCCGGCGCCGGGGCCGTCGCGTCGATCTGTCCGGGGCGGGGTCCGTCGGCTCAGCCGATTCCCGCCTCCGGATGGTGGCGTACGACGGTGTCGGGGCCCGGCGACATCAGGGCCTCGTGCCCGTCGTCGTCGAACTTCACGCGGTACGGGGGCATGCCGTTCTCCCCCAGTACCTGAAGGACCTCGGCCGTACGGTCGTGATGACCGACGGTCCGGCCGTGCACCAGCAGTTTGTCGCCCACGTTCGCCTGCATCGGGGGACCTCCTCGCGACCGGGCTTGTCCTACTCGGAGCCTCTGTCTGCCATTGTGTCCCAGATCGCCCCGGTTCGTCGCGTCAGCTCTTCGCCCGCTGTGTGACGGCGATGCAGACCAGCACCGCCACCGCCGCGAGCGGGGCGGCGAGCGGCAGCGTCTCGCCGAGCAGGAAGACCGACCAGAAGAGGGTGAGGAGCGGCTGCGCCAGCTGGAGCTGGCTCGCCTTCGGGATGCCGATCGACGCCATGCCCCGGTACCAGACGTACAGGCCGAAGAAGGTGGAACCGGCGGCCACCCAGACCAGGCCGATGACACCGTGGGCGGTCAGATGCACCGGCTCCACGGCGAGGGCCACGGCCGAGCCGGCCACCATCAGCGGCAGGCAGAGGATCAGGGCCCAGCCGATGACCTGCCAGCCGGGCATCAGCCGGGCGAGCCGGCCGCCCTCGGTGTAGCCGGCGGCGCACACCAGCAGCGCACCGAACAGGTACAGGTCGCCCCGCGACACGGCGCCGCCGCTCTGCTGGAGCGTGAAGGCGATCACCACGACCGCGCCGGACACGGCCGCGCCCCAGAAGGTACGGGACGGGCGGCGCCCGGTCCGCAGCGCCGCGAAGGTCGCCGTGGTGAGCGGCAGCAGGCCCACGACGACGGCGGCGTGCGAGGTGGTGGACGTCTGGAGGGCCAGCGTCGTCAGGAGCGGGAAGCCGATGACGACCCCGCCGGCGACCACCGCGAGGCCCGCCCAGTGGCGGCGCTCAGGCAGCGGCACCCGGCCGACGAGGAGGAAGACGCCCGCGATGAGGGCGGCGAGGGTGGAGCGCCCCGTCACCAGGGACCAGGGACCGAAGCTCTCCAGGCCCCAGACGGTCGACGGGAAGGTGAGCGAGAAGGAGAGCACACCGAGAACGGCGAGGAGGGTCCCGCGACGCAGCGGGTCGACGGCGCTCGGGGCGGCGGGGGTGGGCGCGGTGGTGGTCGCGCTCGCTACGGCGGTGGCGCTTTCGGCGGTGACGGTGACCGCTATCGTCGAAGAGGTGGTAGCGCTATTGTTGGCTCTCATGAATGAGCGTAGCAGTGTCGCGGAGCTGGCGCAGTCCCTGCGTGGGGAGTTGAACCGCTACTCACCTGGTGGAAAACTGCCGTCCAGCCGGGCACTCGTCGAGCGCTACCGTGTCTCCCCGGTGACCGTTACCCGGGCCCTCGCCCAGCTCGCCGCCGAAGGGCTCGTCGTCACCCGCCCCGGCGCCGGCGCCTTCCGGGCCGAGCCCCGGACCACCGCCCCCGCCACCGGGGACACCTCCTGGCAGGAGCTCGCGCTCAGCGCCGACACCGCCACCGAACTCGTCCCCCGGGCCGTCGACGCCTCCGGTGTCCTCGTCACCCTCGCCGCGCCGCCGCCCGGCGTGGTCGAGTTCAACGGCGGCTACCTCCACGCCTCCCTCCAGCCCGAACGGGCCCTCGCCGCCGCCCTCGCCCGCGCCGGGCGTCGCCCCGGGGCCTGGAGCAGGCCGCCGACCGACGGCCTGCCCGAACTGCGGGAGTGGTTCGCCCGCGAGATCGGCGGCGGCGTCACCGCCGCCGAGATCCTGATCACCGCGGGCGGCCAGTCCGCCATCACCACCGCCCTGCGCGCCCTGGCACCGCCCGGCACCCCCGTCCTCGTGGAGTCGCCCACCTACCCGGGCATGCTCGCCGTCGCCCGCGCCGCCGGGCTCCGCCCCGTCCCCGTCCCCACCGACGCCGACGGAGTCCGCCCCGAACTCCTCGAAGCCGCGTTCCGCGCCACCGGAGCCCGGGTCTTCGTCTGCCAGCCGCTCTTCCAGAACCCGACCGGGGCGGTCCTCGCCCCGGAACGGCGCCGCGAGGTCGTCCGCATCGCTCGCGCCGCCGGTGCCTTCGTCGTCGAGGACGACTTCGCCCGCCGCCTCGTCCACGAGGACGCGCCGCCGCTCCCCGCGCCGCTCGCCGCCGACGACCCCGACGGTGTCGTCGTCCACGTCTGCTCACTCACGAAGATCACCTCGCCGAACCTGCGGGTCGGCGCCCTCGCCGCCCGGGGCCCCGTCCTGGAACGGCTCCGTGCCATCCAGGTCGTCGACAGCTTCTTCGTGCCCAGGCCGCTCCAGGAGGCCACGCTCGAACTCGTCGGCTCGCCCGCCTGGCACCGCCATCTGCGGGCGGTCTCCCAGGAGCTCAGGAGCCGCCGGGACATACTGTCCGGCGCGGTCGCCCGCCATCTGCCCGCACTCGCGCTGCCCCACGTCCCCTACGGCGGCTATCACCTCTGGCTCCGCCTCCCCGACACCGTGCCCGAGACCGCGCTGCTCACCGCCGCCCTGCGGACCGGCGTCGCCGCCGCACCCGGCCGCCCCTACTTCTGCGCCGAGCCCCCCGCCGGCCACATCCGGCTGAGTTTCGCGGGTGTCGCGGGCCCCACCGAGATCGCGGAGGGCGTACGCCGCCTCCGGACGGCCGTCGACGAGCTCACCCCTTGAACGCCCCGGCCGCCCGCCGCGCCCCGCCGCCCCGATCCCACCCCCTCCCGGCGGTCCCCCGCCCCGGCGAATTCGCCTGACAAGCCCCGCCGTGACTGGAAGCCTTCGCTCATGAACGACAGCACGACCCCTACCAGCCCCGTCCTGCACGGTGCGTACGAGATCTCAGCCGACCCGAGTCGGATCGACGCCGCCCGCGTCCACCACTGGCTGTCCACGGACGCCTACTGGGCCCTCGGCCGACCTCGGGAGAAGCAGGACCGGGCGATCGCGACCTCGCTCAACTTCGGCGCCTACCACCGCGAGACCGGAGAGATCGCCGCCTACGCGCGCGTCGTCACCGACTACGCCACCTTCGCCTGGCTCTGCGACGTCTACGTCGACCGTCCGGCCCGCGGCACCGGCATCGGCACCGCGCTCGTCACCGTCGTACGCGATCACCTCGAGCCGTACGGACTGCGCCGCATCATGCTCGCCACGGCCGACGCGCACGGCGTGTACGAGAAGGTCGGTTTCACGCCACTGCAGAATCCGGACAAGTGGATGGCTCTCGGGCAGCACTGAGCCGCCGCCCCGCCCGCCCCGGCGGATGACCCCTTGACCCGCGTCGCCCTCGGCCTCACGATCGCGGCCATGAGTCTTCGGGTGACGCTCGTCACGGCGGCACGCAGCTCCTCCCTTCTCGCCGAACGCTTCGACGACGACCGGCCTCTGGACGAGGCCGGCTGGTACGACGTGCAGCTCGCCGCGCCCGCGCTCATCCCGCTCGGCGCGGCCGAGCTGCGCTACTGCTCCCCGACCCCGCGCAGCCGCGCCACCGGCACCGCCCTCGGCTACGCGCCCCTCGCCCAGCCCGCGCTGCGCGACTGCGACATGGGCCGCTGGCGGGGC
Source organism: Streptomyces sp. NPDC001728 (assembly GCF_040297565.1). Taxonomy (NCBI): domain Bacteria; kingdom Bacillati; phylum Actinomycetota; class Actinomycetes; order Kitasatosporales; family Streptomycetaceae; genus Streptomyces; species Streptomyces sp. NPDC001728. Next base: position 251,219 of record NZ_JBEOZK010000005.1, read on the forward strand.
CTGACCCTCGCCGAGGTCGCCGCCCTCGAACCGGCCGCCGTCGACGCCTGGCTCACCGACCCCCGTACCGCCCCGCACGGCGGCGAACCCCTCCTCGCCTTCATCACGCGGATAGGGAACTGGCTCGACACCCGCCCCGCCGATGACTGCTCCATCGTCGCCGTCGCCGAACCCTCCGTCGTACGGGCCGCCCTCGTGTACGCCCTCAAGGCGCCGCCCGGCACGTACTGGAACGTCGACGTCCGCCCCCTCTCCACCGTCACCCTCACCGGCCGCCCCGGCCTCTGGAACCTCCAGCTCGACGCGGCCCTCCACTGACCGACCAGCCGTCCCGCACCTCACTCCTTCCGCAGGATGTCTCCCACCCAGCCCCGCTCGGGCCCCAGAACGCCGGGCCTCATCCGCCCGCCCGCGCCCGCCGGTGGACGCGCACGGGGAGAGGGGACGGCCGCGACCGGCTAGCCTGAGGGCACGATGAACCGTTTGACCACGTCATGGGGCGCCTTCGCGCTCACCCGCCATCCCGAGGACCCGCACGACCAGCTGCGCGCCTGGGACGCGTCCGACGAGTACCTCCTCGGCCACCTGGCCGAGGCCGGTACCGACCTGTCCGGCACCGTCGCCGTCCTCGGCGACCGCTGGGGAGCCCTCGTCACCGCACTCCAGGCCGCCGGCCCCGGCGAACTCGTCCAGATCTCCGACTCCTACCTCGGAGTACAGGCCACGCGGACCAACCTCGCGCGCGCCGGAGCCGCCCCGGACGCCGTCCGGCTGCTCACCACCCAGGACCCGCCGCCCCCGCGGATCGACGTCCTCCTCGTCCGCGTCCCCAAGAGCCTCGCTCTCCTGGAGGACCAGTTGCACCGGCTCGCACCCGCCGTGCACGAGGACACGGTGATCATCGGCACCGGCATGGTCAAGGAGATCCACACCTCCACCCTCCGCCTCTTCGAGCGGATCCTCGGCCCGACCCGCACCTCCCTCGCGGTGAAGAAGGCCCGGCTGATCCACACCACGCCCGACCGGTCCCTCACGCCGCGCCCCAATCCCTGGCCGCACCGGTACGACCTTCCGGCGGACACCCCCGCGCCCGGTCTCCCCGGGCTGACCGTCACCAACCACGCCGGCGTCTTCTGCGCCGACCGCCTCGACATCGGCACCCGCTTCCTCCTCGCGAACCTCCCGGGTCACCTCGGCCGGGCCCGCGTCGCGGACCTGGGCTGTGGCAACGGCGTGGTCGGCCTCGCCATCGCCCTCCACGAACCCGACGCGGAACTGATCTTCACCGACGAGTCCTACCAGGCGGTCGCCTCCGCCGAGGAGAACTTCCGCACCCACGTGGGCGCCGGGCGCAAGGCCGAGTTCCTCGTCGGCGACGGGCTGTCGGACCTGCCCGAGGGCTCCGTTGACCTCGTGCTCAACAATCCGCCCTTCCACACCCACCAGGCCACCACCGACCGCACGGCCCGCCGCATGTTCTCCGACGCGCGGCGCGCGCTGCGGCCGGGCGGCGAACTGTGGGTCATCGGCAACCGCCACCTCGGCTACCACGTCACGCTGCGCCGGATCTTCGGCAACAGCGAACTCGTCGCCAGCGACGCGAAGTTCGTCGTCCTGCGAGCGGTGCGGACCGCGGCGTAATCCGATTCCGCGCGAGCGGGGCGCGGCCGGGGCCTCCCGCCGCGCCCCGCTCTCTCATATGCCCCAGGTGCGGGAGCACAGGACGAGTCGGTACCCGTCGGGGTCGGCGATGGTGACGCCCCACTCGTCCCCGTAAGGATTGCGCGCGGCCACCCGGGTCCCACCGGCCTCGACCAGCCGCCGCACCTGCTCCTCCTCGACGGGCGCCCCCAGATAGCCGACGAACAGGTCGTCCACGGTCGGGGCGGGCTCCAGCGGACGTTCGGGACCATGCGTCAGTTCGAAGTGTCAACTCCCGTCCGGGGGCCCGACCATGAGCAGGTCGTGCTTGCCCGGCTCCGCCGAGGCGCTCCGCCACTGCACCTCAAGTCCGAGCCCGTCGACGTAGAACCGCTCGGCGGCGGCCAGATCCCGCGAAGGGCGGGCGACCCGTACCCGGGTCTGCGCATCGATGATCATGCCTCAAGGCTAGGCGCCGACCGGCTGCCCCGCCCTCCGGGACCACCCTGCCCTTCCACGGAGTTGACCCTGACACGCGGGTCGGGGTCCACCCCGTACCCGAAGGGTCAGGAATCGGGAAAGGCCAGGTCGAGGGCGCGAACCCGGTGCTCTCCGGTGGTGATGGTCAGGGTCGCGATGCGGCCCAGGCGGAGCGTGAACGCCACCGCGGAGACCGGCCGCCCGTCGACGAACGCGACCGCTCCGAGGGCGCCGTCGACGAGCGCGGGCCGGGCGGCGTCCGCGAACCGCGCGAACGCCGCCGCCTCCTCCGAGACCGCCGCCGCGCCGTGCACCGGGCCGCGCTCGGAGCACGCCACGACGTCCGGGGCCAGCACGGCGGCGAGCACACGGGCGTCACGCGCGCCTGCGGCAGCCAGGAACCGGTCCACGACGGCCCGCTGCCGCTCCTCTGCGTCCCCTTCGGATCCGGCCGCCCCGCCGCCCCGGATCCGGGCCCGCACCCGCCGGGCCAGGCGCGCCACCTCGTCCGGTGATCCACCGGCGATACGGGCGGTCTCGTACGGCGGCAGGCCGAAGACGTCGTGCAGGACGTAGACGAGCCGTTCCTCGGCCCTGAGGGATTCCAGTACGACGAACAGCGCGAGCCAGACGGAATCGTGGAGGCACCGGTCCGCGTCCGCTGCGGCGCGGGGACCGGGCGCACCCCCAGTAGTCCCGCTCGCACCGGTCCCACCCCCACCGGTCCCGCTCGCACCGGCTCCGCCCGCCCCGGTCTCGCCCTCCGCCCCGCGACCCTGGATTCGCCGTACGGACTCCCGGCCCACGAGCGCCGTCAGCCAGGGCCGTACCCCCGCCGCCCCCTCGTCCCGACCGAGGCCCGCCCGTGCCGCGGCGAGCGCCTGTCCGGCATCGGCCGGCGAGCCCGTGATCCGCAGGGCCACGTTCCGCAAGTGTTCCTCGTGGGCGTCGAAGCGCCCGGTCAGCGCCGTCAGAAAGGTGTCGTCGTGCATGGCGCCCCACTCCTCGTCGAATCCGTCACGGTGTTGACGCGGGGGCACTGGGCGATGTGACAGAGGGGGCGACGGCTCAGCCCCGTACGAGCTCCCTGGCGATGCTCCGGCGCGCCTCGGCCAGCTCCGCATGGACCTCCTCGGTCCGCGCCGGGGCGAGCACGATCCGGGCCCCGACCCGCGAGCCCCGCGTCAGCCTGCGGTGGCGGAGGTGGGTCGGCGGGTGCGTGGAGTCCACCTGGTGCCCGCGCCGCTCCGCGACCCGGCGCAGCCGGTCGTACTCGCGCTCGGGCACCGACGCCGCGTGGGCCGCGAGCCGCTCCCACAGCCCGTCGGCCGGGTCCTCGCGGCGTGCACCGCCGAGCCGGGTGCGCGCCGCCACGGACTCCCGGCGGAGTTCGCCGACGACCCCGTCGGTGATGAGGAGCCGGTCCATCAGCCCGGCCGCCGCCTCGGTGCCCGCCGCGCGGGCGGCGGCCGAGTCGGCGAGGTACTCGGCACGCTGCGATTCGCGCAGCGTGAGGTGCTCCAGTACGACGAGGAGGCCGTCGACGAGCAGCCTCGGGGGAGCGGTCACGAGATTGACGAAGGTGTCCATCAGGTTCTCGGCGGGCGTGGGGGCGAGCGTGTAGCGCCAGGTGTCGAGGGAGCGGAACGCGTTGCCGACGAGCAGGGAACGGCGGGTGTCACCGTGGGCGTAGTGGCCGAACTCGTGGCCGAGCAGCGCGACGCGTTCCTGCGGGGGCAGGATCTCCCACAGGCCCAGACCGAGGCGGAGCACGCGTTGCTGCCGTATGCCGTACGTGCTGACGGACGCGTTGGCGTCGGCGTCGATCAGCACCGCGACGACACCCGTCGTACCGACGCTCTCCGCGATCTCGTCGAGCAGGGCGAACAGCCGGGGCGCGTCCGGCCGACGCAGCACGAGCCCGCTCTCCGCGGCCTTCCTGAGGCTGCGGAACCGGGGGCGCAGCAGGACGGCGAGCGCGATCGCGATGCCTCCGAGCGCGGGCAGGAAGCCCCGGCCCCACCATGCGACGACCAGCCACAGCCCGCCCAGGAACAGGGCGAGGGTCACGCCGTGTACCAGTACGGCGAGCCCGGTGGCCAGCCGGCCGGCAAGGCCGCGCCGCGCCGGGCGCCCGGGGGCCCCTGCGGGCTCGGCGGACGCCGTACGGTCCGCAGGCCCCGTACGGTCCGCAGGCCCCGTACGGTCCGAGGGTTCCGTACGTTCCGAGGCCCCCGCGCCTTCCGTGAGCCCCGTACGTCCGGCGAGCCCCGTCCGGTCCGTCCCCTCCGTGAGCTCCGCGAGGAGCCGTTCCCCGTCGCGCCGGGCCAGGCGCCGGCGCAGGCGTTCGACGCGCCCCGGCGTCTCCTCGTCCCGCGTCACGGGGTCCACGTTCCAGTCGCACGCCGCGCACCAGGTGACATAGCGCCCGCCGTCTGGCACGTGCGCGCCGCACTCGGGACAGTCCTGCCCCGCCGTCCGGACCGCACCCGCGGCCCCAGCGGCCTCTGCCGCCCCTGCCGTACCCGTCATCCTGATGTCTCCCCTTGGGCGGGCCACCCCCGGCCCCGCCCCGTTCCGTGCCGATCTCACACGCTCGCCAATGGAGCGCCCGCGCATTATGCAGGGCCGACGGCCCCCCGTGCGCCCGAGTTTCGACGCGCGGAAGCCGGCTCGACGGGGGCGTCGAGCCGGCTTCCGCGGGTGGTCGAGCGGGGGCTCGACGGGGGTGGGTCAGTCGGTGCCGAATTCCATCGCGGCACGGTCCAGCATCTCGTCGTCGCCGGAGACCTCGCCGCGGGAGGCGATGGCCTCGGCACCGCCCTCGGGCAGCTCGGTCATGGTGCCGATCAGGCCGGTCGCGGCGGCCTGGGCGGCGCCGATGGCCGGGTTGGAGCTGCCGATCAGGCCGAGGCCCGCGTACTGCTCCAGCTTGGCGCGCGAGTCGGCGATGTCCAGGTTGCGCATGGTGAGCTGGCCGATCCGGTCGGACGGGCCGAAGGCCGAGTCCTCGGTGCGCTCCATGGACAGCTTGTCCGGGTGGTAGCTGAACGCCGGGCCCGTGGTGTCGAGGATCGAGTAGTCCTCACCCCGCCGCAGCCGCAGCGTCACCTCGCCGGTGACGGCCGCGCCGACCCAGCGCTGCAGGGACTCGCGGACCATGAGCGCCTGCGGGTCCAGCCACCGGCCCTCGTACATCAGCCGGCCTAGGCGCCGTCCCTCGTTGTGGTACTGGGCGAGGGTGTCCTCGTTGTGGATCGCGTTGACCAGCCGCTCGTAGGCCGCGTGCAGCAGGGCCATGCCGGGGGCCTCGTAGATACCGCGGCTCTTGGCCTCGATGATCCGGTTCTCGATCTGGTCCGACATGCCCATGCCGTGGCGGCCGCCGATGGCGTTGGCCTCCATGACGAGGTCGACGGGGGAGGAGAACTCCTTGCCGTTGATGGACACCGGGCGGCCCTGGTCGAAGCCGATCGTGACGTCCTCGGTGGCGATCTCGACCGACGGGTCCCAGAAGCGGACGCCCATGATCGGCTCGACGGTCTCCACACCCGTGTTCAGGTGCTCCAGGGTCTTCGCCTCGTGGGTGGCACCCCAGATGTTGGCGTCGGTGGAGTACGCCTTCTCGGTGCTGTCGCGGTACGGGAGGTCGTGGGCGACGAGCCACTCCGACATCTCCTTGCGCCCGCCCAGCTCGGTCACGAAGTCCGTGTCCAGCCAGGGCTTGTAGATCCGCAGGTGCGGGTTGGCGAGGAGGCCGTAGCGGTAGAACCGCTCGATGTCGTTGCCCTTGAAGGTCGAGCCGTCGCCCCAGATCTGGACGTTGTCCTCGAGCATCGCCCGGACCAGCAGCGTGCCGGTGACGGCGCGGCCCAGGGGGGTCGTGTTGAAGTAGGCGCGCCCGCCGGAGCGGATATGGAACGCCCCGCAGGTGAGTGCGGCAAGACCCTCCTCGACCAGCGCGGCGCGGCAGTCGACCAAGCGCGCGATCTCGGCGCCGTAGGCCTTGGCGCGGCCGGGCACCGAGGCGATGTCGGGCTCGTCGTACTGGCCGATGTCGGCGGTGTAGGTGCACGGGATGGCGCCCTTGTCGCGCATCCATGCGACCGCGACGGAGGTGTCGAGGCCGCCGGAGAAGGCGATGCCGACGCGCTCGCCGGCGGGCAGGGAGGTGAGGACCTTGGACATAGGAAGAGTATGCATCATCTCGCATGGTCATGCAAAGGGGGCGGTGGTGAGTGATCCCCCGCCTCCCGCCTCCGCTCAGGCGTTCACCCCCGTACCGCCGCTGCCGACGCTAGATTCGAGCCCATGATCATATGGCTCAACGGCACCCACGGCGTGGGCAAGACGACCACTGCCGCACTCGTACGGGACCTGATCCCGGATTCGCGGGTCCTCGACGCCGAGAAGGTCGGCGAGACGCTCATGGACATCACGCCGGGGCTGCCCGCGACGGACAACTTCCAGCACTGGCCGCCGTGGCGCCCGCTCGTCGTCGAGACGGCCCGCCGCGTGCTCGACTACACCGGCGGCACTCTGGTGATGCCGATGACCGTCCTGGTCGAGGAGTACTGGCGCGAGATCGGCGCGGGCCTCGCCCGCCACGGCATTCCGGTACGGCACTTCGTGCTCCACGCCGACCAGGAGACCCTGCGGCGGCGTATCGCGGGCGACACTGTCATCGGCCCCGACTCCCCGTTCCGGCTCCACCACCTCCAGCCCTACGCCGAGGCCGCCCGCACCTGGCTGCACGGTGAGGCCGAGGTCGTCGACACCACGCACCTCACGCCCGGCCGGGCCGCGCGGCGGATCGCGGAGTCCGTCAGGGGCTGAGGGCCGCGCGGGCCGAGCCGAACCCCGGGAAACGGCCGCCGTTCATCTGGCCGGCGTGATCATGGGGAGGCCGAGCGGCGGGTGCCCGGCGGGCCGGAATCCGGTCCGCGGCGAGCTCTGAATCATCGCCGGTTTCGCCGGCCGGGTCGGTAACGGCCTCTTCGACGCCGCCGCCCTACTCTGCTTCGCGCTCGTCGCCACCCTGGACCGGTCGGCCGCGACGGCGGGCAACGCCGCGGGCGGTGCGCTCATCGCGTGAGTCGGCGGTGAACGTCCCGCCGCCTTCCGGGTCGGACTCCGCACGTTCGTCAATCTCGGCGTCGTCATGGGCGCCCTGGGCGGGGCCGCCGCCATGTGGGGGAGTCCTCGGGTGGATGCGCACTCGGCTTCGGTCTCGCTCCCGACCGCGCCCAGGGCCAGTGCTGCTCGCGCTCGGACGCACCGGCTGGCTGCTCCTCGGTGTGTTCTTCGCGCTCCTGGGCGCGGCGGGTCCTCCGGTGGCGGCGTGGGCCGAACGGACCCGGCCCGCGAATCCGGACGAGGAGACCCCGACGGAGGCCCACGGCCCGACCTGGACCCGGAAGACCTCGAAGCCCCGCCGACCACCGACGCGGGGAACCCGCCCCGCCGGCCCCACTCCCAGCCCCGCCACCCCCGACCTCGTTGCATAAACCTGCATGCTTGCGTATAGTCATGCCATCGATGAGGAGGGTGTTCGATGACGGTACGAGTAGCGGTGGCCGGTGCGAGTGGATACGCGGGTGGAGAGCTCCTGCGCCTCCTTCTCGCCCACCCCCACGTGGAGATCGGCGCCCTGACCGGCCACTCCAACGCCGGGCAGCGGCTCGGGGGGCTTCAGCCCCATCTGCTGCCGCTCGCCGACCGCGTCCTCGTGCCCACCACCGCCGATGAGCTCGCCGGGCGGGGCCGTCGGCATGACGTGGTCTTCCTGGCCCTGCCGCACGGCCAGTCCGCCGCCGTCGCCGAGCAGCTCGGACCGGACGTCCTCGTCGTCGACATGGGCGCCGACTTCCGGCTCAAGGAGCCCGCCGACTGGGAGACGTACTACGGCTCCCCGCACGCCGGCACCTGGCCCTACGGCCTTCCCGAACTTCCCGGTGCCCGCGCCGCCCTCGAGGGGGCCAAGCGGGTCGCGGTGCCCGGCTGCTACCCCACCGCCGTCTCGCTCGCGCTCTTCCCCGCGTACGCCGACGGGCTCGCCGAACCCGAGGCCGTGATCGTCGCCGCCTCCGGCACCTCCGGCGCGGGCAAGGCCGCCAAGCCGCACCTGCTCGGCAGCGAGGTCATGGGCAGCATGTCGCCGTACGGCGTCGGCGGCGGCCACCGGCACACCCCCGAGATGATCCAGAACCTCAGCGGACCGGCGGGGGAGCGGGTCACCGTCTCCTTCACGCCGACCCTGGCGCCGATGCCCCGGGGCATCCTCGCCACCTGCACCGCCACCGCGAAGCCGGGCGTCACCGCCGAGGCCGTACGGACCGCGTACGAGAAGGCCTTCGCGGACGAGCCCTTCGTCCATCTGCTGCCCGAGGGGCAGTGGCCGGCGACGGCGTCCGTCTACGGTTCCAACGCCGTTCAGGTGCAGGTCGCCTATGACGCCGGGGCGAACCGGATCATCGCGATCAGCGCCATCGACAACCTCACCAAGGGCACCGCCGGCGGCGCGGTGCAGAGCATGAACATCGCCCTCGGCCTCCCCGAGGCCACCGGACTTTCCACGATTGGAGTCGCTCCGTGAGCGTCACCGCAGCGAAGGGATTCACGGCGGCGGGCATCGCCGCCGGGATCAAGTCGAACGGCAACCCGGACCTGGCCCTCGTGGTCAACACCGGGCCCCGCCGCGCCGCCGCGGGAGTCTTCACCTCCAACCGCGTCAAGGCCGCCCCCGTCGTCTGGTCCCAGCAGGTCCTGGCCGGCGGCGAGCTCACCGCCGTCGTCCTCAACTCGGGCGGCGCCAACGCCTGCACGGGGCCCCAGGGCTTCCAGGACACCCACGCCACCGCCGAGAAGGTCGCCGAGGTCCTCAGCGCCCAGGGCGCGGACGTCGGCGCCGGCGAGGTCGCCGTCGCGTCCACCGGCCTCATCGGCCTCCTGCTCCCCATGGACAAGCTCCTCCCCGGCGTCGAGAAGGCCGCGTCCGAGCTCTCCGAGCACGGCGGCGAGAAGGCCGCCATCGCCATCAAGACCACCGACACCGTCCACAAGACCTCCGTGGTCACCAAGGACGGCGGCTGGACGGTCGGCGGCATGGCCAAGGGCGCGGGCATGCTCGCCCCCGGCCTCGCCACCATGCTCGTCGTCCTCACCACCGACGCCGACGTCGACGCCAAGGGCCTGGACAGCGCCCTCCGGGGCGCCACCCGCGTCACCTTCGACCGGGTCGACTCCGACGGCTGCATGTCCACCAACGACACCGTCCTCCTCCTCGCCTCCGGGGCCTCCGGCGTCACCCCGGCGCAGGACGCGTTCACCGAGGCCGTACGGGAGGTCTGCGACGACCTCGCCCGCCAGCTCATCGGCGACGCCGAGGGCGCCAGCAAGGACATCCGTATCGAGGTGATCAACGCGGCCACCGAGGACGACGCCGTCGAGGTGGGCCGCTCCATCGCCCGCAACAACCTCCTCAAGTGCGCCATCCACGGCGAGGACCCCAACTGGGGCCGGGTCCTGTCCGCCATCGGCACCACGAAGGCCGCCTTCGAGCCCGACGCGCTCAACGTCGCCATCAACGGCGTCTGGGTGTGCAGGAACGGCTCCGTCGGCGAGGACCGCGACCTCGTCGACATGCGCTTCCGGGAGGTCGGCATCACCGCCGACCTCGCCGCCGGCACCGAGTCCGCCGTCATCTGGGCGAACGACCTCACCGCCGACTACGTCCACGAGAACAGCGCGTACTCGTCATGAGCGAGCCCCGGAACCCCGAGAGCACGACCCGGAAGCACACCGCGCTCCCCAAGGCCCAGATCCTCATCGAGGCGCTGCCCTGGCTGACGCGGCACAACGGCAAGACGGTCGTCATCAAGTTCGGCGGCAACGCCATGATCGACGAGGACCTCAAGGCCGCCTTCGCCCAGGACGTCGTCTTCCTGCGCCAGGCCGGCCTCAAGCCGGTCGTCGTCCACGGCGGCGGCCCCCAGATCAGCGCCGCCCTCGACCGCCACGGCATCGTCAGCGAGTTCAAGGCGGGCCTGCGGGTCACCACCGAGGACGCCATGGACGTCGTACGGATGGTCCTCGCCGGCCAGGTGCAGCGCGAGCTCGTCGGGCTCCTCAACCAGCACGGCCCGCTCGCCGTGGGCCTCACCGGCGAGGACGCCCACACCATCTCCGCCACCCGGCACCGTCCCGTGATCGGCGGCGAACAGATCGACATCGGCCGGGTCGGCGAGATCACCGCCATCGACACCGGTGCCATCCAGGCGCTCCTGGAGGACGGCCGCATCCCGGTCATCTCCTCCATCGCCCGCTCCCAGGACGACGGACATGTCTACAACGTCAATGCTGATACGGCGGCTGCGGCACTCGCTGCGGCGCTGGGCGCCGAGACCCTGATGGTCCTGACCGACGTCGAGGGCCTCTACGAGGACTGGCCGAACAGCGACGAGGTCATCAGCCGGCTCACCGCGAGCCAGCTGGAGAAGCTGCTGCCCGAGCTCTCCAGCGGCATGGTCCCCAAGATGGAGGGCTGCCTGCACGCCGTACGGAACGGGGTCACCACGGCCCGCGTGATCGACGGCCGGGTCCAGCACTCGATCCTGCTGGAGATCTTCACCGACGAGGGCATCGGCACGATGGTCGTGCCGGACGGACAGGGGGACTGATGAGCGGCACCGGCAACGAGCAGCTGACCCAGCGGTGGCAGGGCTCCCTCATGAACAACTACGGCACCCCCCAACTGCCCCTCGTCCGCGGTGAGGGCGCCAAGGTCTGGGACGCCGACGGCAAGGAGTACCTCGACTTCGTCGGCGGCATCGCCGTCAACGCCCTCGGCCACGCCCACCCGGCGATCGTCGAGGCCGTCACCCGGCAGGTCCAGAGCCTCGGCCACGTCTCCAACCTCTTCGTCGCCGAGCCGCCCGTCGCCCTCGCCGAGAAGCTCCTCGGCCTCTTCGGCCGCCCCGGCAAGGTCTTCTTCTGCAACTCGGGCGCCGAGGCCAACGAGGCCGCGTTCAAGATCGGCCGGCTCACCGGCCGCTCCCACATGGTCGCCACCCGGGGCGGCTTCCACGGCCGGACCATGGGCTCCCTGGCGCTCACCGGCCAGCCCGGCAAGCGGACCCCGTTCCTGCCGCTGCCCGGCGACGTCACCCACGTCCCGTACGGCGACGCGGAGGCGCTGCGCGCCGCGGTCACCGAGGACACCGCCTTCGTCGTCATCGAGCCCATCCAGGGCGAGAACGGCGTCGTCGTCCCGCCGCCCGGCTACCTCAAGGCGGCCCGGGAGATCACCCGCGCCACCGGCACCCTGCTCGTACTCGACGAGGTGCAGACGGGCATCGGCCGCTGCGGCCACTGGTTCGAGCACCAGGCCCACGAGGGCGTCGAGCCCGATGTCGTCACCCTCGCCAAGGGCCTCGGCGGCGGCCTCCCGCTCGGCGCGACGGTCGCGTTCGGCCCGGCCGCGGACCTGTTCGGGCCCGGCCACCACGGCACCACCTTCGGCGGGAACCCCATCGCCTGCGCCGCCGGCCTCGCCGTACTGGACACCCTCGGCGCCGACGCGGCCCTCGACCACGTGAAGGCGGTCGGAGAGCGGCTGCGCCAGGGAATCGAGGGTCTGGGCCACCCGCTGGTCTCCCACGTCCGTGGTGCGGGCCTGCTGCTGGGTATCGTGCTCACGGAGTCCCTCGCACCGCAGGTGCAGCAGGCGGCTCAGGACGCCGGCCTCCTGGTGAACGCGCCCGCCCCCGATGTCGTACGGATCATGCCTCCGCTGGTCCTCACCGACGCCGAGGCGGACGCCTTCCTCCGGGCCCTGCCCGGAGTCCTCGACGTGGCGAACGGGCAAGGACGAACCGGAGAATGAGACGACGATGACCGACGCGCAGGAAATCGAGCACGGCGGGCCGTCCGTTCCGCAGACCCGCACCGCACGCCACCGCAGGATCGTCGACATCCTCAACCGGCAGCCGGTGCGCTCGCAGAGCCAGCTCGCCAAGCTCCTCGCGGACGACGGGCTGAGCGTCACCCAGGCGACGCTCTCCCGCGACCTCGACGAGCTGGGCGCGGTCAAGATCCGCAACACCGGCGGCGAGCTGATCTACGCGGTGCCCAGCGAGGGCGGCTTCCGCACCCCGCAGGCACCGCTCGGCGAGTCCGCCAAGGAGGAGCGCATGCGGCGCCTCTCCGGCGAACTGCTGATCTCCGCCGAGGCCTCCGCCAACCTGGTGGTCCTGCGGACCCCGCCGGGCGCCGCCCAGTTCCTCGCGTCGGCCATCGACCAGGCCGAACTCCAAGCGATCCTCGGCACGATCGCCGGCGACGACACCTTGCTTCTCATCAGCCGTGACCCCACGGGCGGCCAGGCCCTGGCCGACCACCTGCTGCGTCTGGCCCAGAAGGACCGCTGACCCTTCCGGCACGGCGGCCCGACCGGCGGTCGCCCCGCGCCCGTCGACGTGCGGGAAGGCCCGGGCCGCGCGCCCGTCGACGTGCGGGAAGGCCCGGGCCGCGCGCCCGTCGACGAGCGGGAGGCGCCCGCCCCCGCCACGCGCGCGCGTGGCGCGGCTAGCCGGCGGGCAGCGGCGGCAGCGGGAGGGGCAGCGCGGGCAGACCGTCGAGGCTGGTCCCGATGTGGTCCTTGCGCTCGCAGTACGCGTTGAACTCGTCGTCCGTCTTCCGGTTGAAGTACTCGGCGTGCATCGACCGGTCCTCCTGGTACTCCATCAGCGGGACGGCGAATCCGCACGCGTCGCTGACCCGCCGCGCGCGCACCACGACGATGGCCCGCGCGCTGCCCTGTCCCTCCACGGCCTCGGCCGGGAACCGCGCGAAGAGCTCGCCCCAGCGGGGATCGTCCCGGAGCACGGCCTCCCCGGTCCCGTGCACCCGCACCACGGTCGGCGGCCCGGAGAAGGCCGTCCACATGAGGGTGATGCGTCCGTTGCCCGGCTCCCGCAGATGCGCGATGGTCTCCGCGCTGCTGCCGCCGAAGTCGACATAGGCGAGCGTCAGCTCGTCGAGCACCACGAGCGTCCCCCGGCGCCCCTTGGGGGAGAGATTGACGTGACCGTCGCCGTCGAGCGGCGCGGTGGCCGTGAAGAAGACCGGCTGAGCCTCGATGAAGGCACGGAGCCGTCCGTCCATGTGTTCGTACGTCTTTCCCATGGCCCGGATTCTCCACCCTCGCCCGTGCCGCCTGATCGCGCGTCTCGTTCAGTGGTCGGGGCCGACGGTGTCAGGATTGACGAATCATGCGCTCGACTGCATACTCATGCATGAGACGTGGTCGCAAGGTGGAGGAGCAGTAGCTGTGAGCAGCAACAACGGTGATGTCCGGCTCTGGGGCGGACGGTTCGCGGACGGTCCCGCCGAGGCGCTGGCGAAGCTCTCCGCGTCGGTCCACTTCGACTGGCGTCTCGCGCCGTACGACATCGCCGGCTCCCGTGCCCACGCGCGCGTGCTGCACAAGGCGGGGCTGCTCACCGAGGACGAGCTGACCCGGATGCTCGCCGGGCTCGACCTGCTGGAGGCGGACGTCGCCGACGGCTCCTTCGTCGGCACCATCGCCGACGAGGACGTCCACACCGCCCTGGAGCGGGGCCTCCTGGAGCGCCTCGGTCCGGACCTCGGCGGCAAGCTGCGCGCCGGCCGGTCCCGCAACGACCAGGTCGCCACCCTCTTCAAGATGTACCTGCGCGACCACGCCCGGATCATCGGCGGCCTCGTCGCCGAGCTCCAGGACGCCCTGGTCGGTCTCGCGGAGGCCCACTCGGACGTCGCCATGCCCGGCCGTACGCACCTCCAGCACGCCCAGCCCGTGCTGTTCGCGCACCACGTCCTCGCCCACGTCCAGTCCCTCTCCCGGGACGCCGAGCGGCTGCGGCAGTGGGACACCCGGACGGCGGTCTCCCCGTACGGCTCCGGTGCCCTCGCCGGCTCCTCCCTCGGGCTCGACCCGGAGGCGGTCGCCAAGGACCTCGGCTTCGAGCGCGGCTCGGTCGGCAACTCCATCGACGGCACGGCCTCCCGTGACTTCGTCGCCGAGTTCAGCTTCATCACCGCGATGATCGGGATCAACCTCTCCCGGATCGCGGAGGAGATCATCATCTGGAACACGAAGGAGTTCTCCTTCGTGACCCTGCACGACGCCTTCTCCACCGGGTCGTCGATCATGCCGCAGAAGAAGAACCCGGACATCGCCGAGCTGGCCCGTGGCAAGTCCGGCCGCCTCATCGGCAACCACACCGGCCTGCTCGCCACCCTCAAGGCGCTCCCGCTCGCCTACAACCGCGACCTCCAGGAGGACAAGGAGCCGGTCTTCGACTCCTGCGACCAGCTGGAGATCCTGCTGCCGGCCTTCACCGGGATGATGGCCACGCTCACCGTCAACCGGGAGCGCATGGAGGAGCTGGCCCCGGCCGGCTTCTCGCTCGCGACGGACATCGCGGAGTGGCTGGTCAAGCAGGGCGTGCCGTTCCGGGTGGCGCACGAGGTGGCCGGCGAGTGTGTGAAGGTCGCCGAGTCCGAGGGCAAGGAGCTGGACGAGCTGACGGACGAGCAGTTCGCCAAGATCTCCGAGCACCTCACCCCCGAGGTCCGCACGGTCCTCAACGTCCCCGGCGCCCTCGCCTCCCGCGACGGCCGGGGCGGCACCGCCCCCTCGGCGGTCGCCACCCAGCTGGTCGAGGTCAAGGCGGACCTGGTGATCCAGCACGCCTGGGCCACCGCCAAGAAGTAGCGCCCGGCGGGCCGCCTCGGCCCGCCCGCCAGGCCCGCTCAGCAGTTCACAGCGCCGCCGCCCACTCCGCGAGCGCGTCGAAGTCCGGCCGGATCAGCCCGATCCGGGGGTCGACGTGCAGGAGCAGGGCGGCGGCGCGGTGGTTCCGTTCCACGTACTCGTGGTCGTACGAGGTGATGTCGTCGTCGACCCAGGCGAACGGCCGCCCGGCCGCGTACTCCAGGATGTGCCGCGTCTTCCAGAAGGTCCCGCGAGGGGCCTTTCCGTGCATCTGGGGCCAGTCGATGAACGGCAGCTCGGGCAGTCCGAGACGAGGCCCGATCCAGTCGTTCGCCTCGCCCTTCCAGGTGGTCGCCCACACCAGCTCGTACGCCTCCGCCAGCGCGAGCAGCTCACCCCCGTGGCCCGGATTCAGCCAGACCCGCAGCGGCTTCGTCCCGAACCATCCGCCCGGCCGCATCCGGTGCGTCGCGTACCCCTCGGGGCGCCGCTCGCGCTGCGCCGCATACGGATTCAGAGGTCCGTCGACGTCTATCAGCAGCAGTGGCTTCGTCATGATCACAGCATCCCGCTCCCGCCTCCGGTGAGGCATCTGATTATCGAATGAGACATTCATGTCTCATTCGATGTATGGTCGTCTCATGTCAGTCGATCGCATCCAGGTGCTCCGTGCCGCCGCCGCCCTGCTCACCCGCAAGGCGACCGCCACCATGGACGAGGTCGCCCGCGCCGCGGGGATCGGCCGGGCCACGCTGCACCGGCACTTCGCCGGGCGGGACGCCCTGGTGCGGGCGCTCGAAGAGCTCGGCCTCCAGGAGCTGGAGGCGGCCCACGAACGGGCCCGCACCGGCGAAGGACCCGCCGACGAGGCCGTACGACGGCTCGTCGCCGAGGTCGAGCCCGTCGCACCGCTGCTCTCGTTCCTCGTGACCGAGAACCAGCTCTTCGAGGGCGACCAGCAGAACGACGGCTGGGAACGCCTCGACGCCCGGGTCTCCGCCCTCTTCCGGCGTGGCCAGGAAGAAGGCGTCTTCCGGATCGATCTGACCCCCGCCTGGCTCACCGAGGCCCTCTACGGGCTCATCGGTTCCGGCGCCTGGGCCGTGCAGGACGGCCGGGTCGCCGCCAAGGACTTCCAGTACATGATCGCCGAGCTGCTGCTCGGCGGAGCGCGCAGGAGCGTGGAGAAGTGACCACCACCACCGTCAGGAACACCGGACATACCGAGGGCGTGCGCGGCGGCCCCGGCCGGTGGCTCGCCCTGTCCGTCCTCGTTCTCGCCGTCCTCCTCGTGGCGGTCGACGCCACGGTGCTCGGACTCGCCACCCCCTTCCTCTCCGAGGACCTCAAGCCCACCGGCACCCAGCTCCTCTGGATCGGCGACGTCTACTCCTTCGTCATCGCCGGACTCCTGGTCTCCATGGGCAGCCTCGGCGACCGCATCGGCCGCAAGAAGCTGCTGCTCATCGGCGCCACCGCCTTCGGTGCCGTCTCCGTGCTGAACGCCTACGCCACCAGCCCCGAGATGATGATCGCGGCCCGCGCGCTGCTCGGTGTCGCCGGTGCCACCCTGATGCCGTCCACCCTGGCGCTCATCCGGAACCTCTTCCACGACCCGCGCGAGCGCAGCCTCGCCATCGGCATCTGGGGTGCCATGGCCTCGGCCGGCGCCGCCGTCGGTCCGGTCGTCGGCGGATTCCTCCTCGAGCACTTCTGGTGGGGCTCGGTCTTCCTGATCAACCTGCCCGTCATGGCCGTCCTCGTGGTCGTCGGCATCAAGCTGATCCCCGAGTCCAAGAACCCGACCCAGGGCCCCTGGGACGTGCCCAGCGTGCTGCTCTCCCTCGTCGGCATGATCGGCATCGTCTACGCGATCAAGGAACTGGCCTCCAAGGGCCCGTCGCTCGATGTCGGCCTCGCCGCGCTCGTCGGCGTGGGCGCCCTGACCTGGTTCGTCCGCAGGCAGCTGACCCTGCCCACGCCGCTCCTGGACATGCGACTGTTCCGCCACCGCGGGTTCTCGGGCGCCGTGCTCGCCGACCTGCTGACGATCCTGGGCCTCTCCGGCCTGGTGTTCTTCCTGTCCCAGTTCTTCCAGCTGGTCCAGGGCCGCCAGCCGCTGGAGGCCGGTCTCGCCGAACTCCCCGCCGCCGTCGGCGCGGTCACGGCCGGTCTGATCGCGGGTCTCGTGGCCCGGCGCTTCTCCGTACGGTCCGTGGTGGCCGGCGGTCTCGCGGCGGTCGGCCTCTCCCTGGCCGCCCTGACGACGATCGACCAGCACACCGGCTACCCGCTGCTCGGTGCCGCCCTGCTCGTCGTCGGTGTGGGCGCGGGCTTCGCGTTCACCGTCACCGCCGACGTGATCCTCTCCAGCGTCCCGAAGGAACAGGCCGGTTCCGCCTCGGCGGTCTCCGAGACCGCCTACGAACTGGGTGCCGCGCTCGGCATCGCCGTCCTCGGCTCGATCGTGACCGGAGTCTACCGGGGCTTCACCACCCCGGCCGGTGTCCCGTCCGACATCGCGTCAGCCGCCCACGAGTCGCTCGGCGGTGCGGCCGAGGCCTCCGGCGCCCTGGCACCGGACACCGCGACGGCCCTGATGTCGGCCGCCCAGGAGGCGTTCGTCGACGGTCTGCGGATCGCGGCCGGCGTCGGCGCGGCGGTCCTCCTGGCCACGGCGGTCGCCGCCTGGTTCCTTCTCAAGGGCCAGAAGCTGGAGGACGGCGTCGAGCACTGACGCCCCGGGAACACGACCGGAAACACGAAGGTGCCCCGTACAGCCGCCAGACCGTACGGGGCACCTTCACACGTGTACGGCGCTACGCGGCCTTCGCCTTCGTGGCGTACATGTCCACGTACTCCTGCCCCGAGAGCCGCATGACCTCGGCCATCACCGAATCCGTCACCGCCCGCAGCACATAGCGGTCGCGGTCCATCCCGTCGTACCGCGAGAACTCCATCGCCTCGCCGAAGCGGACCGTCACCCGGCCCGGACGCGGGAAGCCCGACCCGCCCGGCTGGATCTTGTCGGTGCCGATCATCGCGAACGGGATCACCGGCGCGCCCGTCATCAGGGTCAGCCGCGCGATGCCCGTACGGCCCCGGTACAGCCGGCCGTCGGGGGAGCGGGTGCCCTCCGGGTAGATCGAGAAGATCTTCCCCTCCTCCAGCACCCGGCGGCCGGTCATCAGCGCCGCGACACCGCCGCGGCCACCGTCCCGGTCCACCGGGATCATGCCGACGCTGGTGAAGAACCAGGCCATCGCCCGGCCCTTGATGCCCTTGCCCGTCACGTACTCGTCCTTGCCGATGAAATAGACCGGACGGTCCAGGCAGATCGGCATGATCATCGAGTCGATGAAGGTCAGGTGGTTGCCCGCGAGGATGACGGGACCGGTCCCCGGAATGTTCTCGGCGCCCTCCACGCGGGGGCGGAACATCAGGCGCATGACCGGCCCGAGCACTGCCTTGATGATCGCGAGACGGGACAACGGTTCCTCCGGTGGGACGCGGGTCAGTCGAGCTGACGGTGCAGCTGAGGACGATACTCGCGGGTCACCGCCATGCGCACATCGGGTTCACCGAGTGGATACGCAGTGTTGACGTGTGTTTCCGCCATGTTCGGCCGAGGTCTGCCACCCGTAGGGCCTTGGTGCCTAGCGTCGGGGGCACCCGTCGACAGGTGCGGGACACCACACAGGAGGACACTTCATGACCCAGGGCGAACGCCGGACCCCGGCGCGGCGGACGGTTCTCGGAGCGGCGGGCGCCACCGTCCTCGGCGCCTCCACGGCCCTCGCGGCCGGTACGGGCACGGCCCAGGCCGCGGACCCGCGGACCGGCGGCGCGGCGACGCACGGCCACGGCCGCGGCTACCGCTCCCTCCCGGTCCCCACCGTCATCGGCCACCGCGGCGCCAGCGGCTACCGGCCCGAGCACACCCTCGGCTCGTACCAGCTCGCCCTCGACCTCGGCGCCCACGTCATCGAGCAGGACCTCGTCCCCACCAAGGACGGGCACCTGGTCTGCCGCCACGAGAACGACATCTCCGGCACCACCGACGTCGCCGACCACCCCGAGTTCGCTTCCCGGAAGACCACCAAGAGCATCGACGGCACCACCCTCACCGGGTGGTTCACCGAGGACTTCACGCTCGCCGAGCTCAAGACCCTGCGGGCCAAGGAGCGCATCCCGGGCACCCGCCAGGAGAACACCCTGTACGACGGCCGCTGGACCGTCCCCACCTTCGAGGAGGTGCTGCGCTGGGCCGAGGACGAGGGCCGCCGCCGGGGCCGCGAGGTCTGGCTGCACGTCGAGACCAAGCACCCCACGTACTTCCGCTCCCTCGGCCTCGGTCTGGAGGAGCGGCTCGCCAAGCAGCTCCGCCGCTACGGTCGCCACCGCGCGAACTCCCCGGTCTTCCTCCAGTCCTTCGAGCCGAGCAGCATCCAGCGGCTCGCGAAGCTGGTGGACGCGCCCGGCGTGGTCCTGCTCTCCGGCGCGAGCAGCCGCCCCTGGGACTTCGTCCAGGCGGGGGACCCGCGCACGGTCGCCGACCTGGTCACGCCCAAGGGCCTGCGCTGGATCGCCTCGTACGCCCGGGGCATCGGGCCCACCCTCGACCTGGTCATCCCCAAGGACGCGAGCGGCCGGCTCGGCGACCCGACGACCCTGGTCCGGGACGCGCACGCGGAGGGCCTGATCCTCCACCCGTACACCCACCGCAACGAGAACAGCTTCCTGCCCGCGGACTTCCGCCGGGGCACGGACCCGACGGCGTACGGCGACGCCTTCGGCTCCCTGAAGCGGTATCTGGAGACGGGCATCGACGGCATCTTCGCCGACAACCCGGACACCGCGCTGCTCGCCGCCGCGGACCTCGACACCCGCGGCTGACCGACCGCGACGACGGCGGCGGGGCGACGGAGCGGGATGACGCTCCGGCCGTGTGCGGGCCCGACGACGGGGCCCGCACACCCCCCTCCCGGGTGGTTTGAACCCCGTACCGCAACCACGCCCGTGTACCCCGCCATCGTGCCGGTCATGACCACCCCCGGTACCGCCCCCGCCCCAGCGCCCGTCCAGGAGACCGCCCCCGGACTCCTCGCCGCCCTCGCGCCGCTGCTCGCCGCAGAGTCCGACGCCGAGGCGCCGGCCGCCGGCGTCGATCCGGGCGACCTCGAACAGGCCGTCTGGCTCCGCCTCCTCGAACAGCTCCGGGAGACCGGCGCCGCCCCCGAGCGGCCCGCCGAATGGCTGCGCCGGGCCGTCAGGGCCGAGGCCCGCCGGGCCCGCCGGACCAGCGACCGCGAGCGCCCGTACCGCGACGAGCCCGTCCACGAGCCGGTCGGCGCCGAGCCCCACGGCTCCCCGGAACTCTCCCTGATGGTCGACGAGGGCCGCCGCGACCTGCGCGACGCCGTCACCCGGACGCCGGGCCGCTGCCCCCGGGTGCTGACCGCGATGCTCGACCCCGAGGACCCCACCTACCGGGAAATCGCAGGAGAGTTGGGTATCTCACAGGGCAGTCTGGGGCCGATGCGTTCCCGTTGCCTGGGATGCCTGCGCAGAATGCTGGCTGCAGAGGTTCCCGCCCCCGGCCGACGGGGAAGGGTGCGGTAAACCGATGATCGACCAGATGAGCGGGAGGCGTGCACACATGGGCCTGAGCGTGACCATCTCAGCAGCGGACGTGCGGGACGCGGAGCACATCCTGAAGCTGCAGTACCTCTGCTACCAGAGCGAGGCGGAGCTGTACGGGAACTGGTCCATCGAACCGCTCACCCAGTCGCTCGACGCCCTGCGTGCCGAACTGGACGAGGGACACGGGCTCGTGGCCCGGCTCGGTGACGAGGTCGTGGCCTCCGTGAGGGCCGGCATCGACGAGGACGGCACGGTACGGATCGCCAAGCTGATCGTGCACCCCCGCATGCGGCGGCACGGTCTCGGCGGCCGGCTCCTCGACGGCATCGAGCGCCACTTCGCCGAAGCAACCCCGGTTTCGACGGCGTCCGCGAAGCGCTTCCAGCTCTTCACCGGCCACCGCAGCGAGGGCAACCTCCGCCTCTACCGCAGCAAGGGGTACGCCCAGGTCGCCACCCGCGAACTGGGCCCCGGGCTCACCCTGGTGACCCTGGAGAAGGCCGCCTGACTCAGGCGGCCTGGGCCTCGGTGCGCGACCGGCGCAGCCACCAGATGCCGGTCAGCGGCAGCAGCACCGGGATGAAGAGGTAGCCGTAGCCGAAGTCCGACCAGACCGTCGCGTCCGGGAAGGCGGACGGCTCCACCAGCGTCCAGGTCCCGACGATCAGCACGCCCACGAGCTCGGCGGCGCAGCACACCAGCGCCGCCCTGCGGGCCTTCTCGCCGCCGCGCACCAGCGTGTACGTGATGAAGACGTAGACGACCGCCGCCACCGCCGACAGGGAGTACGCCAGCGGCGCCCGGTCGAACTCGGAGGCGATCTGGTAGATCGAGCGCGAGACCGCGCCGACCGACATCACTCCGTACAGCCAGACCAGCAGCATGCCGGGGCCCGTGACGAGCCGGGTCTTCCCGCCCGGCGCGGCCTTCTCCTGCGTCTCCTGCGTCTCCTGCGTCCCGGTCATGCTCAGCCCACCGTCCAGATGTCGTAGAGACGCACTTCGAGCACGGCGAGGACGACCGCGCCGGCGGCCACCGTGGCCGAACCCCACCGGCTGCGCTCCGCGAGCGACATGAATCCGGCGATGGGCACCGCGCACAGCGCCCCGATCAGATAGGCGACGAAGATCGTCGCTCCCTCCTCGGCCTTCTCGCCGCGCGCCAGCTGCACGATCCCGACGATCAGCTGGACCACGACGAGGAAGGTCACCACGGCCATGCCGATGAAGTGCCAGTCCTTGGTCGGCTGGTCGCGGAAGGCGGCGAAGCCGCACCAGGCGGCGAGGGCGAGCGCGGCCACGGAGACCGCGACCGTCAGGACGTCAAGCATGCGCCCGAGGGTATTACGGTCCGGACGGCCGGATGCGCCCGCCCCCTGCTGCGGCCCCGTGCCTCGCGCCGCTCCACCCCCGCCCCTCCCGGCGCCCCGTGGCCCCGAAGGTGGCCTTGGCCACAACCCGCCCCCGCACCCGCCCCCTCGTACCCCCGCGGGCCACCCGATCCACCGGCCCCTTCCCCGCAGGCCACACCGGGAGAGCGGACCGGAACCCTCGCCTCCACACCGTCCGCCTAATGTCTCAATGACGTCCGCTATTCGGACAGCCCCGTTTCGTTCGCACCTGCGCATGGTTTACTTGCACCCATGACCACGACGAGCAGCCGCACCCTTGCGACCGAGGCGATCACGACGCCCGGTGCTCGTTGTATGTGTCGAATGTGCGCCTTCTGAGGGCCCCCGCCTGAGTCCCGCGCCCCGAAGCGGGACCGACGGCCGCGCCGATCCGCCCGCCTTCCGGCGACGGACCGTGCCTGCCCCGCGCACCCCGCCGAACCCCGGTCACCCGCCGGAGCGGCTTCCGTGCGCCTGACTGTCCGAATCGACGAATGCCCCGTGCACGACGGACCCCGCGTCGCGCACTCGACAGTGACGGAAACCCCCTGTGATCACCACTTCGGGCCTGACCAAGGTCTATGAGTCGCGCGGCCGGCAGGTCACCGCTCTGGACGGCGTCGACCTCCACGTCCGCGAGGGCGAGGTCTTCGGCGTGATCGGCCAGAGCGGCGCCGGCAAGTCCTCGCTCATCCGCTGCGTCAACCTCCTGGAGCGCCCCACCTCCGGCACGGTGACCGTCGACGGCCTCGACCTCACCGCCCTCGCCGGCAGGGGCCGCCGCGCGGGCCGGGACCTGCGCCGGGCGCGCAGCAGCATCGGCATGGTCTTCCAGCACTTCAACCTGCTGTCCTCCCGCACCGTGAAGGACAACATCGAACTTCCCCTGGAGATCCTCGGCGTCTCCGGCGCCGAGCGCTCCCGCCGGGCCCTGGAACTCCTCGACCTGGTCGGCCTCGCCGACAAGGCGAAGTCCTACCCCGGCCAGCTCTCCGGCGGCCAGAAGCAGCGTGTGGGCATCGCCCGCGCCCTCGCCGGCGAGCCCAAGGTCCTGCTCTCCGACGAGGCCACCAGCGCACTCGACCCGGAGACCACCCGCTCCATCCTCCAGCTGCTGCGCGACCTCAACCAGCAGCTCGGCCTCACCGTCCTCCTCATCACCCACGAGATGGACGTCGTGAAGACCATCTGCGACTCCGCCGCGCTGATGCAGCACGGCCGCGTCGTCGAGTCCGGCACCGTCGGCGAATTGCTGGCCACCCCCGGCTCCCAGCTGGCGGCCGAACTCTTCCCGGTCAGCGGATCGCACACCGGCCCCGACCGCACCGTCGTCGACGTCACCTTCCACGGTGACTCCGCGACCCAGCCGGTCATCTCGCAGCTCTCCCGCACGTACAACATCGACATCTCGATCCTCGGGGCGGCGATGGACACGGTCGGCGGCAAGCAGATCGGCCGGATGCGGATCGAGCTGCCCGGACGGTACGAGGACAACGTCGTCCCGGTCGGCTTCCTGCGCGAGCAGGGCCTCCAGGTCGAGGTCGTCGAAGAGGAATCGCAGGAGCCGGCCACCGCGCCCGTGCTGGTGAAGGAAGGTGCCAAGTGACCTGGTCCGAGATGCAGCCCCTGCTGGAGCAGGGCACCGTCGACACGCTCTACATGGTCCTGTGGGCCACCGTCGTCACCGTGCTCGGCGGCCTGCCGCTCGGCATCCTCCTGGTCCTCACGGACAAGGGCGGACTGCTGCAGAACCGGCCGGTGAACAAGATCGTCGGTGCGATCGTGAACGTCGGGCGTTCGCTGCCCTTCATCATCCTGCTGATCGCCCTGATCCCCTTCACCACCTTCGTCGTCGGCACCTTCATCGGCCCGACCGCGATGATCGTGCCGCTCGCCATCGGCGCCATCCCCTTCTTCGCCCGGCTCGTCGAGACCTCGGTCCGCGAGGTCGACCACGGACTCGTCGAGGCCGTCCAGGCCATGGGCGGCGGCATCCCCACCATCGTCCGCAAGGTGCTGCTCCCGCAGGCCCTGCCCTCGCTGATCTCGGGCGTCACCACCACGGTCATCGTCCTCATCGGCTACTCGGCGATGGCCGGCGCGGTCGGCGGCGAAGGCCTCGGATCCAAGGCCGTCACCTACGGCTACCAGCGCTTCGACACCACGTTCATGCTGGTCACCGTGGTCGTCCTGGTCCTGATCGTGACCGTCGTCCAGCTCATCGGCGACGGGGTCGTACGACTCCTCGCCCGCCGGGGGCGTACCGCGTAACGCCCCCCGGCCACCCCAGACTTCGTCCTTCGAAGAACAGCCCGGACTTGTTGTCCAGGCGTCCACCGCTCCACCTGAAAGAGGCACTCTTCGTGCGTAAGAACATCAAGCTCACCGCCGGCATCGCCGCCACCGCCGCCCTCGCCCTCGGCCTCACCGCCTGCGGCACCTCCTCGGACCCGTCCTCCAAGGCGGCCGGCTCCGGAGACGCCGACAAGGCCCTCGTCGTCGCCGCGTCCCCCACGCCGCACGCCGACATCCTCAACTACGTCAAGGACAACCTGGCCGAGAAGGCCGGCCTGAAGCTGGAGGTGAAGGAGTTCACGGACTACATCCTGCCGAACACCGCCACCGAGACCGGCCAGGTCGACGCCAACTTCTTCCAGCACAAGCCGTACCTCGACGACTTCAACAAGAAGAACAACACCCACATCGTCCCGGTGGTCAACGTCCACCTGGAGCCGCTGGGCCTCTACTCCAAGAACCTCAAGTCGCTGAAGGACATCAAGGCGGGCCAGACCATCGCCGTCCCCAACGACACCACCAACGGCGGCCGTGCCCTCCAGCTGCTCGCCGACAACGGCCTGATCACGATCAAGCCCGGTGTCGGCACCAACGCCAAGATCTCCGACATCACCGACAAGAAGGGCCTGGAGTTCAAGGAGCTGGAGGCCGCCACCGTGCCCCGCGCCCTGAACGACGTGGACGCCGCCGTCATCAACGGCAACTTCGCCATCGAGGCCAAGCTGGAGCCGGCGAAGGACGCCCTGGCCCTGGAGAAGGCCGAGGGCAACCCGTACGCCAACTTCCTCGCCGTCAAGGAGGGCAACGAGAAGGACGCGCGCGTGCAGAAGCTCGCGAAGCTCCTCAACTCGCCCGAGGTGAAGAAGTACATCGAGGACACCTACAAGGGCTCGATCATCCCGGCCTTCGGCGCCGTCAAGTAACAGCCCCCGACGAGGGCCACCGGCCGAGGGACCGTCAGACCGGTTCCCCCGTACAGTCCTTGGGCAGAAGGCCCCCGCATCCCGTCCGGTGCGCGGGGCCTTCGCCGCACCCCCGCCCGACACCCCACCCGGCCATGCGTGACGGCGGCAGCATGCTGCATGCTGTGCGTTCACGGTCGATTCGGACGGTCCACGGCATGGAGCTGCGCATGACTACCACCTTTCCGGACATCTCCATCAACACGGACCGGTTGGTGCTGCGCGCGCTCGAAGAGGCGGACGCCCCCGCCCTCGCCGAGATGATGAACGACGAACTCGTGGCCGCCTGGACCGCGGTGCCCCAGCCCTACACCGAGGCCGCGGCCCACCGGTGGATCACCGAGTACGCTCCCGCCGAACGCGCCGCGGGCCGGGGCATCGACCTCGCCGTGACCGAGTTCCTCACCCAGCGCCTCGTCGGCGTCATCCAGCTGAGCAGGACCGACTGGCGGGTCCGCACCACCGAGATCTCCTACATCATCGCCCCCTGGGCACGCGGCGAGGGGTACGCCTCCGAGGCCTCCCTCGCCACCGCCCAGTGGCTCTTCGGCGACCAGGGGTTCGAACGTCTGGAACTCCGCACGGCCGCCGACAACACCGCCTCCCAGCAGGTGGCCCAGAAGATCGGCTGCATCAGCGAAGGCGTCCTGCGCAACGCCTGCATAGCCCGCACCCGCACCGAGGACGGCAGCTGGACCGATCTGCGCACCGACTTCATCGTCTGGGGCCTCCTCCCCGAGGACCTCGACGGCGTCGCCGACCAGATGGCCGAGGCCGGATACTCCTCCTTCACCGACTGGAGCTGAGCCCCGACGGCCCGCGCGGGGTACGCTCGGCACACCTCCCGACCTGCGACGACACCAGGAGACGACGACGATGGCCGACCGCGTCACCGTGATCGGCTGGGACGGTTCGCCCCTCACCGCGGCGGCCCGGTCCGCGCTCTCCGCCGCCACCCTGGTGGCCGGCGCCGCCCACCACCTGGCGCTGCCCGAGGTGCCGCCCACCGCCGAACGCATCCGCCTCGGCAGTGTCGACCTCGCCGCCCGCCGCATCGCCGGCCACCGCGGCACCGCCGTCGTCCTCGCCGACGGCGACCCCGGCTTCTTCGGCGTCGTCCGCACCCTGCGCGCCCCCGAGCACGGCCTCGAAGTCGAGGTCGTCCCCGCCGTCTCCTCGGTCGCCGCCGCCTTCGCGCGCGCCGGCATGCCCTGGGAGGACGCCCGGATCGTCGTCGCCCACCAGCGCACCCTGCGCCGCGCCGTCAACGTCTGCCGCGCCCACCCCAAGGTCGCCGTCCTCACCTCGCCCGGTGCGGGACCCGCCGAACTCGCCCTCCTCCTCGAAGGGGTCCACCGCACCTTCGTCGTCTGCGAGGAGCTCGGCACCGACCGCGAACAGGTGTCCGTCCTCACCTCCGACAAGGCCGCCGACCACAGCTGGCGCGACCCCAATGTCGTCCTCGTCATCGGCGGCGGCACCACCGGCGGCACCCCCGGCACCCCCTGGCTGGCCGGCCAGGACACGGCGGCCCGGTCCGTACGGGGCTGGGGCCTGCCCATGGAGGAGTACGGGCACGAGGTCGGACGGACCGGCACCGGCGAGGATCCGTCGCTCCGCGCCGCCCAGCTCGCCCGCCTCGGCCCCCGCAGCGGAGACCTCGTCTGGGACATCGGCTGCGCGGGCGGCGCCTTCGCCGTCGAGGCCGCCCGCTTCGGCGCCGCCGTCATCGCGGTGGACGCCGACCCGGCCGCCTGCGCCCGCACCGAGCAGGCCGCCCGCCGCCACGGCGTACCCCTCCAGACCGTCCCGGGCAGGGCCCCGCGCGTCCTGGAGAACCTGCCCGAACCGGATGTCGTACGGATCGCGGCGGGCGGCGTCCCCGTCGTCACGGCCTGCACCGACCGGCGACCGGAACGGATCGTCGCCCACGCCTCCACCCGCGACGAGGCCGAGGCGATCGGCGCCGCCCTCGCGGGCGGCGGCTACACGGTCGAGAGCCTCCTCCTCCAGACCGTCGGTCTCGACCCGGCCGACTGGTCGGAACGCGAGCGTTCCGTCGTGTTCCTGCTGTCCGGACGCAGGGCGAACTCCGCGTAGCCCCGTCGGGGGCGACCCCACCCCCGACCGTGAGGCCCCCCGGAGCCGGGTAGGCTGGCCGATTGTTGTACCGCATCCGGATGTTCGGCGATTCGTTCGGCAATGTCCGGATCGGGTGGCCGCTTCGTGCCGCTGACGTGGTACGTGACAAGGGGGGACGGCGCGACGTGGCGCAGTCCACAGCGCACCGTGGCGAATCTCCCTGCCACGAAGGCCGGGGGCCGCGACAATGTGTGGGTGTCCGCGTGTTCTTCGTGCCGCGCGGCGCACGCGCTCGTTGTTGTCGACGGGCGCAGGTCTGAAGGAACAAGCGATGGGCGAGGGGTACGCATGACGGACACCGGCCAGGTCCCGGGCGAGGGACTGCCGGAGAACTCAGGCATGGTCGAGCAGCCGGGCATCCCCGCTCCGGGCGCGTACACCTTCCTGGACCCCTCCGGTCACACCACAGAGGACGACGACCTGCTGCTGATGCCGGGCGCCCAGGGTGCCTGGAGCGAGCACCCGCCGGGCGTCGCGCCCGCGCCGCCGGTCGCCGTACCGCCCCCGCCGGTGGTCCCGAACCAGGCGGCCCCTCAGCAGGGCGTACCGCACCCCGAGGGGCAGCCTCCGCTGGGCGACCCGCTCGCCGCGCCCCTGCCGGACCCGCTGACGGCACCGCTCGACGCCGTGGCGCTGGCCGACGTGCTGACGGCCCCGCAGACGCAGACCCCGCCGCAGGGCGTCCCGCTCGCGCAGCCCATGGGCACCCCGGCGCACGGCGTCCCGCTCGCGGGCACTCCGGCGCACGGAATCCCGGCCGAGCAGTTCGCCGGTACCCCCGCGCACGGCGTCCCGCTCACCGGTACCCCCGCGCACGGCGTCCCGCTCGCCGGTACTCCGGCGCACGGCGTTCCCGTGCCCCCGCAGGAGCAGGTCGTCACCGACCACGGCTACGAGCCCGGCATCCTCGACACCGGCGCCCACGAGGCCGCCGGCCGCGACACCGGCTCCGTCGACCTCGGCGGCGTCCGCGTGCCCCCGCCCGCCCCGGCGCCCGCGCCCGGCCCGGCCCGCCGCCCGCTGCACATGGGTCCGCCCGTGCCCGAGGCCGGAGGGGTCGTCCTCTCGCTGGCCGACCGCGGCCCGGCCGCCGCGCCGGCCCCGCAGCCCGCCCCGGTCCCCGTACCCGAGCCGCTCGTGGCCACCGGCCCCGCACCCGTGCCGGTACGCGACCCGGGCCCGCCGACCACCGGCCCCGAGTACTTCGACATCGCGCAGGACCAGCAGCTCGCGCCGCAGGGCGCGGAGCCGTGGGCCGCGCAGCCGCAGGAGCCGGTGGCACAGTCGGCCCCCGCGGAAACGGTCGTCCCGCCGAACGGCCAGTTCGTGCAGGTCGAGGGCTCGGTCCCGACGACCCCGCACCTGGCCCCGGTCCAGGCCCCGCAGACCCCGGAGGCCGAACCGGTTGAGGCCCCCGAGCAGCAGGAGCCGACGGAGCCCGTGCCGGCCACGCCGGTGGAGACGGCCCCGGTGGAGACCGCCCCGGAGCCCGTGGCGGAGCCCACCGAGCCCCCGGCCGCCGAGGCCGTAGCCCCCGAGGCCACCGTCCCCGCACCGCGAGAGCCGGAGGCGGAAGCCGCCCCGGAGCCCGTACGGGAAGCGGAGCAGGCCCCGGAGACGGAGCCGCGGCCGGAGACGCCCGAGGAGCCGACGGAGCCCGAAGCCGAGGCGATCGGCGCACCTGAGGAGGCCCCCGTAGAGGTGGCCGCCGAGGAGCTCCCGCTGGTGGCGGAGGAGACCCCCGAGCCCGCACCGGCGGAGGCGGAGCCCGCAGCGGCCGAGGAGCCCACGGAGACCCCCGAGCCGCTCGCGGCCGACGTGGCGACGCCCGACACCGAGCCGGAGACCGCCGAGGTCGCCGCCGACACGGAGCCGGAGGCCACGGCGGCCCCGGACGTCGACGCGGCCCCGAACCCCGACGCGGCCCCCGACCTCGATGCCGCTCCCGCACCCGAGGCCGAGGCCGCCCCCGCGACCGCGCAGGAAGAGGACCAGGAGCCCACCCCCTCCCCGGAGTCCGCCCCGGCCCCGGGGTACGACGACGCCGAGCGCGAAGCGGTCCTCCGGGTCATGCGCGAGCGCCGCGACATCCGCAACGGCTTCCGCTCCGACCCGATCCCGCACGAGGTGCTGCTCCGCGTCCTGGAGGCCGCCCACACGGCCCCGAGCGTCGGCCACTCGCAGCCCTGGGACTTCGTCGTCATCCGCTCCGCCGAGACCCGGCAGACGATGCACGAACTGGCCGAGCGCCAGCGCGAGGCCTACGCCAAGTCGCTGCCCAAGGCGCGGGCGAAGCAGTTCAAGGAACTGAAGATCGAGGCGATCCTCGACACCCCGGTCAACATCGTGGTGACGGCCGACCCGACCCGCGGGGGCCGCCACACCCTCGGCCGCTACACGCAGCCGCAGATGGCCCCGTACTCCTCGGCGCTCGCGGTCGAGAACCTCTGGCTCGCGGCCCGGGCCGAAGGCCTCGGCGTGGGCTGGGTCAGCTTCTTCGACGAGCGCGAGATGGTCCGCACGCTGGGCCTCCCCGAGCACCTCGAAGTGGTCGCGTACCTCTGCGTCGGCTACGTCGACGAGTTCCCCGAGGAACCCGAACTGATGCAGGCGGGCTGGTCCAAGCGCCGCCCGCTGGCGTGGGTCGTCCACGAGGAGACGTACGGCCGCCGCGCCCTGCCCGGCGAGGAGCCGCACGACCTCCTCCAGGAGACCATCGCCAACATCCGCCCGCTGGACGCCAAGGCGCTCGGCGAGGCCTGGGAGCGCCAGAAGCGCATGACCAAGCCCGCCGGTGCGCTGGGCATGCTGGAGATCATCTCCGCGCAGCTCTCCGGCCTGTCCCGGGTCTGCCCGCCGCCGATCCCGGAGCCCGCGGCGGTCGCGATCTTCGCCGGCGACCACGGCGTCCACGCCCAGGGCGTGACACCGTGGCCGCAGGAGGTCACCGGCCAGATGGTGGCCAACTTCCTCGGCGGGGGAGCGGTCTGCAACGCCTTCGCCAACCAGGTGGGTGCCGAGGTCTGCGTCATCGACGTGGGCGTGGCCTCCGAACTCCCGGCCACGCCGGGCCTGCTTCCGCGCAAGGTCCGCCCGGGAACCGGTGACTTCACCACCGGCCTCGCGATGACCCGCGAAGAAGTACTGGCGGCCATCGAGGTGGGCATCGAGACGGCCCGCGACCTCGTCGCGGCAGGCAACAAGGCGCTGCTCACGGGCGAGATGGGCATCGCGAACACCACCGCGTCCGCCGCCCTGATCTCGGTCTACACGGGCGTCGACCCGACCGAGGTCACCGGCCGGGGCACGGGCATCAACGACGAGACGCACGCCCGCAAGGTGGATGTGGTCCGTCGCGCCCTCGACCTGCACAAGCCGGACCCGGCGGACCCGATCGGCGTCCTCGCGGCGGTCGGCGGCCTGGAGCACGCGGCCCTCGTCGGCCTGATCCTGGGCGCGGCGTCCCTCCGTACCCCGGTGATCCTGGACGGCGTCTCCACGGGCGCGGCGGCCCTGGTCGCCCGCGCCATCGCCCCCGAGTCGCTGGCGGCCTGCATCGCCGGCCACCGCAGCGCGGAGCCCGGCCACGTGGCCGCGCTCAACAAGCTGGGCCTGCGCCCCCTGGTCGACCTGGACCTCCGCCTCGGCGAGGGCACGGGCGCCCTGCTGGCCCTCCCGCTGGTGCAGAGCGCGGCCCGCGCGATGCACGAGGTGGCCACGTTCGACTCGGCGGGAGTCACCGAGAAGTAGGACCACGAAGCGTCCCCGACCCACACACGCGAGTGGGGGGACGCGCAGGGACCGTGTTCGGGACGTACGTCACGCAGTCCGAGCACGGTTCCGGAGCGGCCCCCGCGGAGGGGGCCACCGGGCGGGTGTCACCGGGAACCCGGAATCCGGGGATCCGGGAATCCCTGAGACGCAACGGGGACACCGGCCCAGCCCCCGGGACATCCATCACAACGTGACATGTAGCCGTCACCGATATCGTGGCCCCACCAGCCGCTTCACCGAAGCAGTGGCCAGCACCCACCCTCCGAGGAGCCGCTCACCCATGGCCGAGCACGCCGATCACACCGCCCAGCCGACGACGCACCCCGCCTACCCCGTGGGCCTGCGCCTGGCGGGCCGCCGCGTAGTCGTCCTCGGCGGCGGCCAGGTGGCCCAGCGCCGACTGCCGGCCCTGATCGCCGCGGGCGCCGAGATCACCCTGATCTCCCCTTCCGCGACCCCCTCCGTGGACGTGATGGCGGAGACGGGCGAGATCACCTGGATCAAGCGCCGGTACGAGGACGGGGACTTGACCGACGCCTGGTACGCCCTGGTGGCGACCACGGACCCGGCCGCGAACGCCGCCGCGTCCGCCGAGGCCGAGCGGACCCGGACCTGGTGCGTGCGCTCGGACGACGCGGAGGCGGCCACCGCCTGGACCCCGGCCACCGGCCGCAGCGAGGGCGTGACCGTGGCCGTCCTGACCGGCCACGACCCCCGCCGCTCCGCCGCCGTGCGCGACGCGATCGTCGAGGGGCTCCGCGACGGTTCGATCGCCGCGCCCGCGCGCCGCGCCCGTACCCCCTTCGTCGCCCTGGTGGGCGGCGGCCCCGGCGACCCGGACCTGATCACGGTGCGCGGCCGTCGGCTGCTGGCCGATGCGGACGTGGTCATCGCGGACCGGCTCGGCCCCCGTGACCTCCTGGACGAGCTGCCGCCGCACGTCGAGGTGATCGACGCGGCGAAGATCCCGTACGGCCGCTTCATGGCCCAGGAGGCCATCAACAACGCGCTGATCGAGCACGCGAAGGCGGGCAGGTCCGTCGTACGGCTCAAGGGCGGCGACCCGTTCGTCTTCGGCCGGGGCATGGAGGAGGCGCAGGCGCTGGCCGCCGAGGGAATCGCCTGCACGGTGGTCCCGGGCATCTCCAGCTCGATCTCGGTCCCCGGTGCGGCCGGCATCCCGGTCACGCACCGCGGCGTGGCCCATGAGTTCACCGTGGTCAGCGGCCACGTGGCCCCCGACGACCCGCGCTCGCTGGTCGACTGGGCGTCCCTCGCGAAGCTGACCGGCACGCTCGTGATCCTCATGGGCGTCGACAAGATCGGGAAGATCGCCGAGGCGCTGATCGCCCACGGGAAGTCCCCGGACACCCCGCTGGCCCTGGTCCAGGAGGGCACCACGGCGTCGCAGCGCAGGGTGGACGCCACGCTGGCGACGGTCGCGGAGACGGTGAGGGCCCAGGAGGTCCGACCGCCGGCGGTCATCGTGATCGGCGACGTGGTCAGGGAGGCCCCGGACCGCCTGGTGAAGTAGCCCGCGAGGGCGACCTCTCCAGGAAGCCGAAACCCGCACCCCCGACCCCCGGCGGGCCCCCGAACCCGGCCGAACACATTGGCACCACACCCCGGACAAGGCAGTATCACCTCGTGGCCGAACTCATCACGATCGACGATCCCGACGACCCGCGCCTGCGCGACTACACCGGTCTGACCGATGTCGAGCTCCGCCGGAGACGCGAGCCGGCCGAGGGCCTGTTCATCGCGGAGGGCGAGAAGGTCATCCGCCGGGCCCGGCAGGCCGGGTACGAGATGAGGTCGATGCTGCTCTCCGCGAAGTGGGTCGACGTGATGCGGGACGTCATCGACGAGGTCCCGGCGCCGGTGTACGCGATCCAGCCGGACCTCGCCGAGCGCGTGACCGGCTACCACGTGCACCGGGGCGCGCTCGCCTCGATGCAGCGCAAGCCGCTCCCGGACGCGGCGGAGCTCCTGGGCGTCGCCCGGCGGGTGGTCGTGATGGAGTCGGTGAACGACCACACCAACATCGGTGCGATCTTCCGCAGCGCAGCCGCGCTCGGCATGGACGCGGTGCTGCTCTCGCCGGACTGCGCGGACCCGCTCTACCGCCGCTCGGTGAAGGTGTCGATGGGGGCGGTGTTCTCCGTCCCGTACGCGCGCCTGGACAGCTGGCCGCGGGGTCTGGAGGCCGTACGGGAGGCGGGGTTCAAGCTGCTCGCGCTCACTCCGGCAGAGAAGGCGATGTCGATCGACGAGGCGGCTCCGCACCGTCTGGAGCGGGTGGCGCTGATGCTGGGCGCGGAGGGCGACGGCCTGTCCACGCAGGCTCTGCGCGCCGCCGACGAGTGGGTCCGTATCCCGATGGCGCACGGCGTCGACTCGCTGAACGTCGGTGCGGCGGCGGCCGTCGCGTTCTACGCGGTGGCGACGGGCCGCCCGGAGTCCTGAGCCCGAAGTCCTGACCCGGGAAGCCTGACGCCGGAGTGCTGCTGCCGGGGGACCTACCCCTGGAGGGCCTGGGCGGCGGCGATGCCCAGGGCCACCACGAGCGTCACGACCACGAAGACGAAGAGCCGCTGCCGCAGCAGCCGCGGGTTGGCGGGGCGGCGCCCGGTCGAGGTCGACCGGGCACCGGGCCGGGTCCCCGAGCGGGACCGGGGGCCCTGGGACCCTCCGGTGCGAGGTCCGGCGGACGGCCGCGATGCGGGTCCGCCCACGCGCGCCTGCCCCCGCTCAGGACCACGTTCGTGCCCTCGCTCGGAGCCCCGCTCGGCACCCCGTTCCGGCCCGCGCCCGGACAGCGGCCCGTCCCGCTCGGTGTAGCGCTCGGTAGGCCGCAGCGTGTTCCGCTCCTCGGCGCGCTCCCGCTGCACGGGAGGCCGGGAGACCGGCAGCCCCTGGGCCTCGCGCGCCGCGATCTCCTTGAGCCGCATGGACAGCTGGAGCGTGCTGGGGCGGTCCTCCGGGTCCTTGGCCAGGCAGGCCCGGACCAGCGGCGCGAGTGCGTCCGGCACCCCGTGCAGCTGCGGCTCCTCGTGCACCACGCGGTAGAGCATGACCTCGGAACTGCCGTGCCCGAAGGGGGAGTCGGCCATGGCGGCGTACGCGAGGGTGGCACCGAGCGAGAACACGTCGGTGGCCGGGGTGACGGCCGCGCCGCGCACCTGCTCGGGGGCGAGGAAGCCGGGCGAGCCGACGGCCGTGCCGACATGGGTCAGCGTGCTGGCCCCGGTGGCCCAGGCGATGCCGAAGTCGATGATGCGGGGGCCCTTGGGGGAGAGCAGGATGTTCGAGGGCTTGAGGTCGCGGTGTACGACACCGGCCTCGTGGACGGCGACGAGCCCTTCCGAGAGCGCAGCCCCGATCGTGGCCACGTCGGCGGCGCGCAGCGCCCCCTCCTCGGCGACCCGGTCGTGCAGGGACGGGCCGGGCACGTACTGGGTGGCGAACCAGGGGCGCTCGGCCTCCAGGTCGGCGGCGACGAGCCGGGCGGTGCAGCCGCCGCGGATGCGCCGGGCGGCGGACACCTCGCGGGCGAACCGGGACCGGAACTCCTGGTCCTCGGCCAGATCCGGCCGGATCACCTTCAGTGCCACCCGCTGGCCGCGCCGGTCGGAGCCCAGGTACACGACGCCCATCCCGCCGGCCCCCAGCCTGCGGTGGAGCCGGAACGACCCGACGATCCGCGGATCCTCGCGCCGGAGCCGCATCATCGCCATGTCCGTCCCCTCGTCCGTTCGACGTGGCACAGCTTACGTAGTGGCGCCCGCGCGTGCTCATAGGCCGCGCCCTCGCACCGGATCGATTGTCAGTACTGAGGAGGACGGGGCCCGGCGGAGGCGATCGGCGGCCCGCCCCAACCTCCCGTCCCCGAGCCCCACTTGAGCAGCCGACAGGAATCCGGTCGGACGCCTCGCGGGGAGTGGCCCGGACCGTGCGGACCAGCGGCTTCGCACGGGACCTCGTGAAGTGAGGGAAGTCACGCCCGCCCGCCCGTACGGCCCGCTGCCCGCGACCCCTCCGGGAAGACCCGGGGTTCCGCGCCCCCCTTCTCCACCCACGGGAGTACGCCGTACGGACGTGAGTCATCCTCCGGGAGGCCCGCAAGTCGGTACGCGGGCATGACGTTCCGCGCCTCCGGGCTCCCTAGTGTTGAGGTCAAGCGGCGGGTGCAGCACTCGTCCCCCGAGGTCACGCACCCGCCGCGCCGGAACACGACAGGAGAGGAACCATGGCATTCACCGCAGCGCGGACGAGCACCCGGCCTTCGGGTCGGCGCCACCCCCTGGTGGCCACCGCCATGGTCCTCCCTCTCGCGGCCCTGCTCGTGGTCGTCTTCGGCGGCTGGGAAGCGGTGGTCACACAGGCGTCGTCCGTGGGCGTGATGCTGGGGCGCTGACAGCGCCCCGGACCCGGGAGAGCGGCCCGGGTCGGGACATCCGGCCATCAACCCCGTGGGGACGGGGGTGTGGCGGACGGCAGCGTGGGGCCGGTCAGCTGGGGAGCTGACCGGCCTTTCGCGCGTTCCCGCCCCGCCGTACCGCCCCGATACGCTCCCGTCGTGGACTCCACCGCCCCGAAACCACCGCACGACCGCCCCGCCCGGCCCCTGCCGGAGCGCCTGGCGGCCGTCGTGCACGCCGCCGCGCACGGGCCCGGCGCACCCTGTCGCTGCCCGGGACCCCGGGTGGGGGTGCTCGCCGACCGGGACGACGGGACGGTCGTACGCCACGGGGGACTGGTCGCGAAGGCGCACGCCCCCCGCACCGACCCGGAGGAGCACCGCGCCCGGCTGGCGCTCGCCGCGCACCCGGACGTCTCCGGGGTCTTCCTCCCGCCCCTGGTGACGCCCGCGTTCGCCCCGGAGGCACTGGACGGCCGCCCCGTCACGCTGTGGTCGTACGGCCCGCCCGTGGATCCGGCGGACCCCGACGCCGCCCCCTGGGAGGAGGCGGCGCGGCTGCTCGCGCTGCTCCACCGCACACCGCCGCCGCCCGGGACGGCAGGCAGCCTCCCGGAGATGCGGGCGCCCGCGAAGGCGGCACTGGCGGTCGACCGGATGCGCGCGACGGCCCCGGACCACCCGGCCACGGCAACGGTCCTGGCGGCCTGGCGAACGATCCCCGACGGCCGGGGGCCGAATCTCGATTTCCGGCCGCTGCCCCCCGAGGCCCGAGGTGCGAACCCCGAGGCCCGCCAGCCGATCCCCACCGGCCCCACCCGGACACCCCGTCACCTCTGCCACGGCGACTTCCACCTCGGCCAACTCGTCCGTGACACCCGGTCCGTGCCCACCGGCCCCTGGCGGCTCATCGACATCGACGACCTCGGCCTCGGCGATCCGGCCTGGGATCTCGCCCGCCCCGCCGCCTGGTTCGCCGCCGGCATCCTGCCCCCGGAGGTCTGGTCCCGTTTCCTCGGGTCGTACCAGGACGCGGGCGGCCCCGCCGTGGGCGCCGACCCCTGGCCCCGACTCGACTTCCCTGCCCGTGCGCTGACGGTCCAGACGGCGGCCCTGGCCCTCGCCAAGTCGACGGCCGAGCGCAGGACGCTCGACGAGGTCGAGGAGGTGATGATCGACACCTGCGCCCGTATCGCGGGATTCCGAACCGACTTGGCCCCCTCGGCGTCCACGTAAGGTGAAGCCACCATTCGAACGGCGAAGTCAGGGAGTTGAGCCGACCATGCAGTGCCCCAAGTGTCATGCGGCCATGCACACGTACAACCGCAACGGCGTCCAGATCGAGCAGTGCAGCGGTTGCCGGGGGATATTCCTGGACTACGGCGAGCTGGAGGCCCTGACCCGCCTGGAGTCCCAGTGGGGCCAGCAGGCGCCGCCGGCCCCGCCCGCCCCGCAGGCCTACCCGGCGCAGCCCGCGCCCGCCGCTCCCGCCTGGGGTGCCCCGCACCACGGCGGCCACCACGGCGGCGGTCACTACCGCCAGCGCGGTTTCGGCCGGATGCTCTTCTCCTCCTGAGCGGGGGAACACGGAAGCCCCCGGCCGCGAGATGCGGCCGGGGGCTTCTTGGTGGTGCGCGATACTGGGATTGAACCAGTGACCTCTTCCGTGTCAGGGAAGCGCTCTCCCGCTGAGCTAATCGCGCGGGGTGCACACGAGCGACCCGAAGGTGCTGCGTACTGCGTGCGCGATACTGGGATTGAACCAGTGACCTCTTCCGTGTCAGGGAAGCGCTCTCCCGCTGAGCTAATCGCGCGGGGGATCCGAAGACCCAGGACCCGAAGGTCCAGTGGACGATACTGGGATTGAACCAGTGACCTCTTCCGTGTCAGGGAAGCGCTCTCCCGCTGAGCTAATCGTCCTTGGAGGTGGAGACGGGATTTGAACCCGTGTAGACGGCTTTGCAGGCCGTTGCCTCGCCTCTCGGCCACTCCACCAGGAGTGAATACAGGGGTTCGGGAAGATCCCCCACATCGAGCGGACGACGAGATTCGAACTCGCGACCCTCACCTTGGCAAGGTGATGCTCTACCAACTGAGCCACGTCCGCTTGTCGTTTCCGATTCGCTTGCGCGTCCCGGCGACGTGTTGAACTCTAGCGGATTCCTGGGCCAGCACAAAAACGCGTTTCCGCAGCGTGCTGACCTGCGCGCCGATCCCGGTGCGCGGTGGGGCGTCCCGGAGGGTTCGCGCCACGTTCACTCGCCGTGTTCCCCGGGTGGCGGGGAGCCCCCGCGAGCGCGCCGGCCGTCCTCCGTCGACCGGTCGCCCCTCCTTCAACAGCCGCCCCACCCGCCCCCTGGAGACCGGCCCCGCAGCCCCTCCGCCGGCCGACCTAGACTCGATGCGTGCTCGACCTAGCCCCTCTGGCCCGCTTCGGCGGCCTCGTCGCGACCGATCTCCGGGACGTCACCCACGACCCCGAGGCCCTGGACTCCGCCGGCTTCTGGGCCGTCTGCGCGGACTTCGAGGGGCGCCTGACCTGCGCCCGCTTCGGAGACGTGCGGGCCGACCCCGTCCCCCCGCCCGTCCCGGGCGCCTGGCGCGGCCCCGCCGCCGGTGACTGGTCGTCCTCGCTCGACCGCACCGCGTACGTCGCGGGCGTGCGGCGCGTGCGCGAGCACATCGCGCGCGGCGAGGTCTATCAGGCGAACCTCTGCCGGGTGCTGACCGCGCCGCTGCCGCACCCGGAGAGGGCCGACGTCGACGCCCTCACCTCGCTCCTCGCGCGCGGCAACCCCGCTCCGTACGCCGGAACGATTCGGCTGCCCGCGCACGGCGTGGAGATCGCCACCGCCTCACCCGAGCTCTATCTGCGCAGGGAAGGGGCACTCCTCTCCTCCGGGCCCATCAAGGGGACCGGCCGCACCGCCGCCGACCTCCTCCCCAAGGACCACGCGGAGAACGTGATGATCGTCGACCTGGTCCGCAACGACCTGGGCCGCGTCAGCCGGACCGGCTCCGTCGCCGTCCCCGCCCTCTGCGCCATCGAGGAGCACCCGGGCCTCGTCCACCTCGTCTCCACCGTCACCGGTCTGCTGCGCGAGGACGTCGGCTGGCCCGAGCTGCTCGCGGCCACCTTTCCGCCCGGCTCCGTCACGGGCGCGCCCAAGTCCAGCGCGCTGCGGATCATCGAGGCCCTGGAGACCGCTCCCCGCGGCCCCTACTGCGGTGGCATCGGCTGGGTGGACGCCGACGCGGGCACCGCGGAGCTGGCCGTCGGCATACGCACCTTCTGGATCGACCGCCCGGAGGGCGTGCTGCGCTTCGGGACCGGCGCCGGGATCACCTGGGGCTCGGACCCGGAGCGCGAGTGGGAGGAGACCGAGCTCAAGGCGGCCAGGCTCGTCGCGATAGCGTCGGGAACCTACGATTCAGGCGCCCTTGAGGCGAGCGGAAAGGCCACTTCTCGATGAAACTCTGGGTCAACGGCGGGCTGCACGACGCGGAGACCGCCCGGGTCTCCGTACTGGACCACGGACTGACCGTCGGCGACGGCATCTTCGAGACGGTCAAGGCCGAGCACGGCGAGACCTTCGCGCTCACCCTCCATCTGGAGCGCCTCACCCGCTCCGCGCGCGGCCTCGGCCTCCCCGACCCGGACCTCGACGAGGTCCGCCGTGCCTGCGCCGCCGTCCTGGAGGCCAACCCGATGGCCCTCGGCCGGCTCCGCATCACGTACACCGGCGGGCTCTCCCCGCTCGGCTCGGAGCGCGGCGACGCGGGCCCCAGCCTCGTGGTGGCCCTCGGCGAGACCGGCCGCCGGGCCGACACCACCGCCGTGATCACCGTGCCCTGGACGCGCAACGAGCGCAGCGCCCTCACCGGCCTCAAGACCACCTCGTACGCCGAGAACGTGGTCGCCCTCGCCAGGGCGCGCGAGCAGGGTGCGTCCGAGGCGCTCTTCGCCAACACCGTGGGGCAGCTCTGCGAGGGCACCGGTTCCAACGTCTTCGTCGTGGTCGGCGGCCGGATCCTCACCCCGCCGGTCTCCTCGGGCTGTCTCGCCGGGATCACCCGCGCCCTCGCGGTCGAGTGGACGGGCGCGGTGGAGACCGATCTGCCGCTGGAGGTGCTGGAGAGCGCCGAGGAGATCTTCCTGACCTCGACCCTCCGCGACGTCCAGGCCGTGCACCGGGTCGACGGCCGCGAGCTGACCGCGACGCCCGGCCCCGTGACCGCCAAGGCGATGCGGATCTTCGACGAGCACGCGGCCCGGGACCGGGATCCGCGTCTCGGGTAGCGCCCGTCGCCGCCGAAAACCTGATGACGTACGGCCCCGGGGTGGGTAGAACACCTCTGATGACCACCACCCTGCGGCCGACCGAGCCGCTTCAGCAGACGCCCGAGGGCGGCCGTTCCCGTACGTACGACGTGTGTGTGAACAGCCGCCGCGTCGGATCCGTCCACCTGTCCACCGACCCGGGCTTCGGCGCGGCCTCGGGGGTGATCAGCGGCCTCGGGATCGACGAGCCGGACCGCGGTCGTGGCCGGGGCGCGGTCGCGGCGCTCGCCTCCGAGGAGGTGCTGCGGGGCTGGGGCTGTGTCGAGGTGCAGATATCGGTTCCGGCGGACGCCGAGCCGGCGCTGCGGACGGCACGCTCGCTGGGCTACGCCGAGCGCAGCCGGAACATGGTCAAGGAACTGCCCGCCGAGCCGCCGGCCCTGCCGGACGGCGTCGAGGTCCGGCCGATGAGCGGGACCGAGTACGCGGCCTGGGAGACGCGGGCCAAGGACGGCTTCGCGCAGAGCTGGATCGACCGGGGGGTCCCGGAGGACCAGGCCCGCACCAAGGCCGAGGACAGCCACCGGAAGTACCTGCCGGACGGCCTGGCCACGCCCGGTGTCGCGATCCACGTGGTCGTGCGGGACGGACGGCCCGCCGGGTTCCTGTGGACCGGCCGGATCGAGATCGAACCGGGGCGGTGGGCGGCCTTCGTGTACGACATCGAGGTCGACGAGGAACACCGCGGGCTCGGCTACGGCCGGGCGCTCATGAGGGTCGCCGAGCGGGTCGCCCTGGAGGCCGGGGAGACCCTGCTCGGACTGCACGTCTTCGCGGGCAACACCCCGGCGATCCGGCTCTACGAGTCGCTGGGCTACCGCACCACCTACGTCAACAGCGCCAAGACGCTGCGGTAGCGCGGGGTCGGGCGGTCAGACCCGCGGGAGGTGCGGTCGGGGCTCTCGGGAGCGGTCAGCCCTTCAGGAGGCGGTCGGCGATCTCGCCGACGCGCTCCCGTAGGCCCTCCTGGCTCTGACCGCCGTCGAGCCGCTCGCCGCCGATGACGTACGTCGGGGTGCCGGTGACCTTGATCGCCTTGCCCTCGGCCTCGTCGGCGTCGACGGTCAGCAGGTGCCGGCCGTCGATGAGCGCCGTGTCGAACTCCTCCGCGTCCAGGCCCAGTTCACCGGCGACCTCGAGGAGGAGCGGCTCGCCCCGATCGGCGAGGTCCGCGGTCCTGGCGAGCAGCGCCTCGACGTACGGCCAGCCCTTGCCCTGCTCGAACGCCTCCTCGGCGGCCTGCGCGGCGGCGTAGGCGTGCTTGTGCTTCGCCAGCGGGAAGTGGCGCAGTTGTACGTCGAGCCGGTCGCCGTACTTCTCGCGGAGCGCGCGGACGTCGTCGAGGGCCTGGAAGCAGTCGGGGCACTCGAGGTCGAACCAGGCCTCGAGGACGACGGGGGAGGTCGGTGCGGTGGTGGTGTCACTCATGACAGCAGTCTCCCTCACCGGTCCGCCCCGCCGGGACGATCGGGGTTCCCACCGGGACCTGGGGAGGAGATCCGGAGGGGAGGACCCGGAGATCTCCCTGAGACCGGCCTCGGAACATGGCCCCGGACGCTCCCGTCGGTGCAGGATGGAAGGGACGTATCACCCGGGACCTGGAGGACCGCATGCTCGCCGAGACCATTTGCTCCGCGGTGTCCGTGGCGGGCCTGGGCATCGCCGCCGTCATGGCGTACCGGAAGCGATTCCTGTCCGCCGCACGGTTCACGGCCTACGCCCTGGTGCCGCTCGGCCTGGTGATGACGGGCGCCGTGGCCTGGATCGCGGACACGGCGTTCAGCCCGGTCGCCTGGGCCGGGTTCGGTGTGCTGGGTGCCGCCTGGCTGCTGTTCCTGTCGACCCGGGCCGTCGAGCGGCGCCGTGGCGAACGCAAGGAGACCACCGGGGGAGCCGGGCAGAGAGCCGTGGCCCCGGGGGCGTCGGCGCCCTCGCGCGCCGTGGCGACGAAGCCCGCGGCCGGCCAGTCCTCCGGTGAGGACTTCAGCGACATCGAGGCGATTCTGAAGAAGCACGGGATCTGATCACTTCTGGCGATTCCCGGTCCCATCCCGTCCCCATCCCGTTCCCATGATCCACGGGAAGGGGTGAACGGGCCCTGTGGTGGGGCGTGTTGCGGGATTTCCGGGGTCGGGCGTGCGCGATCATCCCCCCGAGATGCTGGATACCTCGCGGGAGACCGTCCCCGCCGCCCCCGATGCCCCCGCCGAGGAGCCGCGCGGCTGCCTGTTCGCGCTCTCCCAGCCACCCCTCATGATCTTTCTCGGGGTGATCGGCTGTCTGCTGCTGCTTGCCGCGGTCAACGATCTCTTCGTGCGGTGACCCCCGTGGCCGGGGGAGCGGTCCGGGGAGGTCAGCCCGCCGCTTCCTTGCGGCGGGCGCGGTACGCGGCCACGTGCAGCCGGTTCCCGCAGGTGCGGCTGTCGCAGTAGCGGCGCGAGCGGTTGCGGGAGAGGTCGACGAAGGCCCGGCCGCAGTCCGGTGCCTCGCAGCGCCGCAGCCGCTCCTGCTCGCCCGCCACGACGATGAAGGCGAGGGCCATGCCGCAGTCGGCCGCGAGGTGGTCGGCGACGGAGGCGCCCGGCGCGAAGTAGTGCACGTGCCAGTCGTAGCCGTCGTGG
The DNA here is from genome assembly GCF_040297565.1 of Streptomyces sp. NPDC001728. Taxonomy (NCBI): domain Bacteria; kingdom Bacillati; phylum Actinomycetota; class Actinomycetes; order Kitasatosporales; family Streptomycetaceae; genus Streptomyces; species Streptomyces sp. NPDC001728. The sequence goes on from NZ_JBEOZK010000005.1 coordinate 293,686, forward strand.
TCGGTGAGCTGCGGTGTGGTTCCCGCGTTCGCCACCAGCTGGTTGATCAGGGGGGCCGCGATGCGGGCCTCGGGGGCGGAGAAGACCGCCGCGAACTTCTCCCGCACCTGGCGCACGGCCCGCAGGTCGGCGGCCCCGAGGTCGCCCACGCCACTGACCTTGTGCGCGCGGACGAAGGTCAGCAGACCGGGGATGTCCGCGAGCTCGTCCTCGCGGTCGCCCTGCGGCGCGGTGTTCATCAGATCGACGACGGTGTCGAGGGCGATCCGGGTGTCGTGGGGGATCAGCACGATTCGCTCCCTGGCCGGCCACGGGCGGGCGCCCGCGGAATGGCGCTGACTTTAGCGCGACCGGGAAAAGGACAACGGCGCCCACCACCGCGCCGGCTGCGCGGTGGGGAGCGCCGGTGTCGTGCCTAGGTGACTGCCCGCGCGGCGCCGTCGCCCCGAGTCGGACGGCGCCGTGCGGCTCTCGGCCTGGCTCAGCTGTCGGCCAGGATGTGGGAGAGCTCCGTATCGAGATCGAAGTGCCGGTGCTCGGTGCCCGGTGGCACGGCGGCGTCGGTCCTCTTCAGGAACGACTCCAGGGCCCTCGCCGGGGCCTCGAGCAGGGCTTCTCCCTCGGGGGAGCTCAACGCGATGCAGACGACTCCCTGACCGTGACTACGGGAGGGCCAGACTCGGACGTCGCCCGTGCCGGTGGGCCGGTGCAGCCCCTCGGCGAGAAGGTCGCGGGCGAAGACCCATTCGACCGTCTCCTCGGCTCCGGTGTGGAAGGTGGCGTGCACGGCATAGGGATCGGCCGTGTCATACCGCAGGCCCGCGGGTACAGGCAGTGAGGACTCGCTCGACACAACGAGGCGCAGGTGCAGCTCGCAGCTGACCGTGGTGTTCATAAGCGCCAGGGCCTTTCGCTCAGTGTGCGCTCGGGGATTCGCACGTCGGCGAAATCGACATGCCACCTCCAGGGTCGTTGTAAACCCCTCTGTCGGTTTTGTGATCGTTCAGGTCGCTCGTATGGGCGCGTGTGACCTGCGGTAATACGGCCATTCCAGTGAGGGCGTCCGGTCCGGTAGGTTGGTGGACATGAGTGCGGAGAGTGACGAGCGTGCCGGGGAGTCCGCAGACGGCAAAGAAGCCGAACTGGGATCCCGTGCGCCGGAGTTCATCAAGTCCCGACGAGGCCTGCATCTGAGCTGGCAGGTCGGCGTCTTCATCGTGGGACTCGCCGTGGTCGGCGCCGGAGTGGTCATGCTGCCGCTCCCAGGGCCCGGCTGGCTGGTCATCTTCGGCGGCATGGCGATCTGGGCGACCGAGTTCGTCTGGGCACAGCTCGTGCTCCGCTGGACCAAGCGCAAGGTCACCGAGGCCGCGCAGCGCGCCCTCGACCCCAAGGTCCGCCGAAGGAACATCATCCTCACCACCGTCGGCCTGGTGATCATCGCCGCTCTGCTCGGCGTCTACCTCTGGAAGTTCGGCCTCGTCATGCCGTGGAAGATCGACGAGTGACTCCGGGATGGTGCGGGAGCCCCGCTGACATGCGGTAATGTTTGCGGTGCACCGGGGCGATTAGCTCAGTGGGAGAGCACTTCGTTCACACCGAAGGGGTCACTGGTTCGAACCCAGTATCGCCCACCACCCGGACCGAAGGCCCGGAGACGGAACACCGTCTCCGGGCCTTCGGCGTTCCCCGCTTACCGCATCCGCGCCAGCCGCTCCCGCAGCCTCCGGGCGTCCCGGAGTCGCTGCTCGTACGTGGCGCCGACCGCGAGCAGCAGCAGCCCGGCGAGGGCCGGCGGCAGCCAGCGCGGCAGCGCCCCCACCACCTGCACCACGTACGGCGCCAGCTCGTGCAGCCCGTCCAGGGCCAGCACCCCGCCGCCCAGCACCAGGAGCGCCTGGAGCCGGAACCGCGCGCCGAGCAGCGTCACCACCAGCGCCGCGAGCCCCAGGACCAGCGGGCGCGTCCACTCCGGGTCCGTCCAGGCCGCCACGAGGCTCGGCAGCAGCGTCGCCGCGAGACCCGGGCCGTACGCCGTCCACGACGAGGCCTCCGGGTCCCGGCGCCGCCGCAGGAACCCGACGACGAGCGCGGGCACGGTCACCGGCAGGGTGTACGCCTCCGGGGCCGTCACCTCCCAGACCGCCAGCCGCACCCAGGCGGCCCCCAGGAACAGCACCGCCGCCGTCCACGAGGCGAACCGCCGCCGCTCCGGCCGTACCGCCGTCGCCGCCGCGATCACCCCGCCCAGCGCCAGGGCAAGCGCGAGGAACGCCGGACGGGACACCGCGAACCCGAGGGCGAGCACCCCCACGGCGCCGCCCGTGATCTCGACCGCCACGGCCACCGGGCGCGCCTTGGCACCGACGAGCGCGGTCGCCGCCGGGACCAGGAGCAGGGCGAGCGCCGTCCAGTGGTCCTCGAACCCGCCGGCCGCCGCCACCGAGAGCACCAGCCCGGTCGCGGTGAGCACCGCGCCGCAGGCCGCGACCACCCGGCGGGTGTCCGTACCGAGCACCGCCACGCCCGTGAGGAGCGCGAACACCACCCCGAGCACCCCGAAGGTCGCTCCCCGCACGTCCAGGGCCAGCGCGATCGCGCTGACGGCGGACGCGAGCCCACCGGCGTACACGCTCCACCCGATGACCGCCCCGGGCGCGAGCACGGGAGCCTGTGCCACGGGCCGCGAGGGCGCCCAGGCGGGCCACCCCGACCCGGAGGGCGCGCCGGGGGCACCTTGCGCGGGTGTGCCCGTGGTCGGTGCGGTCCCGGGCCTCGGCTCCCGCAGGCCGCGCGTCAGCGGGCCCGGGCGGAGCGCGATCCACAGGGCCGCCGCGCTCGTCAGGAGCTGGAGGGCGAGCGTCGCCGCGTACGGCAGGCCCAGGGAGACCGGCAGCGCCGTCAGGAGCGCCCAGCCGAGGGTGAGGGACCCGCAGCGGGCCCACAGCCGGGGGAGGGCCGCGAGCACGGCGGCGGCCACCGCCAGGACCAGGACGGCCGTCCCCGGGTACGAGGTCAGCACGCGCGCGGTGTGCTCGCCGGACCACACCCCGGTGGTCCGGGCCATCGGGCCCAGCAGCCCGGCCGCCACCGGCGGGAGCGCCCACAGGACCCCGAGCGCCGCGACCCCGGCCCCGGTGCCGGCGAGCCCGAGCCGGATGCCGGCCGGTATCCGGACCCCGGCGGCGGTCGTCTCGGGGCCGGCGGAGGGTGCGGGAACGCCGTCCTGGGGCGCCCGCCGTCCGTTCCCCGGGGTGTCCGCCGCGCGCAGGCGCCACACCGGCACCAGAGCCAGCCCGCACAGGACGTACCCCGGCACCGTCCAGTCCGGGGGCAGGGCGGCGCGCAGCAGGCCGCCGAAGGCCGCCACCGAGGCCAGACCCGCGACCACCGACCCCGCCACCGACAGCGCGGGCTTCCGCCAGGCCGCGTACAGCGTCACCGCGGCGCTCGCCAGGAGCAGTGCCGCACCGCTCCACGGCGAGGTCAGCGAGAGCCGGCCGCCCGTCAGGAGCGCCCAGCCGCCCAGGGCCGTCGCAACCGTCGCGGCCGTGATCCGCACCGCCGCGGGGCGGGTCCACAGCACGACCGCCCCGTCCGCCGCCGCGGTGACCAGGGCCGCCCAGGCGAAGGCCGTCGGGCCGCCACCGGCCGCCAGCACGCCGAGCGGCAGCGGCAGCTGCCCGGCGACCACGGCCACCGGCAGCGGTATCCGCAGCCGGGACAGCGCTGAGCCGTACGCCGTCCACGCGCCCGCCAGGACCGCCGAGGCCACCGCCGTGTACCCGAGGCCGCCCGTCTCCGGCAGCGCAACCCGGTGCACCGCGTACGCGTCCAGCACCATCAGGACCAGACCCAGCGCCGCCACCGACTCGGCCGTCGACACCAGGCCCCTGCGCAGCAGCGCCACCGGCGTCGCCAGCGCCGCCGAGGTCACCACGGACAGGACCGCCGCCCGGCCGCCGATCCCCATCGAGCCCCAGCTGACCAGGGTGAAGGCGACCGCCGCGATCGTCAGGAGGGTGCCGCCCAGCGTCAGCAGCACGTTCTGCGCGCTCCGGGGCGTCGAGTCCGCCGGAGCCGGGCCCGGGGCCGCGAAGGGGCGGGGCGCCATCGGCGCGGCCGAGGCGTGGAGGACCTGGATCAGCCAGGCCCGCCGGGCCAGCAACTGGGCCCGGCGTCCGTCGAGTTGGGCCAGCTCGCGGTCGACGAGCACCAGCTCGTCCGCGGGCGGCAGGGAGTTGTCCATGTCCGGAGTGTGGCCCCGGCCCCGGCCCGCAGGAATGCGTCCCGGTACTCATCTTCCGCCCCGAACGCCCTGAGTACCCCCACACTGGGGTCATGGACTGGTGCCGGTACCGCTTCCGCAGCGTCTGGCGGCTCGCCGCCCCGCCGGAGGCCGTCTGCGCCGTCCTCGAACGCGGCGAGGATCACCCGAGCTGGTGGCCCAAGGTCCGCGAGGTCGTCCTCGTCGAGGACACCACCGGCACCGCCCGCTTCCGCTCCCTCCTCCCGTACCACCTCTTCGTCACGGCCGGCGTCCTGCGCCGCGACCCCGAGGCCGGGGTCCTGGAGGTCGGACTCGGCGGCGACCTGGTGGGCTGGGCCCGCTGGACGCTCCTCCCGGAGGGCGCCGGTACCCGTGCCGTCTACGAGAAGGAGGTCGAGGTCCGCGCCCGCCTCCCGCGGGCCCTCGCCGTCCCCGGCCGGCCCGTCTTCCGAGCCAACCACGCCTGGATGACGCGCGGCGGGCGACGGGGACTCGCCGCCAGCCTGAAGGGGTCGCTCGAAGAGCGCCGTTGAGGGCGGTGGCCGGGCGCCCGTCGGGCCGGTTTGAACGCGGGGCGCGAAGGCCTGTATGGTTCAACCCGTTCCCGGGCGATTAGCTCAGCGGGAGAGCACTTCGTTCACACCGAAGGGGTCACTGGTTCGATCCCAGTATCGCCCACCGGGTAGAGGCCGGTCCGTCGAAAGACGGACCGGCCTCTGTCATGTGTCAGGCCGCCGTGCCCAGTTCCGGCCGCAGCGGCCACGCCGGGTCCACCGTCTCCGGCGTCCCCTGCCGGGTGAACCACGCCTGGAGGCCCCGCGCCTGCGCCGCGTGCCACACCGCCTGGAGGGTGTGCAGCTCCGCCGGGGTCAGCCGCTCCAGGCGGGCCGAGAAGCGCCGCGCCACCGCCCGTACGACATCGAGCGCCGCCGCCGCGTCCGCCGCCGCGTCGTGCGCCCCCGCCAGCTCCACCTCGTAGTGCGCGCACAGGTCGGTCAGCGTCCGGCGGCCCTTGCGGTACCGGTCCAGGTGCTTGTCCAGCACCCGGGGGTCCAGCACGCACAGCGGGCTGCCCGCCAGGTAGTCGCCGAGCGTGGACGCCCGGTGCCTGCGCAGCTCGCGGTCGAGGATCGTCAGGTCGAACGGCGCGTTCATCACCACCAGCGGACGCCCCGCCGAGGACTGCTCGGCCAGCGCGCGCGCCAGCTCCTCCATCACCGGGGCCGGCCAGCGGCCGTTCCGCTGGAGGTGATCGTCCGTCAGCCCGTGCACGGCGGTCGCCCCCTCGGGCACCGGTATACCCGGATTGACCAGCCAGCGCGTGACGCGCGGACGTGCTCCCGCCGTGTCCTGCACGACGAGAGCGGCCGACACGATCCGGTCGCCCTCGACGTCGACCCCGGTGGTCTCCGTGTCGAAAGCGGCCAGGGGTCCTTCGTACCAGTGCATCGTCATCACTGAACTCCCTGCACACGTGCGGCAGATGGCCAACCCCCTGCCCCCGAAACGGTGATACCCGGACTGTTTGCGCCGTACGCGGACCGGTCACAACAGAAGGGACGGGGAAGGAAGAAGACATGGCGCTCGCCCAGCCCGAGTCGGGAGGGCTGCCGCCCCAGCGGCCGGCTCCGACACGCGGCTCACTCGCCACCACCGCCTGCATGGAGACCCTTCAGGTGGGATACCTGCACGCCGTCGCTGCCGCGGCCGGCTGCTCGCTGTCCCAGCCCTTTCCGGACAACGGCATCGACTGGCACGTGAGCCACAGCGCTCCCGGCCACACCGTCGACGACGAAGTGACCATCAAGGTGCAGCTCAAGTGCACCTACCAGATACCGCCGCGCCCGCCCGGGAGCACGTTCTCGTTCACCCTCGACAACGACCACCTGGTGAAACTCGCCAGGACCCCGGTCTCCGTCCACAAGATCCTCGTCGTGATGCTCGTCCCGCGGACACCCGAGGACTGGCTCAGGGCGAGCCACGACCGGCTCGACCTGCGGCACTGCTGCTACTGGACCAACCTGGCCGGACAACCGGTCACGGGACGGCGCCGGACCACCGTGCGCATCCCGACGACGCGGATCTTCGACGACCGGGCACTCTGCGAGATCATGACCCGGGTCGGCGTGGGAGGGAGACCTTGATGCACCGACCGATCGACGAACCGGGGTTCGGGGACGAGGGGGGCGGAGCCGGGCGCGGCCCCGTCCCTCCGCCCTACCGGCCCCACCCACCGCCCGGCGACATCCCCGGGCCCTGGACGGGCGTCCCCGCCCCGCCCACCGGACCCTGGGCCGACACCCAGGGCACCCCCGACCCGGGCAGGGTCGACCCGCGCGTCCTCGGCGCCCTCCTCGCCCGGCACGGCTGGCGGCGGCGCGGCGGGGCGGCCGGCCGCTACAGCCGCTGGACCCCGCCCGGCAGCGGCTCCGGCACCAGCCTCCTGGTCCCGGAGAGCCGCGCCTTCCCGGACTGCGAGGACCTGCTCGGCGAGGCCCTGACCGCCCTCGCCCACAGCGCCACGCCCTCCGCCCGCGAGGTCCTCACCGGCCTCGCCGTGCCCAGCGACGAGATCCGCTGGTGGCGCGACGTGCCCCCGGGCCCCGCGGGAACGGTTCCCTGGACCGTGCAGGAGCAGCTCAGGTCCGCCGCCCGCCAGCTCCTGCTGGCCGGCGCCCTCGCCGTACGCGGCCGGGCCGGCTACTACGGGGCCCGGCACCGGCGGCCCGCCCAGACCTCCCTGGAGACCGTCGTCGTCGGCGCGGCCCCCGGCGGGCGCGGCCTCACCGCCTTCCTGCCCGTCGACCCCGGCCGCCCGATCGCCGTGCGGCTCTACCACGCGCTCCACGCGGCCCGCGAGGCCACCGACTACCAGCGGGCCACCGGCGGCACGGAGGCCTTCGACGCCGCTGTCGGGGCAGGCGTCAGCCGTGAGCTCACCGAGGCCCTCGTGGCCCTCGTCCGGGGCACCGAGGGCGCCCGCGTCGCCCTGGAGTGGGCGCCGTCCGCCGGTGCGCCCGAGGGCTGCGCCGCCCGGCCCGAACCGGTCGAGTTCTCGCCCGGCGACCTGCCCGCGCTGCGGGAGGCGAGCGCCCGCTACCTCACCGACGAACCTTCCGTACCGGTCCGGCTCACCGGCGCCGTCGTCCGTATGCGCCGCTCCGGGCCGCGCGGCGAGGGCACCGTACGGCTCCGTGTGCTCGGCGGGGCGGAGATCCCGCACGTCCGGGTGACCCTGGACGAGGAGGCGTACCGCACGGCGGGGCACGCCCACCTCGTCGGGCTCCCCATCCGGGTCGTGGGCCGGCTGGAGAGCCGGGGCGGCTTCCGGCGGCTCACCGACGCGTCGGGGGTCGTCCCCGTACAGGTCGACGAGACGGAGCGGGACCGGCTGATGAAGTCGCTCCAGGAGAATCCGGACTTCTTCGAGGAGGCGTGCGGGCCGGAAGAGAGCTGAGGGCACGGAGGCCGGGACCGGTCACGGTGCGGCAGGGCGGCGGTAAACGCTTCGCGGGCGGGCCCGTCGGCTCGGTAGGATCAGCGGTGCGCGGCACCTCGTCTCTGTCGCGCACCGCCGGCGCCGGCACCTCGTGTCTGCCTGCGCCCTTATGTACGGAGTACCCGTGTCTGATGTCCGTGTGACCGTCCAGTCCGCCTCGGAAGCAGAGGAGAGGGCGGTGAGCGCGGGCACCACCGCCGGCGCCCTGTTCGCCGACGACCGCACCGTCATCGCCGCCCGTGTGGCCGGCGAGCTGAAGGACCTGTCGTACGAGCTCGCCGACGGCGATGTCGTCGAGGGCGTCGAGATCTCCTCCCCGGACGGTCTCGACATCCTGCGCCACTCGACCGCGCACGTCATGGCCCAGGCCGTGCAGGAGCTCTTCCCCGAGGCCAAGCTGGGCATCGGCCCGCCGGTCCGGGACGGCTTCTACTACGACTTCGACGTCGAGAAGCCCTTCACTCCCGAGGACCTCAAGGTCATCGAGAAGAAGATGCAGGAGATCCAGAAGCGCGGCCAGCGCTTCGCCCGCCGTGTGGTGACCGACGAGGACGCCCGCGCCGAGCTGGCGGACGAGCCGTACAAGCTGGAGCTCATCGGCATCAAGGGCTCCGCCTCGACCGACGACGGTGCGAACGTCGAGGTGGGCGGCGGCGAGCTGACCATCTACGACAACCTCGACGCCAAGACCGGCGACCTGTGCTGGAAGGACCTCTGCCGCGGTCCGCACCTGCCGACCACCCGGAACATCCCGGCGTTCAAGCTGATGCGCAACGCCGCCGCCTACTGGCGCGGCAGCGAGAAGAACCCGATGCTCCAGCGCATCTACGGCACCGCCTGGCCGTCGAAGGAGGAGCTGAAGGCCCACCTCGACTTCCTCGCCGAGGCCGAGAAGCGCGACCACCGCAAGCTCGGCAACGAGCTGGACCTCTTCTCCATCCCGGACGAGATCGGCTCCGGCCTCGCGGTCTTCCACCCCAAGGGCGGCATCATCCGCCGGGTCATGGAGGACTACTCGCGCAAGCGGCACGAGCTGGAGGGCTACGAGTTCGTCTACTCGCCGCACGCCACCAAGGGCGCCCTCTTCGAGAAGAGCGGCCACCTCGACTGGTACGCGGAGGGCATGTACCCCCCCATGCAGCTCGACGGTGGTACCGACTACTACCTCAAGCCCATGAACTGCCCGATGCACAACCTGATCTTCGACGCGCGCGGTCGCTCCTACCGTGAACTGCCGCTGCGCCTGTTCGAGTTCGGCACCGTGTACCGGTACGAGAAGTCCGGCGTCGTGCACGGTCTGACCCGGGCCCGCGGCTTCACTCAGGACGACGCGCACATCTACTGCACCCGCGAGCAGATGGCGGAGGAGCTGGACAAGACCCTCACCTTCGTCCTGAACCTGCTGCGCGACTACGGTCTGACCGACTTCTACCTGGAGCTGTCCACCAAGGACCCGGAGAAGTTCGTCGGCTCCGACGAGGCGTGGGAGGAGGCCACCGCGGTCCTCCAGCAGGTCGCCGAGAAGCAGGGCCTCCCGCTGACCCCCGACCCGGGCGGCGCCGCGTTCTACGGCCCGAAGATCTCCGTGCAGGCGCGGGACGCCATCGGCCGCACCTGGCAGATGTCGACCGTGCAGCTCGACTTCAACCTGCCGGAGCGCTTCAACCTGGAGTACACCGCATCGGACGGCACCAAGCAGCGCCCGGTCATGATCCACCGCGCGCTGTTCGGTTCCATCGAGCGCTTCTTCGCCGTGCTCCTGGAGCACTACGCGGGCGCGATGCCGCCGTGGCTGGCGCCCGTCCAGGCGGTCGGCATCCCGATCGGCGACGCGCACGTCGAGTACCTCCAGGACTTCGCGGCCGACGCGAAGAAGCTGGGGCTGCGGGTCGACGTGGACGCCTCCTCCGACCGGATGCAGAAGAAGATCCGCAACCAGCAGAAGCAGAAGGTTCCGTTCATGATCATCGTCGGTGACGACGACATGGCCGCGGGCACCGTCTCCTTCCGCTACCGCGACGGTTCGCAGGAGAACGGCATCGCCCGTGACGAGGCGCTGGCGAAGCTCCTCGACGTGGTGGAGCGCCGCGTCCAGGTGTGACGCGCGCCCGCGTGAGCGGGTGCTCGGATCAGGCCCCCGGGAAGTTCCCCGGGGGCCTCTTCTCGTCCTCCCTGGTGAACGCCTGGATCAGCCAGGACGAGAAGGAACCCGTCACCGCGCCCAGCAGCGCCAGGCCGCAGGCCATCAGACCCACCGCCACCACCCGCCCCATCGGGGTCACGGGCGTCACGTCCCCGTACCCCACCGTTGCGAGGGTGGAGCAGGCCCACCACACCGAGTCGCCGAAGGTGCGGATCGTGGCGCCGGGGGCGCCGACCTCGTACTGGTAGACGGCGAGCGCGCCCGCGAAGCCCAGCAGGGCCACGGTCAGGCCGGAGTAGACCATCACGCGCGCGTAGAGGCTGAGCCGGGGCTTGTCCTGGCGGCGCTGCACCCGGTCGTAGATGCTCACCATGCGCACCGGCCGCAGCAGCGGAAGGACCAGGACCACCGTGTCGAGGAGATGGGTGCGGACGAAGCGGAACACGCCCTGGCCGCTGAGGCGGAGCCGTACCGCGTAGTCCAGGACGAACACGGCCCATGCCGCCAGGGTGGCGGTGAGACAGAGGTCGAGCCAGAGCTGCGGGAGGTGCTGGCGGGCGAGGACGCGGACCGCGTAGCTCGCGAGATAGACGAGGGAGGCCACGGCGAGCGGGATCTCCATACGATGGTCCCAGCGCTCCTGGCGGGGCGGTTTCGGTGGCCTGACGCTCATCGGATCAGCATGGCCGGTGCATGGATCTTCCGCCCCGGCGACACGTTCCGAACGGGCGACGCAATATGCTGCACAGCATGACGACTGAGCCGGAGCAGCAGATCGGAGTGGGGACGCGGGACGCGTTCCAGCGCCTGTGGACGCCTCATCGGATGGCGTACATCCAGGGCGAGAACAAGCCCACCGGGCCGGGCGCCGACGACGGCTGTCCGTTCTGCTCGATTCCGGCGAAGTCGGACGAGGACGGCCTGGTGATCGCGCGCGGTGAGAGCGTGTACGCGGTCCTCAACCTGTATCCGTACAACGGCGGCCACCTCATGGTCGTCCCCTACCGTCACGTCGCCGACTACACGGACCTGGACGCGGCGGAGACGACGGAGCTCGCCGACCTCACCAAGCGCGCGATGGTCGCGCTGCGGGCGGCGTCCGGGGCCCACGGCTTCAACATCGGTATGAACCAGGGTGCCGTCGCGGGCGCCGGCATCGCCGCGCACCTGCACCAGCACGTGGTGCCGCGCTGGGGCGGGGACACCAACTTCATGCCGGTCGTCGGGCACACCAAGGTGCTGCCGCAGCTGCTCGCCGACACCCGCAAGATGCTGGCCGACGCCTGGCCGGCCACGGTCTGAGCGAACGGTGAGGGGCCCGGACCACGGTCGTGGTCCGGGCCCCTCTCGCATGCGTCGGGCCCGGGTCGCTCTCGCGAGCGCCCCGGTCAGGCGTCGTAGGCGTCGGCCTTCTTCGGGCCCGGATCCTGGATGCCGCCGCTGAGGACCAGCGAGCGGTTGGTGAAGCGCTCCGTGTCCACGTTGTGCTCGTCGAGCACCTTGAGCGTCGCGGAGTGGACGGCGCGGAGCACGGGCGCGGCCATGCGGATGGCGTCGTCGGCCATGAAGCGGTTCTTCCAGAGCGGCCCCGCCCACACGTGCCGCAGACCGAACGGCTCGGGCAGGCTCATCTTGCCGCCGAGGTACTCCAGGACCGGCGGGTACCAGGTGAGCGGGGCGCGCACCGCGAGCCGGACGATGTCGTTGGTGCCGAGCAGTGGCTGCTGGATCTCCTTGGTCTCCCAGAAGCGGACGGTCTTGGAGACCTCCTTGGTCTTCGCCTTCGGCTTCGTGGTGAAGAGGCCGTGGACGGGACCGAGCGCGTGCCCGGTGACCTCGATCCGGAGCGTGTGGAGGAGGGAGGTCACGGTGACCATCATGGTCAACACCAGATTGCCGTCCCAGAGAGTGAACTGCACGCCGAGGTAGTGGCGGTTGCCCGCGCCGAACTGCTGGTCGTTGCAGATGCGCTGTATCTCGTGCGGCTTGACCTGGTAGTGGACGATGTTGTCGCCCTCGGGGCGGGTGACCTCGTCGGCTCCCTCGCCGACCGGGGAGACGATCCAGTGCTTGACGGTCGGCTTGGGGAAGCCGGTCTTGAGGGTGCCGCGCTCCAGCAGGGTCAGCTCGTCGTGGATCCTGCGGACGATGTCCCAGGCGCGGAAGGCGTGGAGTTCCCGGCCGGCCTGCGGGACCAGCTCCTCGGCGAGCGTCCAGTTGCCCCAGCGGGTGCCCAGGCCGAGGATCCCCTTGGTTCCGGCGTAGAAGACGATGTTGGACTGCTGCTCGGCGGAGAGCTTCTCCAGGTTGACCCGCAGTGCCTCCGCCGACTTCTCGCCCGGATCCTGGGGGACGGACTTGGGGACGTGGGGGCCGACCCCGCCGCCGCCGAGCAGACCGCTCCAGCGCTCGCGGAGGTCGATCGCGGCGTTCAGGCAGATCCGGCTCGCGAGGAACCAGCCGACGACCGGGGCGACGACCATCGCGCGGAGGTAGTTCGGCAGGATCCCGTCGAAGGGCAGCTTGAGCAGGACGAGCACGGCGAAGATCCCGGCGGCCCAGAGGAGGGCGGTGCCGATGGCGCTGTTGCGCTTGTTCTCGGAGCCGGAGACGAGCCGGCGGAGCTGGATGACTCCGAGCCAGAGCAGCAGGCCGGGCAGGAAGAGGACGCCGCAGAAGAAGGTGACCAGGGTCAGCTTGACGTCGCGCTGTCTGCGCAGGTGCGTGGCGGCCAGGCAGTGTTCGACGACCGGCTGAGGCTCGGCGCCGAAGGACTGGATGAGGGCCTTGCGGGCGCCGCCGAGCATGCGGGCCTGGACCGCGCGGGAGAAGGCCTCCCCGAGGTCGGGGCTGAAGAGCCCCCACTTCCCTTCCTTGACCGTGGTCTTGTAGAGCTCGCTGTCGGCCTGCTTGATCGTGTCCAGAGGACTGTCCCGGTACGCGGCGGAGGCGAGCGCGCTGGTCGCGCCCGTACCGCCCCCCGAGTTCTGGAGGGGGATCTGAGCCCCGGGTCCGAAACCGTCGATCGCCACTGCCGCCCCCATCGCGCGCGAGTATTTGTGCGGGCTGTTCCCAACTGCCGCGCCCCGCACACCTTCTGAGCTGGGCACCACAGCGTAACCGGGGACCGACCTGTGCGTCACCGCCTGTGGATATCGCGGCCGAATGATGTACGCCCGAACTGCGGCGGACGCCCGTCGCTCGCTTTCGTTCTCTCAACTAGGCGCTGTTTTCGGCCTGTTCGCGCATGGTCGCGGCAAGCTGCGGCGGCATCGGTTCGTGCCGGGCGTACACGCGGTCGAACCGGCCGGTGCCGTGCGACACCGACCGCAGGTCGATCGGGTACCGCCCGATCTCGATCTCCGGCACCTCGGCCCTCACCAGGGTCCGCCCGGGACCGGCCTGTTCGGTGCCGACCACCCGACCCCGCCGTCCCGACAGATCGCTCATCACCGGCCCGACGTACTCGTCCGGGACGAGCACCCGGACCTCCACGACCGGCTCCAGGAGGGCGACGTCGACCTCGGAGGCCGCCTCCCGCAGGGCCAGCGCGCCGGCGGTCTGGAAGGCGGCGTCGGAGGAGTCCACCGAGTGCGCCTTGCCGTCCCGCAGGGTGACCCGGACGTCGACCAGCGGATAGCCGGCGGCGACCCCCCGCGCGGCCTGGGCCCGTACCCCCTTCTCCACGGAGGGGACGAACTGGCGCGGGACCGCCCCGCCGACCACCTTGTCGACGAACTCGATGCCGCTGCCCGACGGGAGCGGCTCCACCTCGATCTCGCAGATCGCGTACTGGCCGTGGCCGCCGGACTGCTTGACGTGCCGGCCCCGCCCCGCCGAGGCGCCGCCGAAGGTCTCGCGCAGCGACACCTTGTGCGGCACGGCGTCGACCCGCACCCCGTACCGGCCCCTGAGGCGTTCGAGGACGACGTCCTGGTGCGCCTCGCCCAGGCACCACAGCACCACCTGGCGGGTGTCCGGGTTCTGTTCGAGCCTCAGGGTCGGGTCCTCGGCCACCAGCTTGGCGAGGCCCTGGGAGAGCCGGTCCTCGTCCGCCTTGCCGTGGGCCCGGACCGCGAGCGGCAGCAGCGGCTCCGGCATGCTCCACGGCTCGATCAGGAGCGGATCGTCCTTCGAGGAGATCGTGTCGCCCGTCTCGGCCCGGCCCAGCCGGGCCACGCACGCGAGATCACCGGCGATGCACCGCGCCATGGGCCGCTGCTGCCTGCCGAAGGGAGAGGTGAGCCCGCCGATCCGCTCGTCGACGTCGTGGTCCTCGTGGCCCCGGTCGGCGAGACCGTGACCGGAGACGTGCACGGTCTCGTCGGGGCGCAGGGTGCCGGAGAAGACCCTGACGAGGGAGACCCGCCCCACGTAGGGGTCGGCGGCGGTCTTGACGACCTCCGCCACCAGGGGTCCCTCGGGGTCGCAGGAGAGCGGGGGCCGGGGGCGCCCGTCGGGGGTGGTGACGGCGGGCGGCTCGTGCTCCACGGGGGAGGGGAAGCCGCCGGTGATCAGCTCCAGGAGTTCGAGGGTGCCCAGGCCCTGCGTCCCGCCGTCGGCGGCCGGGGCGGCCGCGAGCACCGGGTGGAACGCGCCCCGCGCGACGGCCTTCTCCAGGTCGTCGACGAGGGTCTGCACATCGATCGCCTCGCCGCCCAGATAGCGGTCCATGAGGGTCTCGTCCTCGCTCTCCGCGATGATCCCCTCGATCAGCCGGGCGCGGGCCCCCGCGATCCGCTCCCGCTGCTCCTCGTTCGGCGGGACCTCCCGGCGCACCCCCGTGGAGTAGTCGAGGATCCGCTCCGACAGGAGTCCGGCGAGGCCGGTCGTGGGCGCGTGCCCGTCGGCGCCCTCCGGGCCGCGCACCGGCAGGTAGAGGGGGAGGACGGCGTCCGGGTCGTCGCGGCCGAAGAGGCCGGCGCAGAGGGCGGTCAGCTCTCCGAAGTCGGTGCGGGCCGTGTCGAGGTGGGTGACGACGATGGCGCGGGGCATGCCGACGGCGGCGCACTCCTCCCAGATCATCCGGGTGGAGCCGGCGACCGCGTCGGCCTCCTGGGCGGCCGAGACGACGAAGAGGGCCGCGTCCGCCGCGCGCAGACCGGCCCTCAGCTCCCCGACGAAGTCGGCGTACCCCGGTGTGTCGAGGAGGTTGATCTTGTGCCTGTCCCAGCCGACCGGTACGAGCGAGAGCTGTACGGAGCGGTGCCGGCGGTGCTCGATCTCGTCGTAGTCGGAGACGGTGGCGCCGTCCTCGACCCGCCCCGCCCGGTTGACCGCCCCGGCCGTCTGCGCGAGCGCCTCGACCAGGGTCGTCTTCCCCGAGCCGCTGTGGCCGACCAGCACCACGTTCCGTACGGCCGTGGGCCGGTCGGCCGTCGGAGCCCTTCCGGCGGCCCCGGCGGCCGTGTTCGCCTTGTCACCCATGATGTGTTCCTCCCGACTGCTCGCACGGTGCGGCGGGACGCGGGCGGGCGCGGGGGAGTGGTGCGTCGCGGTTCCTGCGGGTGCCCGCGGTGGTCCTTCGAGCTTTGCACCGACGCCGGGACGCGTCCATACGTCGTACGCGGGAGGGACCCGCCGGGGGACGCCGACGCGGCCGGGCGGGTGCCCGCCGGTACCCCGGGGCGCTCGTGGCTACGATGGGTGAGCCGGTGGTCATTGGGGCCGCGCGGCCCACCGAACCTCGGGAAGGCCATGCTGAACAAGTACGCGCGTGCATTCTTCACGCGTGTCCTCACACCGTTCGCAGCGTTTCTGCTCCGCCGGGGCGTCAGCCCCGACGCGGTCACGCTCATCGGCACGGCGGGGGTGATGGCCGGCGCGCTGGTCTTCTTCCCCCGCGGAGAATTCTTCTGGGGCACCATCGTCATCACCCTCTTCGTCTTCTCCGACCTCGTCGACGGCAACATGGCCCGGCAGGCCGGCATCTCCAGCCGCTGGGGGGCCTTCCTCGACTCCACGCTCGACCGGGTCGCCGACGGCGCCATCTTCGGCGGCTTCGCCCTCTGGTACGCGGGCAAGGGCGACGACAACGTGCTGTGCGCCGTGGCGATCTTCTGCCTGGCCAGCGGCCAGGTCGTGTCGTACACCAAGGCGCGAGGCGAATCGATTGGCCTGCCCGTCGCCGTCAACGGCCTGATCGAACGCGCCGAGCGCCTGGTGATCTCGCTGGTCGCCGCCGGCCTCGCCGGGCTGCACAAGTTCGGCGTGCCCGGGATCGAGGTGCTGCTCCCGATCGCGCTGTGGATCGTGGCGGTCGGCAGCGCCGTGACCCTGGGCCAGCGGGTCGTGACCGTACGGCGGGAATCGGCCGAGGCGGACGCCGCCGCGGCCCAGGGGGGCGGGGCCACCACGTGAGCGCGTTGAAGGACAAGCTGAGCGACGGGCTGTACGGCGCCGGCTGGGCGACCGTCAAGAAGCTGCCCGAGCCGGTGGCCGCGGGCCTCGGCCGGCGGATCGCGGACCTGGCGTGGAAGCGACGCGGAAGAAGCGTGCTGCGCCTGGAATCGAACCTCGCGCGCGTGGTGCCGGACGCCACGCCCGAACGGCTCGCGGAGCTGTCGAAGGCCGGCATGCGCTCGTACATGCGGTACTGGATGGAGTCCTTCCGGCTGCCGACCTGGAGCAGGGAACGGGTCGAGCGCGGGATAGACATCAAGGACGTCCACCACCTGAAGGAAGGGCTCGCCGCCGGCCGCGGGGTCGTCCTCGCCCTGCCGCACCTGGCGAACTGGGACCTGGCCGGGGTGTGGGTGACCCGCTCCCTCGGCGTGCCGTTCACCACGGTCGCGGAGCGGCTCAAGCCGGAGACGCTGTACGACCGGTTCGTCGCCTACCGCGAGTCCCTCGGCATGGAGGTCCTCCCGCACACCGGGGGCTCCGCCTTCGGCACCCTGGCGCGGCGCCTGCGGGCCGGCGGGCTCGTCTGCCTGGTCGCCGACCGCGACCTGTCGGCCTCCGGCGTCGAGGTCTCCTTCTTCGGGGACACCGCGCGCATGCCCGCGGGCCCGGCGATCCTCGCCCAGCAGACCGGCGCGCTGCTGCTGCCGGTGACGCTCTGGTACGACGACACCTCGGTCATGAGGGGGCGGATCCACGCCCCCGTCGACGTACCCGAGTCAGGCACACGGGCCGAGAAGACGTCCGTCATGACACAGGCGCTGGCCGATGCCTTCGCCGGCGGCATCGCGGACCACCCGGAGGACTGGCACATGCTGCAACGACTGTGGCTCTCGGACCTGGAAGCACGCCCGGAACCGGCCACCGGTGCCGCGCTGGACGGGGAGCGCGGCGCGTGAAGATCGGGATCGTCTGCCCGTATGCCTGGGACGTGCCGGGTGGAGTCCAGTTCCACATCCGCGACCTCGCCGAGCATCTGATCCGGCTCGGCCACCAGGTCTCCGTCCTCGCCCCCGCCGACGACGAGACCGCGCTGCCGCCGTACGTGGTGTCGGCCGGCCGGGCCGTGGCCGTGTCGTACAACGGCTCGGTGGCCCGGCTCAGCTTCGGCTTCCTCTCGGCCGCACGGGTACGCCGCTGGCTGCACGACGGCACCTTCGACGTCGTCCACATCCACGAGCCGACCTCGCCCTCCCTCGGGCTGCTGACGTGCTGGGCGGCGCAGGGGCCGATCGTCGCCACCTTCCACACCTCGAACCCGCGCTCGCGCGCCATGATCGCCGCGTACCCGATCCTCCAGCCCGCGCTGGAGAAGATCAGCGCCCGCATCGCGGTCAGCGAGTACGCGCGGCGCACGCTCGTCGAGCACCTCGGCGGTGACGCCGTCGTCATCCCCAACGGCGTCGACGTCGACTTCTTCGCGCGCGCCGAGCCGAAGAAGGAGTGGCAGGGCGAGACCCTCGGCTTCATCGGCCGGATCGACGAGCCGCGCAAGGGCCTGCCGGTCCTGATGCGGGCCCTCCCGAAGATCCTCGCCGCGCGGCCCGGGGCGCGGCTCCTGGTCGCCGGGCGCGGGGACGAGGAGGAGGCCGTCGCCTCGCTGCCGCGCGAGACGCGCTCCCGGGTGGAGTTCCTCGGCATGGTCAGCGACGAGGACAAGGCACGGCTGCTGCGCAGCGTCGACGTGTACGTGGCGCCCAACACCGGCGGCGAGAGCTTCGGCATCATCCTCGTCGAGGCGCTGTCGGCCGGAGCGCCGGTCCTCGCCTCCGACCTGGACGCCTTCGCCCAGGTCCTGGACCAGGGGGCGGCGGGCGAGCTCTTCACCAACGAGGACGCGGACGCGCTGGCGGAAGCCGCGATCCGGCTCCTCGGCGACGAGGAGCGCCGCGTGGAGCTGAGCGCCCGGGGCTCGGCCCATGTGCGCCGCTTCGACTGGACGACGGTGGGCGCGGACATCCTCGCGGTCTACGAGACGGTGACGGACGGCGCGGCGGCGGTGGACACGGACGAACGCGTGGGCCTGCGGGCGCGGTTGGGGCTGTAGCCGCAGCCGCAGCCGTAGCCGCATCGGGGCGGGCTCCACGCGCGCGTGGAGCCCGCCCCTGGCTGTTCCGTGCGGTACGCGCCCGTGTCCCGTTCGCCCATGACCGTGACGTTTGGGAAGGGGCGCCGTCGCCCCGGTAGCCTGTGCGCCCGTGACCGAAACCCTGATCTGGACCGTCGTCGCGCTGATTCTCATCGGCGTCTATCTCAGCTGGACCGCCGGACGGCTCGACCGGCTGCACTCCCGTATCGACGCCGCCCGCGCGGCCCTGGACGCGCAGTTGCTGCGCCGGGCCTCGGTCACCCAGGAGCTGGCCACGTCCGGTGTGCTCGACCCGGCCGCCTCGATCGTGCTGTACGAGGCCGCGCACGCGGCCCGGCAGGCCGAGGAGGAGCAGCGGGAGGTCGCCGAGAGCGAGTTGAGCCAGGCCCTGCGGGTCGTGTTCGGCGAGCCCGAGCAGGTGGAGCTCGTACGGGAGGCGGCCGGCGGCGAGGAGGCCGCGGAGGAGCTCGCGCAGGCCGCCCGGCGGGTGCCGATGGCCCGCCGGTTCCACAACGACGCCGTACGGGCCGCCCGCGCCCTGCGCCGCCACCGGAAGGTCCGCTGGTTCCGGCTCGCGGGCCACGCGCCCTTCCCTCTGGCCTTCGAAATGGACGACGAGCCGCCGGTGGCCCTTGCCGATCGCCCGGCCTGACACCCCGTAACCTGCTAAAACGATCCACCAGGTCCACATTGGCCCTTGCTGTGGACCGCAGGTGGACTGTTTCCTCGCTGTTGTCGTCATTTCGCTGTTGTCACGAGTGAGGTACTTGTGTCCACCACGCCTTCCCCCTCCCCCCAGTCCCCCGAGACCGGCACCGCCCGTGTGAAGCGCGGCATGGCCGAGCAGCTCAAGGGTGGCGTGATCATGGACGTGGTCAACGCCGAGCAGGCGAAGATCGCCGAGGACGCCGGCGCCGTGGCCGTCATGGCCCTGGAGCGCGTCCCCGCGGACATCCGCAAGGACGGCGGCGTGGCCCGTATGTCCGACCCGAACATGATCGAAGAGATCATCGGCGCGGTGTCCATCCCGGTCATGGCCAAGTCCCGCATCGGCCACTTCGTCGAGGCCCAGGTCCTGCAGTCCCTCGGTGTCGACTACATCGACGAGTCCGAGGTCCTCACCCCGGCCGACGAGGTCAACCACTCCGACAAGTGGGCCTTCACGACCCCCTTCGTCTGTGGCGCCACCAACCTGGGCGAGGCCCTGCGCCGCATCGCCGAGGGCGCGGCCATGATCCGCTCCAAGGGCGAGGCCGGCACCGGCAACGTCGTCGAGGCCGTCCGTCACCTGCGCCAGATCAAGAACGAGATCGCCAGGCTGCGCGGCTTCGACAACAACGAGCTGTTCGCCGCCGCCAAGGACCTGCGCGCTCCGTACGAGCTGGTCAAGGAGGTCGCCGAGCTCGGCAAGCTGCCGGTCGTGCTGTTCTCCGCCGGTGGTGTCGCCACCCCCGCCGACGCCGCGCTGATGCGCCAGCTCGGTGCCGAGGGCGTCTTCGTCGGCTCCGGCATCTTCAAGTCGGGCGACCCGGCCAAGCGCGCCGCCGCCATCGTGAAGGCCACCACCTTCTACGACGACCCGAAGATCATCGCGGACGCCTCCCGCAACCTGGGCGAGGCCATGGTCGGCATCAACTGCGACACCCTCCCCGAGTCCGAGCGCTACGCCAACCGCGGCTGGTAGTCACTCATGAGCACCCCCGTCATCGGTGTCCTGGCACTCCAGGGCGACGTACGGGAGCACCTGATCGCCCTGGCCGCGGCTGACGCCGTGGCCAGGCCGGTGAGGCGCCCCGAGGAGCTGGCCGAGGTCGACGGCCTGGTCATCCCCGGTGGAGAATCCACCACCATCTCCAAGCTGGCCGAGCTGTTCGGCCTGATGGAGCCGCTGCGCGAGCGCATCGCCGCGGGCCTGCCGGTCTACGGCACCTGCGCCGGACTCATCATGCTCGCCGAGAAGATCCTCGACCCGCGTTCGGGCCAGGAGACCTTCGGCGGCATCGACATGATCGTCCGCCGCAACGCCTTCGGCCGGCAGAACGAGTCCTTCGAGGCCGGCGTCACCGTCGCCGGCATCGAGGACGGCCCCGTCGAGGGCGTCTTCATCCGGGCCCCCTGGGTGGAGTCCGTCGGCGCCGAGGTCGAGATCCTCGCCGAGCACGGCGGTCATGTCGTCGCCGTACGGCAGGGCCGGGCGCTCGCTACCTCGTTCCACCCCGAGCTCACCGGGGATCACCGCATCCACGCCCTGTTCGTCGACATGGTGCGCGCCGCGGGCTGATCCGATCCCGGTAGGATCTCTCGGGTTCGTGCAGTAATGGGTTACGCGAAGGAGACAGGCAGATGTCCGGCCACTCTAAATGGGCTACGACGAAGCACAAGAAGGCCGTGATCGATGCCAAGCGCGGCAAGCTCTTCGCGAAGCTGATCAAGAACATCGAGGTCGCGGCCCGTACGGGCGGCGCCGACCTGGACGGCAATCCGACGCTGTTCGACGCCGTCCAGAAGGCGAAGAAGCAGTCGGTCCCCAACAAGAACATCGACTCCGCGCTCAAGCGCGGTTCGGGTCTTGAGGCCGGCGGCGCCGACTACGAGACGATCATGTACGAGGGCTACGGCCCGAACGGTGTCGCGGTGCTCATCGAGTGCCTCACCGACAACCGCAACCGCGCCGCCTCCGACGTGCGCGTGGCCATGACCCGGAACGGCGGCTCCATGGCCGACCCGGGCTCGGTCTCGTACCTGTTCAACCGCAAGGGCGTCATCGTGCTGCCCAAGGGCGAGCTGTCCGAGGACGACGTCCTCGAGTCGGTGCTCGAGGCCGGCGCCGAGGAGGTCAACGACCTCGGTGAGTCCTTCGAGATCATCAGCGAGGCCACCGACCTGGTCGCGGTCCGTACCGCCCTCCAGGAGGCCGGCATCGACTACGACTCCGCCGAGTCCAGCTTCGTCCCGACCATGCAGGTCGAGCTCGACGAAGAGGGCGCGCGCAAGATCTTCAAGCTGATCGACGCGCTGGAGGACAGCGACGACGTGCAGAACGTCTTCGCCAACTTCGACGTCAGCGACGAGGTCATGGAGCAGGTCGACGCCTGATCACGGCCGTTCCGCAGCGGGCCGACGGGGACACACCCCCGTCGGCCCGCTGCGTTGTCGGTGGCAGCCGATAGCCTGCACAAACAGATGAGCGAAGGAAGGGGGGCGACGTGCGCGTTCTCGGGGTGGACCCCGGACTGACCCGGTGCGGCGTCGGCGTCGTCGAGGGCGTCGCCGGACGGCCCCTGACCATGCTCGGCGTGGGTGTGGTCCGGACGGCCGCGGACGACGACATCGGCGTGCGCCTGGT
Source organism: Streptomyces sp. NPDC001728 (assembly GCF_040297565.1). Lineage (NCBI taxonomy): Bacteria > Bacillati > Actinomycetota > Actinomycetes > Kitasatosporales > Streptomycetaceae > Streptomyces > Streptomyces sp. NPDC001728. Next base: position 315,435 of record NZ_JBEOZK010000005.1, read on the forward strand.
CGGCATCGAGCGCGGCATGGAGGAGTGGCTCGACCGCTTCTCGCCCGAACTCGTCGCCGTGGAGCGGGTGTTCAGCCAGCACAACGTGCGTACGGTGATGGGCACGGCCCAGGCCAGCGCGGTCGCCATGCTCTGCGCCTCCCGCCGCGGCATCCCCGTCGCCCTGCACACCCCCAGCGAGGTCAAGGCCGCCGTCACCGGCAGCGGACGCGCCGACAAGGCCCAGGTCGGGGCCATGGTGACCCGTGTCCTCCGGCTCTCGGCCCCACCCAAGCCGGCCGACGCCGCCGACGCCCTCGCCCTCGCCATCTGCCACATCTGGCGGGCCCCCGCACAGAACCGCCTCCAGCAGGCCGTCGCCCAGAACCGTCTCCAGCAGGCGGTCGCCCGGCAGACGTCCGCAGTGAAAGGCCGAACCCGATGATCGCCTTCGTCAGCGGCCCGGTCGCCGCGCTCGCCCCCACCACGGCCGTGATCGAGGTCGGCGGCGTGGGCATGGCCGTCCAGTGCACCCCCGCGACCCTCGCGGGCCTGCGGATCGGCGCGGACGCCCGGCTCGCCACCTCCCTCGTCGTCCGTGAGGACTCCCTCACCCTGTACGGCTTCGCCGACGACGACGAGCGGCAGGTCTTCGAACTGCTCCAGACCGCCAGCGGCGTCGGCCCCCGGCTCGCCCAGGCCATGCTCGGCGTGCACAGCCCCGACGCCCTGCGCGTCGCCGTCTCCACCGGAGACGAGAAGGCCCTCATGGCCGTCCCCGGCATCGGCAAGAAGGGCGCGCAGAAACTCCTCCTCGAACTGAAGGACAAGCTCGGCGCCCCCCTCGGCAGCAGCGGCCTGGTCGGCGCCCAGCGCGCCGCGGCCACCGGCCCCGCCCCCTGGACCGAGCAGCTGTCCGCCGCCCTCATCGGCCTCGGGTACGCGAGCCGCGAGGCGGAGGAGGCGGTCAGCGCCGTCGCACCGCAGGCCGAGGCCGCGATCGCCGAGGGCGGCACCGCCCCCGTACCGCAGCTGCTCCGGGCCGCCCTGCAGACCCTCAACCGGACCCGCTGACCGCCCCCTGACCCTGCCGGGACCGGGGGAGGCACCCCGGCCGACCAGGCCGTACGAACGAGAAGGCATCCACCGTGAACTGGGACGACGACATCACCGCCGAGGCCACCGACGCCGAGGCGCGCATCGTCGGCGCCTCCGCCGAGGGGGACGACCAGGCCGTCGAGGCGGCCCTGCGCCCCAAGGACCTCAGCGAGTTCGTCGGCCAGGAGAAGGTCCGCCAGCAGCTCGACCTGGTCCTCAAGGCCGCCCGCCAGCGCGGTGCCACCGCCGACCACGTCCTGCTCTCCGGCGCCCCCGGCCTCGGCAAGACCACCCTCTCGATGATCATCGCGGCCGAGATGAACGCGCCGATCCGCATCACCTCGGGCCCCGCCATCCAGCATGCCGGAGACCTCGCCGCGATCCTCTCCTCCCTCCAGGAGGGCGAGATCCTCTTCCTCGACGAGATCCACCGCATGTCCCGGCCCGCCGAGGAGATGCTCTACATGGCGATGGAGGACTTCCGCGTCGACGTCATCGTCGGCAAGGGCCCCGGCGCCACCGCCATCCCGCTGGAACTCCCGCCCTTCACCCTGGTCGGCGCCACCACCCGGGCCGGCCTCCTGCCGCCCCCGCTGCGCGACCGCTTCGGCTTCACCGGGCACATGGAGTTCTACGACCCCGCCGAACTGCAGCGCGTGATCCACCGCTCCGCCGGCCTCCTCGACGTCGAGATCGACGCCGCCGGAGCCGCCGAGATCGCGGGCCGCTCCCGCGGCACCCCCCGTATCGCCAACCGGCTGCTCCGCCGCGTCCGCGACTACGCGCAGGTCAGGGCCGACGGAGTGATCACCAGGGAGATCTCCGAGGCCGCCCTCAGCGTGTACGAGGTCGACGGCCGCGGCCTCGACCGCCTCGACCGGGCCGTCCTGGAGGCCCTGCTCAAGCTCTTCGGCGGCGGTCCGGTCGGTCTCTCCACCCTCGCGGTGGCCGTCGGGGAGGAGCGCGAGACCGTCGAGGAGGTCGCCGAACCCTTCCTCGTACGCGAAGGCCTGCTGGCCCGTACACCCCGTGGCCGGGTCGCCACTCCGGCGGCATGGGCGCACCTCGGACTCGTTCCGCCGCAGGCAGCGGGCCCGGGCGGCGGGGGAAAGGGACAACAGGGGCTCTTCGGGGCGTGACGGTGCCGACACTCGCCCGGACAGGAACCGGGGTGCGATGCTGGACGTTGTTCCATCGATGCGGACTCGCCTAGACTCCGCCGATGCCGCCCTTTCCGGTCGGCGCGCCCACCCCCGAAGATCAGGCCGCGGGTTCTCCGCGACCGTGCGAAGGAAACCCGTCCCGTGAGCATCGTGACCCTCCTCCCCTTCATCGTCCTCATCGGGGCCATGTTCCTGATGACCCGCTCTGCCAAGAAGAAGCAGCAGGCGGCGGCGCAGATGCGCAACGAGATGCAGCCCGGCACCGGCGTGCGCACGATCGGGGGGATGTACGCCACCGTCAAGGAGATCGGCGACGAGACCGTCCTCCTCGAGGTCGCGCCGGGCGTGCACGCGGTCTACGCGAAGAACTCGATCGGTGCGGTCCTGGAGGACTCCGAGTACAACCGGATCGTCCACGGCGACGACGAGGAGTCGGACACCGACACCGTCGTCCCGGACGACGCCTCCTCGCTGACCGAGGCCACCGAGGCCGAGGCCACGGAGACCGTCGAGGACGCGGCGCCCAAGGCCGACCTGACCAAGAAGTCGGACGCGGCCGAGGCCGCCACCGAGGGGCAGAAGGACGGCAAGACCGACGGCGAGACCGACGCGAAGTAGTCGCGGCCGGGGACACCGCGCACGCCCACCGGCGCGCGCGGTCCCCCGAACGGTTCCAGGTCTGCGGGGGATGGTCCCCACACACACTTCGTGGCCGTCTCGCGCACACCCGGCGCGGGACGGTTGGACAGGGAGATACGACAGGTGGCAGCACCGAAGAAGGGCCGAAGGCCGGCGGGGGGACAGAGCCGGCCGGGCCGCGCCCTGGCACTCATCCTGATCGCCATGGTCGCGCTCACCGGCGGGATGTTCTGGTCGGGGCACACCACCCCGCGCCTGGGCATCGACCTCGCCGGCGGTACGTCGATCACGCTCAAGGCCAAGGCTGAGCCGGGCCAGGAGTCGGCGGTCAACGAGACCAACATGAACACCGCCGTCAGCATCATCGAACGGCGTGTCAACGGTCTCGGTGTCTCCGAGGCCGAGGTCCAGACGCAGGGCCGCGAGAACATCATCGTCAACATTCCTCGCGGGACGAACGAGAAGCAGGCCCGGGAGCAGGTCGGTACCACCGCCCAGCTCTACTTCCGGCCCGTCCTCGCCGTCGCGGCCGCCGCGCCGCAGCCGATGCCGACCGGTACCGCCTCCGGCTCCCCGTCGGCCCCGCCGAAGCCGTCCGCCTCCGGCGCGACGGTGGGCGAGAAGTCGGCCACTCCGACGGCCACCGCCTCCACGCAGGGCCGCGCGGTCACCGAGGCCCTCAAGGCCCCGAGCCCCACGCCCACCGGGACCCCCAAGGCCACGGAGACCCCCAAGGCCAAGCCGACTCCGGACCCCGCCACCGCGGCGCTGGAGCAGAAGTTCACCACCCTGAACTGCCTCGACCCCAAGCAGCGGACCGCTGCCGGTCAGGGCGTCCTGCCGGCCCAGCCGGCCGTCGCCTGTGGCAAGAACGCGATCGGCCAGTGGGAGAAGTACCTCCTCGGCCCGGCCGAGGTCGAGGGCAAGGACGTCGACAACGCCAAGGCCGCGATCGACCAGCGCAGCGGTCAGTGGATCGTCGACATGGAGTTCACGGGCGCCGGCTCGAAGAAGTTCCAGTCGATCACCAGCAAGCTCTCGCAGCAGACCGAGCCGCAGAACCAGTTCGCGATCGTCCTGGACGGCGAGGTCGTCTCCGCGCCCCGCGTCCAGACCACGCTGAGCGCCAGCGCGCAGATCTCCGGCAGCTTCAACCAGCAGTCCGCCCAGGACCTCGGCAACATCCTGTCCTACGGCGCCCTGCCGCTCGCCTTCCAGACCCAGAGCGTCGACACCGTCACCGCCGCCCTCGGCGGTGACCAGCTGCAGGCCGGTCTGATCGCCGGTGCCATCGGCCTCGGTCTCGTCATCATCTACCTGGTGGCCTACTACCGCGGCCTGTCGCTGATCGCGATCCTCAGCCTCGGCGTCTCGGCACTGCTCACCTACGTGCTCATGGCCCTGCTCGGCCCGGCCATCGGCTTCGCGCTGAACCTGCCGGCCGTCTGTGGTGCCATCGTCGCCATCGGTATCACCGCGGACTCGTTCATCGTCTACTTCGAGCGCATCCGCGACGAACTCCGTGAGGGTCGCACGCTCCGCCCGGCCGTCGAGCGCGCCTGGCCGCGTGCCCGCCGCACCATCCTGGTCTCCGACTTCGTGTCGTTCCTGGCCGCGGCCGTGCTCTTCCTCGTCACCGTCGGCAAGGTCCAGGGCTTCGCGTTCACGCTCGGCCTGACCACCCTGCTCGACGTCGTCGTGGTGTTCCTCTTCACCAAGCCGGTCATGACGCTCCTCGCGCGGACCAAGTTCTTCGGCAACGGCCACGCCTGGTCCGGCCTGGACCCGAAGCGACTCGGCGCCAAGCCGCCGCTGCGCCGCACCCGCCGTGCCAATGCCTCTGCCGCTGGCCCTGTCGACCCGAAGGAGGCGTGAGATGTCGAAGCTCGGCGATCTCGGCGCCCGGCTCCACCGCGGTGAGGTCGGTTACGACTTCATCGGCAACCGCAAGATCTGGTATGGCCTGTCCATCCTGATCACCATCACCGCCATCGTCGCCCTGGCCGTCCGCGGCCTCAACATGGGCATCGAGTTCCAGGGCGGCGCGGTCTTCACCACCCCGAAGTCGGAAGTCTCCGTCAGCCAGGCGCAGGAGTACGCGGAAGAGGCCTCCGGCCACGACGCGATCGTCCAGCAGCTCGGCAACGGCTCCCTGCGCATCCAGGTCGGCGGTCTCGACACCGAGAAGTCCGACCAGGTCCGCGCGGAGCTCGCCAAGGACCTGAACGTCCCCGAGGACAAGATCGCGGCGGAGCTGGTCGGCCCCAGCTGGGGTGAGCAGATCGCCAACAAGGCCTGGACCGGCCTCGGGGTCTTCATGATCCTCGTGGTGATCTATCTGGCCATCGCCTTCGAGTGGAGAATGGCGATCGCGGCGCTCGTCGCGCTCATCCACGACCTCACCATCACGGTCGGCATCTACTCGCTGGTCGGCTTCGAGGTCACTGTCGGTACGGTCATCGGCCTGCTGACGATCCTCGGCTACTCGCTGTACGACACCGTCGTCGTCTTCGACTCCCTCAAGGAGCAGACGAAGGACATCACGAAGCAGACCCGCTTCACCTACAGCGAGCTGGCCAACCGCTCGATCAACGGCACCCTGGTCCGTTCGATCAACACCACCGTCGTCGCGCTGCTGCCGGTCGCCGGCCTGCTCTTCATCGGTGGTGGCGTCCTCGGCGCCGGCATGCTCAACGACATCTCGCTGTCGCTGTTCGTCGGTCTCGCCGCCGGTGCGTACTCGTCGATCTTCATCGCCACCCCGCTGGTCGCCGACCTCAAGGAGCGCGAGCCGGCGATCAAGGCCCTCAAGAAGCGCATCCTCGCCAAGCGGGCCAGCGCTGCCGCCAAGGGCGAGTCCTACGACGGCACCGACGAGCTGTCCGAAGCGGCCGAGGCGGCCGTCGTCGGGCCGCGCGCGGGCCGCCGCGGTCGCACCCAGGAGCACCGAGGATGACCGCCGAGGCCCGGGACGTCACCGGGCTCCTGCTCAGCCGCATCCGCGACGTCCCCGACTACCCGAAGCCGGGCGTGCTGTTCAAGGACATCACGCCGCTGCTCGCGGACCCGGCGGCGTTCACGGCGCTCACCGACGTCCTCGCCGGACTGTGCTCCGCGCACGGGGCGACGAAGATCGTCGGTCTGGAGGCGCGCGGCTTCATCCTGGCCGCCCCGGTGGCCGTCCGCGCGGGCCTGGGATTCATCCCGGTCCGCAAGGCCGGCAAGCTCCCCGGGGCCACGCTCCGCCAGGCGTACGAGCTGGAGTACGGCACCGCCGAGATCGAGGTGCACGCCGAGGACCTGGCGGCGGGCGACCGCGTCATGGTCATCGACGACGTCCTCGCCACCGGCGGCACGGCCGAGGCCTCGATCGAGCTCATCCGCCGCGCGGGCGCCGAGGTCGCGGGCGTCGCGGTCCTCATGGAGCTCGGCTTCCTGCCGGGCCGCGCCCGGCTTGAACCCGCGCTCGGCGGGGCACCGCTCACGGCACTGATCACGGTCTGACATCGGGGTTCACCCCGACAGGGGCGCTCCGGGGAATCCCCGGAGCGCCCCTTCGCGTTCTCCCGGACGTGCCCCGGCCGCCGCGGCGATGCCCGCCTGGGAGCCGTCCAAACCCGGGCGCGTGAGCGGGGGCACTGTTGGCTCGATACCATGGGTTTTCCGGGCCTGACCGGGGGACCCGGAACCTCCCCCAGACTCCGTCCGGGGGGACCGCCAGAGGAGCGCTTCTTGCCAGACGAGGCCCAGTCACTCTCCGCCGCGCAGCCCGACCCGAAGGCCGAGAAGGCCGCGCCGGGGACCGGCACGCCCCAGAACAAGCCCGCGGAGACCGGGCCCCCGCCTGCCGAGCCCGCCCCGGCCCCCGAGGCCCCGGCACCGACGCCCGCGCCCGTGCGGCCCGCCCCTGCCGCGCCCACCCGCTCGGGGGGCTCCTCCAACCGCGTCCGCGCCCGCCTCGCCCGGCTCGGTGTCCAGCGGTCCTCCCCGTACAACCCGGTCCTCGAACCGCTGCTGCGGATCGTCCGGTCGAACGACCCCAAGATCGAGACGGCCACGCTCCGCCAGATCGAGCGGGCCTACCAGGTGGCCGAGCGCTGGCACCGCGGCCAGAAGCGCAAGAGCGGCGACCCGTACATCACCCATCCGCTCGCCGTCACCACGATCCTCGCCGAGCTCGGCATGGACCCGGCGACCCTCATGGCGGGGCTCCTGCACGACACCGTCGAGGACACCGAGTACGGCCTCGACACCCTCCGCCGGGACTTCGGCGACCAGGTCGCCCTGCTCGTCGACGGCGTCACCAAGCTCGACAAGGTCAAGTTCGGCGAGGCCGCGCAGGCCGAGACCGTCCGCAAGATGGTCGTCGCCATGGCCAAGGACCCGCGCGTCCTGGTCATCAAGCTCGCCGACCGCCTGCACAACATGCGCACCATGCGCTATCTCAAGCGGGAGAAGCAGGAGAAGAAGGCCCGCGAGACCCTCGAGATCTACGCGCCCCTGGCCCACCGCCTGGGCATGAACACCATCAAGTGGGAGCTGGAGGACCTCGCCTTCGCGATCCTCTACCCCAAGATGTACGACGAGATCGTCCGGCTCGTCGCCGAGCGCGCCCCCAAGCGGGACGAGTACCTGGCGATAGTGACCGACGAGGTCCAGGCAGACCTGCGCGCCGCCCGCATCAAGGCCACCGTCACCGGCCGCCCCAAGCACTACTACAGCGTCTACCAGAAGATGATCGTCCGCGGCCGTGACTTCGCGGAGATCTACGACCTGGTCGGCATCCGCGTCCTCGTGGACACCGTCCGCGACTGCTACGCGGCCCTCGGCACCGTCCACGCGCGATGGAACCCGGTCCCCGGCCGGTTCAAGGACTACATCGCGATGCCGAAGTTCAACATGTACCAGTCGCTGCACACGACGGTCATCGGACCCAACGGCAAGCCCGTCGAACTCCAGATCCGCACCTTCGACATGCACCGGCGGGCCGAGTACGGCATCGCCGCGCACTGGAAGTACAAGCAGGAGGCCGTCGCCGGAGCCTCCAAGGTCCGCGCCGACGTGCCCAAGAAGGCCGGCAAGGACGACCACCTCAACGACATGGCGTGGCTGCGCCAGCTCCTCGACTGGCAGAAGGAGACCGAGGACCCCAGCGAGTTCCTGGAGTCCCTGCGCTTCGACCTCTCCCGCAACGAGGTCTTCGTCTTCACGCCCAAGGGCGACGTCATCGCCCTGCCCGCCGGCGCCACCCCCGTCGACTTCTCGTACGCGGTCCACACCGAGGTCGGCCACCGCACCATAGGAGCGCGGGTCAACGGCCGGCTCGTGCCGCTCGAATCGACCCTCGACAACGGCGACCTGGTCGAGGTCTTCACCTCGAAGGCGGCCGGAGCCGGGCCCTCCCGCGACTGGCTCGGCTTCGTCAAGTCCCCGCGCGCTCGCAACAAGATCCGCGCCTGGTTCTCCAAGGAGCGCCGCGACGAGGCCATCGAGCAGGGCAAGGACGCCATCGCGCGGGCCATGCGCAAGCAGAACCTGCCGATCCAGCGGATCCTGACGGGCGACTCCCTCGTCACCCTCGCTCACGAGCTGCGCTACAGCGACATCTCCTCGCTGTACGCGGCGATCGGCGAGGGCCATGTCACCGCCCAGTCCATCGTGCAGAAGCTGGTCCAGGCCCTCGGCGGCGAGGAGGCCGCCACCGAGGACATCGACGAGGCGTCGCCGCCCACCCGGGGCCGCTCCAAGCGCCGCTCCAGCGCCGACCCCGGTGTCGTCGTCAAGGGCGTCGAGGACGTCTGGGTGAAGCTGGCCCGCTGCTGCACCCCCGTGCCCGGCGACCCGATCATCGGATTCGTCACCCGCGGCAGCGGCGTATCGGTCCACCGCAGCGACTGCGTCAACGTGGAGTCGCTGTCCCGGGAGCCCGAGCGGATCCTGGAGGTCGAGTGGGCCCCCACCCAGTCCTCCGTCTTCCTCGTCGCCATCCAGGTCGAGGCGCTGGACCGCTCCCGGCTGCTCTCGGACGTCACCCGGGTCCTCTCGGACCAGCACGTCAACATCCTCTCGGCGGCCGTCCAGACCTCCCGCGACCGGGTGGCCACCTCCCGCTTCACCTTCGAGATGGGCGACCCGAAGCACCTGGGCCACGTCCTGAAGGCGGTACGGGGCGTGGAGGGCGTCTACGACGTGTACCGCGTGACCAGCGCCCGGCGCCCGTAGCCGGTACGTACGAGGAAGGCCCCCGGCGAGCGCTGCCAGGGGCCTTCCTCGTACGCGAAGAGCTGCGGACTCAGCCGCCGAACTCCTCCAGGCCCTTCAAGGCCTGGTCGAGCAGGGCCTGACGGCCCTCCAGCTCACGGGAGAGCTTGTCGGCCTTGGAGTCGTTGCCGGCGGCACGGGCCGCGTCGATCTGCTTGCGCAGCTTCTCGACCGCGTCCTGGAGCTGACCGGTCAGACCCGCGGCACGCGCGCGTGCCTCCGGGTTCGTCCGGCGCCACTCGGCCTCCTCGGACTCCTGGATCGCCCGCTCCACCGTGTGCATCCGGCCCTCGACCTTGGGACGGGCGTCACGCGGGACGTGGCCGATGGCCTCCCACCGCTCGTTGAGGGAACGGAAGGCCGCGCGCGCCGCCTTCAGGTCCGTCACCGGCAGCAGCTTCTCGGCCTCGGTCGCGAGCTCCTCCTTGAGCTTGAGGTTCTCGGTCTGCTCCGCGTCCCGCTCGGCGAAGACCTCGCCGCGCGCCGCGAAGAAGACGTCCTGGGCGCCGCGGAAGCGGTTCCACAGATCGTCCTCGTGCTCGCGCTGGGCGCGGCCGGCCGCCTTCCACTCCGTCATCAGGTCGCGGTAGCGGGCCGCCGTGTTCGCCCAGTCGGTGGAGTTCGACAGCGACTCCGCCTCGGTGACCAGACGCTCCTTCGCCTTGCGGGCGTCCTCGCGCTGGGCGTCCAGCGAGGCGAAGTGGGCCTTGCGGCGCTTCGAGAACGCCGAGCGGGCGTGCGAGAAGCGGTGCCACAGCTCGTCGTCGGACTTGCGGTCGAGCCGGGGGAGGCCCTTCCAGGTGTCCACCAGGGCCCGCAGCCGCTCGCCCGCGGAGCGCCACTGCTCGCTCTGGGCCAGCTCCTCGGCCTCCGTGACGAGCTTCTCCTTGGCGCCGCGCGCCTCGTCGGTCTGCTTGGCCTTCTGGGCCTTGCGCTCCTCGCGGCGCGAGTCGACCGTCTCCACGAGCTTGTCCAGCCGGGCGGCGAGCGCGGCCAGGTCGCCGACGGCGTGGTGCTCGTCGACCTGCTGCCGGATGTGCTCGATCGCCGCGGTGGCGTCCTTCGCCGAGAGGTCGGTGGTCCTCACCCGCTTCTCGAGGAGGCCGATCTCGACAACCAAGCCCTCGTACTTGCGCTCGAAGTAGGCCAGGGCCTCCTCAGGGGTGCCGGCCTGCCACGATCCGACGACCTTCTCGCCCTCGGCCGTCCGCACGTACACGGTGCCCGTCTCGTCGACGCGGCCCCACGGGTCGCTGCTCACAGCGCCTCCTCACCATGATGCCGTCGCGGGGTCGTACCCCCCGGGCATCGTCCACAGTTTCCCGGCGGGCCTCGCCCGCCATCCGCAGCGCGGCCGACGGCCCAACGCTGCACAACGCCAATCTAGGCGAACGGCGGCCCGGCTGTCCGCACTCAGCGCGACCGAGATTCGACGGTCACGCCCGCGTGCGGACCCCCGGCTCACTTCTTCGTGACGGTCGCCTTCGCGATGGTGACGGCCTTCTTCGGGGCGCCGTCGGTGGCGCCGCCCTCGACACCGTCCTTCGCCACGTCCTGGACCGCCTTGAGGCCGGCCGCGTCGATCTTCCCGAACGGGGTGTAGGTCGGCGGCAGCTTGGTGTCCTTGTAGACGAGGAAGAACTGCGAGCCGCCGCTGCCCGGCTGCCCGGTGTTGGCCATCGCCACGGTGCCGGCCGGGAAGGTCACCGAGCCGTCCGCGCCCGCCTTGCCGAGGGCGCCCAGGTTCTCGTCCGGGATGGTGTAGCCGGGGCCGCCCGTGCCGTCGCCCTTGGGGTCACCGCACTGGAGCACGAAGATGCCCTGGGTGGTGAGCCGGTGGCACTTGGTCCCGTCGAAGTACTTCTTGTCGGCCAGGTGCTTGAAGGAGTTCACCGTGCGCGGGGTCTTCGCCGCGTCCATGGTGATCGTCACGGCGCCCTGGTTCGTCGTGAGCGCCATGGCGTACGTGGCCTTGGTGTCCACGGCCATCTTCGGTTCCGGGCCCGCCGACTCGCTCTGCGAGGGCGCCGGGGTGCTGGGCGTGTCGCTCGCCGCGCTGTCCGAGCCCTTCGAGGGGTCGTCGCCCGTCAGTGCCACGGAGGCGTAGACGGCGCCGCCCGCCGCGAGGACCACCGCGAGGGCGGCCGCGATGACGACGTTGCGCTGCTTCGCCTTGCGGCGGTTCTCCTGCCGCCGCTGCTGCTGCCGCGCGTACTTCTCCCTGGCAAGCTGCCGCCGCCGCTGATCGCTGGTGACCACCGGTTCCGCTCCTGTCGCTCGTCTGTTCCTGTCCTGGCCGGATGTGCCCGTACCGTATACGGGTTGGCTGTGGAAGCGGCACCGCCGGTAGGCTCTGATCTGCTGGATCCCGCGTTTCCCGCGATTTCCGCGCCCGTGCCGGACGACAACTAAGGACGAACGTGCTGATTGCCGGGTTCCCCGCCGGGGCCTGGGGGACCAACTGCTACCTGGTCGCCCCCGCCGCAGGCGAGGAGTGCGTGATCATCGACCCGGGCCACCAGGCCGCCCAGGGTGTCGAGGAGACGCTGAAGAAGCATCGGCTCAAGCCCGTCGCCGTCGTCCTCACCCATGGACACATCGACCACGTCGCCTCCGTCGTCCCGGTGTGCGGGGCCCATGACGTCCCCGCGTGGATCCACCCGTCCGACCGCTACATGATGAGCGACCCGGAGAAGGCCCTCGGCCGCTCCATCGGGATGCCCCTCATGGGCGAGCTGACCGTCGGAGAGCCCGACGACGTACGAGAACTGTCCGACGGCGCCGAGCTCAAGCTCGCCGGTCTGGACTTCTCCGTCGCCCACGCGCCCGGTCATACCAAGGGGTCGGTGACCTTCAGGATGCCGGAGACCACGGAGATCCCCTCCGTCTTCTTCTCCGGGGACCTGCTGTTCGCCGGCTCCGTCGGACGCACCGACCTTCCCGGCGGTGACATGGACGAGATGCTCGCTTCGCTGGCCCGTGTGTGCCTGCCGCTCGACAACTCGACCGTGGTGCTGTCGGGACACGGTCCCCAGACGACCATCGGCCAGGAGCGTGCCACCAACCCGTATCTGCGGGACGTGGCTGCCGGCCTCGGGAGCACGAAGGCTCCCCGACGAGGAATGTGACGACTTTCGTGAGCACCTTCAAGGCCCCCAAGGGCACGTACGACCTGATCCCGCCCTACTCCGCCACCTACCTGGCGGTCCGCGAGGCGATCTCCGCCCCGCTGCGGAAGTCCGGCTACGGCTACGTCGAGACCCCCGGCTTCGAGGACGTGAACCTCTTCGCCCGCGGCGTCGGTGAGTCCACGGACATCGTGACCAAGGAGATGTACGCCTTCGAGACCAAGGGCGGCAGCAAGCTCGCGCTGCGGCCGGAGGGCACCGCGTCCGTGCTGCGCGCCGCCCTGGAGGCCAGCCTCCACAAGCAGGGCAACCTGCCGGTGAAGCTCTGGTACTCCGGCTCGTACTACCGCTACGAGCGCCCGCAGAAGGGCCGTTACAGGCACTTCTCGCAGGTCGGCGCCGAGGCGATCGGCGCCGAGGACCCGGCGCTCGACGCCGAGCTGATCATCCTGGCCGACGAGGCCTACCGCTCGCTGGGCCTGCGGAACTTCCGCATCCTGCTCAACTCGCTCGGCGACAAGGAGTGCCGCCCCGTCTACCGCGAGGCGCTCCAGACCTTCCTGCGCGGTCTCGACCTCGACGAGGAGACCCTGCGCCGCGCCGAGATCAACCCGCTGCGGGTCCTCGACGACAAGCGCGAGTCCGTGCAGAAGCAGCTGGTCGGCGCGCCGCTCCTGGGCGACTACCTCTGCGAGGCCTGCAAGGCGTACCACGCCGAGGTGCGCGCCCTGATCACCGCGGCGGGCGTGGTCTTCGAGGACGACGCCAAGCTGGTGCGCGGCCTGGACTACTACACCCGGACCACCTTCGAGTTCGTCCACGACGGTCTCGGCTCGCAGTCGGCGGTCGGCGGCGGCGGCCGTTACGACGGCCTCTCCGAGATGATCGGCGGCCCCGCGCTGCCGTCCGTGGGCTGGGCGCTCGGTGTCGACCGTACGGTCCTCGCCCTGGAGGCGGAGGGCGTCGAGCTCGACATCCCCGCCGTCACCAGCGTCTTCGCGGTGGCCATCGGCGAGGAGGCCCGGCGCCTGCTCTTCGGCAAGGTCACCGAGCTGCGCAGGGCCGGGATCGCAGCCGACTTCGCCTTCGGCGGCAAGAGCCTCAAGGGCGCCATGAAGGACGCCAACCGCTCCGGCGCCCGCCTCGCCGTCGTCGCCGGCGAGCGCGACCTCGCCGAGGGCGTCGTCCAGCTCAAGGACATGGAGTCCGGCGAGCAGCAGGCGGTCACCCTGGACGACCTGCTCGACGCGGTGCGGGGCAAGCTGATCTGACCTGCCGTCACGCTTCGAAGGGGCCCGGTCCACGCGCACGCGTGGACCGGGCCCCTTCGCGTGATCCTTACACCGGCTTCACTTATGTCCCTCGAACGGTGGAGTCGGTGACCCGTACGGCAGAATGACCATGCCCATACGGCCCGCGAGCGAGGGAAAAGGCGACATGACGAAGGCAGCGGTGGACGAGGCCGCGTCCGGCGGGAACGGCGTCGGCACGATAGGGGCGAGCAAGGCCTTCGCCTGGCTGCTGGTGATCACCGGGGCGGCCGGGGTGCTCGCCGCCTGGATCATCACGATCGACAAGTTCAAGCTGCTGGAGGACCCCAACTTCACCCCGGGGTGCAGCCTCAACCCGATCGTCTCCTGCGGCAACATCATGAAGAGCGAGCAGGCCTCGGTGTTCGGCTTCCCGAACCCGATGCTCGGCCTCGTGACGTACGCCATGGTGATCGCGATCGGCGTGGGCCTGCTCGCCGGTGCCCGCTACCGCCGCTGGTACTGGCTCGGCCTCAACGCCGGCACCCTGTTCGGTGTCGGCTTCTGCACCTGGCTGATGTACGAGTCGCTGTACGAGATCAACTCGCTCTGCCTCTGGTGCTGCCTGGCCTGGGTCGCCACCATCGTCATGTTCTGGTACGTGACCTCGCACAACGTCCGCAAGGGCGTCATCCCCGCCCCGCGCGGCCTCAGGACCTTCTTCGACGAGTTCACCTGGATCCTGCCCGTCCTGCACATCGGGATCATCGGCATGCTGATCCTGACCCGCTGGTGGGACTTCTGGACCAGCTGACGGACCGGCCGCGGGTGACGGCCCTGTCAGTGCCCTGACTTAGGCTTCATGACTGTGGAGCCCGACCTCTTTACCGCAGCAGCCGAAGACCGCCAGGAGAAGGATCCGGCCAGCAGCCCGCTGGCTGTCCGGATGCGCCCGCGCACCCTCGACGAGGTGGTGGGCCAGAAGCACCTGCTCAAGCCCGGATCACCGCTGCGCCGGCTCGTGGGGGACGGCGACGGCGGCCCGGCCGGAGCCTCCTCCGTGATCCTCTGGGGGCCGCCGGGCATCGGCAAGACCACCCTGGCGTACGTGGTCTCCAAGGCGACCAACAAGCGGTTCGTGGAGCTCTCGGCCATCACCGCCGGCGTCAAGGAGGTCCGCGCCGTCATCGACGGGGCGCGGCGCGCGGTCGGCGGCTACGGCAAGGAGACCGTCCTCTTCCTCGACGAGATCCACCGCTTCTCCAAGGCCCAGCAGGACTCGCTGCTGCCCGCCGTGGAGAACCGCTGGGTGACGCTCATCGCCGCCACCACCGAGAACCCCTACTTCTCGATCATCTCCCCGCTCCTCTCCCGCTCGCTGCTCCTCACCCTGGAGCCGCTGACCGACGACGACCTGCGCGGCCTGATGGCGCGGGCGCTCACCGGCGAGCGCGGGCTCGGCGGCGCGGTGACCCTCCCGGCGGACGCCGAGGCCCACCTCCTCCGCGTCGCGGGCGGCGACGCCCGTCGCGCCCTGACCGCCCTGGAGGCCGCGGCGGGCGCGGCGATCGCCAAGGGCGAGCCGGAGATCACTCTCCAGACGGTCGAGGAGACCGTGGACCGCGCGGCCGTGAAGTACGACCGGGACGGCGATCAGCACTACGACGTGGCCAGCGCGCTCATCAAGTCGATCCGCGGTTCGGACGTGGACGCGGCCCTGCACTACCTGGCGCGGATGATCGAGGCGGGGGAGGACCCCCGGTTCATCGCCCGGCGGCTGATGATCTCCGCGAGCGAGGACATCGGCCTCGCCGACCCCAACGCCCTGCCGATCGCCGTCGCCGCCGCCCAGGCCGTCGCCATGATCGGCTTTCCCGAGGCGGCCCTGACCCTGAGCCACGCGACCATCGCCCTGGCCCTGGCCCCCAAGTCGAACGCGGCGACGACCGCGATCGGCGCCGCCCTCGCCGACGTGCGGGGCGGCCTCGCGGGCCCGGTCCCGCCGCATCTGCGCGACGGCCACTACAAGGGCGCGGCCAAGCTCGGCCACGCCCAGGGGTACGTGTACCCGCACGACGTGCCGGGCGGCATCGCGGCCCAGCAGTACGCGCCGGACACCATCCACGGCAGGCAGTACTACGAACCCACCCGCTACGGCGCGGAGGCGCGGTACGCGGACGTGGTGGAGCGGGTGAGAGCGCGTCTGAAGGGCGACGAGTAGGACGGCGGACCCGGTGCGAGGGTGCTCTCCGGAGCCGGTACACTGGTCCGGATTGCTGCGTCCCGTGCCCGGCCCCGGTCGGCACCACCAGAACGGGACAGTCAGCCGGAGACCCGGCCCTCGGGCGGGGTTTCCAGGAGCGTCGCGCACCTTCGAAGGTGTCGCGTGCCACCCATCACCCCCCGGTTCCCGGGACCGGCGATGGGTCGTCCGCGTGCTGCACGTATGTGCCCAGACCTGGGAGCGGCTGCCCGACAGGTCCGTCCCGTACGGACCCGGAAGGTTTCCCGGCTGCGGATGCGACCTCCCCTAACCCTGGTGAAGCCGTTTCGTTCAGATAGAGAGGTTGGTTCATGCCGAACCAGTCCCGTCCCAAGGTCAAGAAGTCGCGTGCCCTCGGCATCGCGCTGACCCCGAAGGCCGTCAAGTACTTCGAGGCCCGCCCCTACCCGCCGGGCGAGCACGGCCGTGGCCGCAAGCAGAACTCGGACTACAAGGTCCGTCTGCTCGAGAAGCAGCGTCTGCGCGCCCAGTACGACATCAGCGAGCGCCAGATGGCGCGCGCCTACGACCGTGCCAAGAAGGCCGAAGGCAAGACGGGCGAGGCGCTGGTCGTCGAGCTCGAGCGTCGCCTCGACGCCCTGGTCCTGCGTTCGGGCATCGCCCGCACCATCTACCAGGCCCGTCAGATGGTCGTCCACGGCCACATCCAGGTCAACGGTGGCAAGGTCGACAAGCCGTCGTTCCGCGTCCGTCCCGACGACGTCGTGATGGTCCGCGAGCGCAGCCGCACCAAGCCGCTGTTCGAGATGGCCCGCGAGGGTGGCTTCGCCGCCGACGGCGAGACCCCGCGCTACCTGCAGGTCAACCTGAAGGCCCTGGCCTTCCGCCTCGACCGCGACCCGAACCGCAAGGAAATCCCGGTCATCTGCGACGAGCAGCTGGTCGTCGAGTACTACGCCCGCTGATCCCAGCACGGCAGTAGTACCGCCCACGCGGTGTTCAGCCCGCCGCTTCCCCGCCCTTACCGGTGGGGGAGCCGGCGGGCTTCCGCGTTCCCGGGACCGCCGCCGCCCTCGCCGTACGGAAGGGACGCGGGGCGGACGACTCCGCCGGGCCGCCGACGGCCGGGCTCCGGCCGGCCGAGAGCGCCCGCTCCACCGCCTCCGCCGCCGACAGCCCCTGGCCCTCCCGGAACGCGAGGCCGTACGCCACCGGCCCCAGCGCCTCCGTCGCCCGCTGCTCGCACAGCGTCCGCACCCCGTCGAACGCCGCAGAACCGAAGAGCCGGACGCCCACCGTGTCCCACATCGGCAACGCCGCCCCCTGCAGGACCGCGGCCCCCGCCGGATCGCCCTCGTACACCGTCACCAGTGCCAGCAGCTCGACCGCCAGCACCAGCCCGACCAGGTCACGGAAGGTGTGGTTGATCAGGACGCTCTCGGTGAGCAGCTCCCGCGCCTCCCCGTACGCGCCCCGCGTCCACGCCGCGTACCCCAGGACGTAGAGGGCGTACGCCCGGCTCCACAGCTCGCCCCGCTCCTCGCAGATCTCCCGGACCTCCCGGCAGCGGGCCACCGCCCCCTCCAGGTCGCCCCGGAAGGCCCGCGCGAGCGCCACCTCGATCTGCCCCATCAGCACGTTGCTGTTCAGCTCGCCCAGCTTCCGGTACCCGACGAGCGCCCGGCCGATCAGCTCCTCGGCCCGCGGCAGATCGTCCGTGAGCAGCGCCAGACAGCCCATCCGGTGCGTCGCGTACGCCTCCGCGAGGGCGTTCCCCGAGGACCGCGCCCGCTCCCCGCACTCGTGGAGCGCCGCCACCGCCGCCGTACCGTCCCCCTGGAGGACGGTCACGTACCCGAGCACCCACAGCGCCTTCAGCCGCGCCTCCTCGTGCCCGGACTCCGGCGCGAGCGCCCGCTCCAGCCAGTGCCGGCCCTCCGAGAGGCGCCCGCAGCCCACCCACACGAACCAGAGCGTGCCCGCCAGGTGCTGGGCGAGGTGTGTCTCCTCCGGGAGTTCCAGAGACAGGTCGAGGGCCGCCCGCAGATGGGGGAGAGCCGCCTCCGTACGGACCGCCACCTCGGCCTGGCGCGGACTGAACCACTCCAGCTCGCACCAGGTCGCGAGGCCCATGTACCAGTCGCGGTGGCGCCGCCGCATCCGCTCCGTGTCGCCGAGCGCCGCGAGCCACTCCGCCCCGTACGCGGCGACCGTGTCGAGCATCCGGTACGCGGGACCGACCGGCGTGTCCTCCCGGGTCAGCAGCGACTGCGCGAGCAGCCCCCCGAGCAGGTCGAGGACCCGCTCGGGCGGCAGCTCCGGGCCGCCGCACACGTACTCCACCGCCTCCAGGTCGAAGGGGCCGGGGAACACCGAGAGCCGCGCCCAGAGCAGCCGCTCCTCCGGGGTGCACAGCTCATGGCTCCAGCCGATCGCCGTACGCAGCGTCTGATGGCGGGGGAGCGCCCCGCGCGCCCCGTCCGTGAGGAGCCGGAACCGGTCGTCGAGCCGGTGCAGCATCTGCTCGACGGAGAGCAGGGGCAGCCGTCCGGCCGCCAGTTCGAGGGCCAGCGGGATCCCGTCGAGCCGGCGGCACAGCTCGCGTACGGCCTCCGTGCCGGAGGCGAGCGGCGCGTGCCCGGCGCCCGGCAGGGGCCGGGCTCCCGCCTCCGCCGCCCGCTCGGCCAGCAGCGCCACCGCGTCCTCCTCGGCCAGCGGCGCCAGCGGGAACACCGCCTCGCCCGCCACCCGCAGCGGCCGGCGGCCGACCGCCAGGACGGTCAGCCCGGGAGCGTGTTCGAGCAGCTCCCGCACCAGCGCCGCACAGGGCGCCACCAGATGCTCGAAACCGTCCACGACCAGTAGCGTCCGGCGCTCCGCGAGATGGTCGAGGAGCACCTCGCGCGGCGCCCGCGGGGTGTGGTCGGTCAGGCCGAACGCCTCGACCAGGGCGTGCTCGACCAGGCCGTCGTCGCGCAGGGCCGCGAGGCCGACCAGCCGGACCCCGTCGCCGTAGCGTTTCTGCACCCCGTGGGCGGCGCGCAGCGCAAGCCGGGTCTTGCCGACGCCCCCCACGCCCACGACCGTGACCAGGCGGGATGTGTCGAGGAGCGCCGCCAGTGCGGCCTGCTCGGCGGCCCGTCCGACGAACCGGTTCAGCTCCGCCGGGAGATTGCTCCGTCGCATGGGACACGGAGCGTACCGACCCGGACGCTCTCCGTACAATCGGTTCCCGCGACCACCGCCCCACGGGCGCTAATGCGGTACGGCGGGACGGCCGTGGCGCGATAGGGTCGGAGGACGAATTTCAGCAAGGGCCCAACGACAGCAGAGAGCGGTGCAGAGTGACCGGTGGAGAGGTTGCCGGGATCCTGGTGGCCGTCTTCTGGGCGATCCTGGTCTCCTTCCTCGCCGTGGTGCTGGTGAGGCTGGCCCAGACGCTCAGGGCGGCCACCAAGCTGGTGGCGGACGTGACCGAGCAGGCCGTTCCCCTGCTGGCCGACGCCTCCGCGACCGTGCGCTCGGCACAGACCCAGCTCGACCGGGTCGACGCCATCGCCACGGACGTCCAGGAGGTCACCTCCAACGCCTCCGCGCTCTCCTCCACCGTCGCCTCCACCTTCGGCGGCCCCCTCGTCAAGGTCGCCGCCTTCGGCTACGGCGTGCGCAAGGCGCTCGGCCGGGAGCGGGACGGCGAGGACGTGCCGAGGGCCTCCGCGCGACGTACTGTGATCGTCGGCCGTACCGTGCCGTCCTCGCGACGCCGGAAGCAGAAGGGCTGAACCGCGATGTTCCGCCGCACGTTCTGGTTCACGGCCGGCGCAGCCGCCGGCGTGTGGGCCACCACCAAGGTCAACCGGAAGCTCAAGCAGCTGACCCCCGAGAGCCTCGCGGCCCAGGCGGCGAACAAGGCGCTCGAGACCGGCCACCGGCTCAAGGACTTCGCCCTCGACGTGAGGGCGGGCATGGTCCAGCGGGAAGCCGAACTGGAAGAGGCGCTCGGCCTCGACGCACCCGTCGACCCGGGCCCCGCCCAGGGCCGGGAGCTCCCGGAGCCGCGCCGCAGGGCCGCGCTCGGCCCCACCTCGCACCCCACCACGCATTCAATCCCCACGATCTCGTACAACCGGAATGAGGACCACTGATGGAGTCGGCTGAAATCCGCCGCCGCTGGCTGAGCTTCTTCGAGGAGCGCGGGCACACCGTCGTCCCTTCGGCGTCGCTCATCGCGGACGACCCGACTCTGCTGCTCGTCCCCGCCGGCATGGTGCCCTTCAAGCCCTACTTCCTGGGCGAGGTCAAGCCGCCGTTCTCGCGCGCCTCCAGCGTGCAGAAGTGCGTGCGCACGCCCGACATCGAAGAGGTCGGCAAGACCACCCGCCACGGCACGTTCTTCCAGATGTGCGGCAACTTCTCCTTCGGCGACTACTTCAAGGAAGGCGCCATCAAGCTCGCCTGGGAGCTGCTGACCAGCTCGGTGGAGCACGGTGGCTACGGTCTCGACCCGGAGAAGCTCTGGATCACCGTCTACCAGGAGGACGACGAGGCCGAGCAGATCTGGCGTGACGTCGTCGGCGTCCCGGCCGAGCGCATCCAGCGCCTGGGCATGGGCCCGAACTTCTGGTCGATGGGCGTCCCCGGACCCTGCGGCCCCTGTTCCGAGATCAACTACGACCGCGGCCCCGAGTTCGGCGTCGAGGGCGGCCCCGCCGTCAACGACGAGCGGTACGTGGAGATCTGGAACCTCGTCTTCATGCAGTACGAGCGCGGCGAGGGCTCCGGCAAGGACGACTTCCCGATCCTCGGCGAGCTGCCGTCGAAGAACATCGACACGGGCCTCGGCCTCGAGCGCCTGGCGATGATCCTCCAGGGCGTCCAGAACATGTACGAGACGGACACCCTCCAGGTCGTCATCGACAAGGCCACCGCGCTGACCGGTGTCGCCTACGGCAAGGCCCACGACAGTGACGTCTCGCTGCGCGTGGTCGCCGACCACATGCGCACCTCCGTGATGCTCATCGGCGACGGCGTGACCCCCGGCAACGAGGGCCGCGGCTACGTGCTGCGCCGCATCATGCGCCGCGCCGTCCGCAACATGCGTCTGCTCGGCGCCACCGGACCGGTCGTCCAGGAACTCGTCGACACCGTGATCAACACGATGGGCGAGCAGTACCCGGAGCTGGTCACCGACCGCAAGCGCATCGAGACCGTCGCCCTCGCCGAAGAGGCCGCCTTCCTCAAGGCCCTCAAGGGCGGCACCAACATCCTCGACACCGCGGTGACCGAGACGAAGGCCTCCGGCGGCACGATCCTCGCCGGCGAGAAGGCCTTCCTGCTCCACGACACCTGGGGCTTCCCGATCGACCTCACCCTGGAGATGGCCGCCGAACAGGGCCTCTCCGTGGACGAGGACGGCTTCCGCCGCCTGATGAAGGAGCAGCGGGACCGCGCCAAGGCCGACGCCAAGGCCAAGAAGACCGGTCACGCCGACATGACCGCGTACCGGGAGATCGCCGACGGGAACGGCGCCACCGAGTTCACCGGCTACACCAACACCGAGGGCGAGAGCACGGTCGTCGGTCTGCTCGTGAACGGCGTCCCCTCGCCGGCCGCCTCCGAGGGCGACGAGGTCGAGGTCGTCCTCGACCGCACCCCGTTCTACGCCGAGGGCGGCGGCCAGATCGCCGACCAGGGCCGGATCAGGCTGCACAGCGGTGCCGTCATCGACATCCGCGACGTCCAGCAGCCCGTCCCGGGCGTCTCCGTGCACAAGGGTTCCGTGCAGGTCGGCGAGGTGACCGTGGGCGCCACCGCCTACGCCGCCATCGACGTGCGCCGCCGCCGGGCCATCGCCCGCGCCCACTCCGCCACGCACCTGACGCACCAGGCCCTGCGCGACGCCCTCGGCCCGACGGCCGCCCAGGCCGGTTCGGAGAACCAGCCCGGTCGCTTCCGCTTCGACTTCGGTTCGCCGAACGCCGTCCCGGGCGCGGTCCTCACCGACGTCGAGCAGAAGATCAACGAGGTCCTCTCGCGCGAGCTGGAGGTCCACGCCGAGGTCATGCCGATCGACGAGGCCAAGCGCCAGGGCGCCATCGCCGAGTTCGGCGAGAAGTACGGCGAGAAGGTGCGCGTCGTGACCATCGGCGACTTCTCCAAGGAGCTGTGCGGCGGCACGCACGTCCACAACACCGCCCAGCTGGGCCTGGTGAAGCTGCTCGGCGAGTCGTCCATCGGCTCCGGCGTGCGCCGTATCGAGGCCCTCGTCGGCGTCGACGCGTACAACTTCCTCGCTAGGGAGCACACGGTCGTCGCCCAGCTCCAGGAGCTGGTCAAGGGCCGCCCGGAGGAGCTGCCGGAGAAGATCTCCGCCATGCTCGGCAAGCTCAAGGACGCCGAGAAGGAGATCGAGAAGTTCCGCGCGGAGAAGGTCCTCCAGGCCGCCGCCGGTCTCGTCGACTCCGCCCAGGACGTCCGCGGGGTGGCCCTGGTGACCGGTCAGGTCCCGGACGGCACCGGCGCCGACGACCTGCGCAGGCTGGTCCTCGACGTGCGCGGGCGGATCTCCGGCGGCCGGCCGGCCGTCGTCGCCCTGTTCACCACCGTCAACGGCAAGCCGCTGACGGTCATCGCCACCAACGAGGCCGCCCGTGAGCGCGGTCTCAAGGCCGGCGAGCTGGTCCGCACGGCCGCCAAGACCCTCGGTGGCGGTGGCGGCGGCAAGCCGGACGTCGCCCAGGGCGGCGGCCAGAATCCGGCGGCCGTCGGCGAGGCCATCGCCGCCGTCGAGCGCCTCGTGACGGAGACGGCGTGACGATGCGCCGCGGACGCCGTATCGCGGTGGACGTCGGGGACGCCCGGATCGGGGTCGCCTCGTGCGACCCCGACGGGGTCCTCGCGACGCCGGTGGAGACCGTGCCGGGACGCGACGTCCCGGCCGCCCACCGGCGGCTCCGCCAGATCGTCGAGGAGTACGAGCCCATCGAGGTCGTCGTGGGCCTGCCCCGCTCGCTCAGCGGGCGGGAGGGCCCGGCCGCGACCAAGGTCCGGGCCTTCGCCGGGGAGATGGCGCGCGGGATCGCTCCGGTCCCCGTCCGTCTGGTCGACGAGCGGATGACCACGGTCACCGCGACCCAGGGGCTGCGGGCCTCCGGAGTGAAGGCGAAGAAGGGGCGGTCCGTCATCGACCAGGCCGCCGCTGTGATCATCCTTCAGAACGCTCTTGAGTCCGAACGGGTATCAGGTAATCCGCCCGGTGAGGGCGTCGAAGTGGTCATCTGATCGCGATACGGTAACGTTCCGCGCGTTGCGGCGGTGTTCGAACAGCTGCCGCACTACGTAGAGGCGGATCGTCCGGAAGCCTCGCGGCGTTTTGGGGATCGATGACTGAGTATGGCCGGAGCCCCGGCTCCGAACCGTGGCACCCCGGGGACCCGTTGTACGGGGACCAGGGGTGGGAGGGCCAGCAGCAGCAGTACCCGCACCCGCAGCAGGCGAGCCAGTACGGCCAGGGCGGTCAGGTCTACCAGGACCCGTACGGGCAGGGCGGTCACGCAGGTCAGGGCGGCCAGGGGTACCAGGGCGACCCGTACCAGCAGCACGGCCAGCAGCAGGCTCAGCAGTACCAGCAGCAGCCGCAGGGGTACGTCGACCCCCAGCACCAGCAGCAGCAGTACCAGCAGCAGCCGTACGAGCAGCAGCAGTACGGACAGGCGGCGTACCAGGGCGGTTACGACACGCCCGGACATCTCGGACAGCAGTACGACGGCAACTGGGAGACGGGCCAGGCCTCGATGGCCTACGGCACGCCCCCCGCCGATCCGTACGGCGGCCAGAACCCCGACCTCTACGGCACCCCCGAGGCGTACCCGCCGCCACAGCCTCCCGGCCGCCGGCAGAACCCGCCGGAGCCGGTGATCGACTGGGAGCCCGAGGAAGAGGCGCGTCCGGAGCCGGAGGAGGAGAAACACCCCTTCTTCACCGGCGAGGACGCACCGGACGACGAGGACGACGGCGAGGAGCCCGGCCGCGGTCGCGGCTCCCGCGGCGGCGACCGCGAGCGCCGGAGCAAGACGAAGAAACGCAAAGGCAAGAACGGCATGGCCTGCCTGGTCGTGGCGGTCGTCATGGTGGGCGGCGTGGGCGGCATCGGCTACTTCGGCTACCAGTTCTGGCAGGGCCAGTTCGGTGCGGCGCCCGACTACGCGGGCGGCGGCAGCGGAGACATCCAGGTCGAGATCCCGAGGGACTCGGGCGGCTATCAGATCGGCAACATCCTCAAGAAGGCCGGCGTGGTCAAGAGCGTCGACGCCTTCGTCTCGGCCCAGCAGCGGAACCCGAAGGGCCTCTCCATCCAGGCGGGCGTGTACACGCTGAAGAAGGAGATGTCGGCGGACAGCGCGGTGAGCCTGATGCTGAACCCGGTGAGCCAGGCCAACCTCGTCATCCCCGAAGGCAAGCGGAACGCCTGGGTCTACGACCAGCTCGACAAGCGCCTCGACCTCAAGGCGGGCACCACCAAGCAGGTCGCCTTCGCGAAGGCGGGCTCGCTGGGACTTCCCGAATGGGCCAAGAACCACCCTGACATCAAGGACCCGCTGGAAGGCTTCCTCTTCCCGGCGAGCTACCCGGTCGCCAAGGGCGGCAAACCCGAGGACGCGCTCCGCAAGATGGTCTCGCGTGCCAACCAGGAGTACGCCAAGCTCGACCTGGAGGCGAAGGCGAAGGACCACGGCCTCAAGAGCGCGTGGGACCTGCTGACGGTCGCGAGCATGGTGCAGGCGGAAGGCAAGACGGACGACGACTTCAGCAAGATGGCGGAGGTCATCTACAACCGCCTGCGGCCCGACAACCAGGAGACCTTCCAGCTGCTCCAGTTCGACTCGACCCTCAACTACCTCAAGGGTCAGAGCGAGATCAAGATCTCCGAGAATGAGACCCGGACCAATACCGACCCGTACAACACGTACAAGCACAAGGGTCTGCCGCCCGGCCCGATCAGCAATCCGGGTAACGAGGCACTGGCGTCCATGCTCAGCCCCACGAACGACGGCTGGATCTACTTCGTGGCTACGGACGGCATGAACAAGACAGAGTTCGCCAAGACGCACGCCGAGTTCCTCCTCCTGAAGGACAAGTTCAATGCCAGCACGAACCAGTGAGACGGGCCGCCGCGCGGCCGTCCTCGGTTCGCCGATCGCCCACTCGCTCTCCCCGGTCCTGCACCGGGCCGCGTACGCCGAGCTGGGCCTCGACGGCTGGTCGTACGAGCGCTTCGAGGTCGACGAGGCCGGGCTGCCCGGCTTCGTCGGTGAGCTGGACGGCAGCTGGGCGGGGCTCTCGCTGACCATGCCGCTCAAGCGGGCGATCATCCCGCTGCTCGACGGGATCAGCGACACGGCGGCCTCCGTCGAGGCCGTGAACACGGTCGTCCTCACCGAGGACGGCCGCCGGGTCGGCGACAACACCGACATCCCCGGCATGATCGCCGCCCTGCGCGAGCGGGGCGTCGAGAAGGTGGAGTCGGCGGCGATCCTCGGCGCCGGCGCCACCGCGTCCTCCGCGCTCGCGGCGCTCGCCCGGATCTGCGCGGGCCCCGTCACCGCGTACGTACGGAGCGACGCGCGCGCGCGGGAGATGCGCGGCTGGGGCGAGCGGCTCGGCGTGGACGTCCGTACCGCCGGCTGGGACGACGCGGCGGAGGCCTTCGCCGCGCCGCTGGTGGTCGCGACCACCCCCGCCGGCAGCACCGACGAGCTGGCGGCCGGTGTCCCCGCGACCGTCGGCACCCTCTTCGACGTGCTGTACGACCCGTGGCCGACGGCGCTCGCCGCCACCTGGTCCGAGCGCGGCGGCAAGGTGGTCGGCGGCCTCGACCTCCTCGTCCATCAGGCAGTCCTCCAGGTCGAACAGATGACGGGCGTCCCGAAGGCACCCCTGGCCGCGATGCGCGCGGCCGGGGAGCGGGCGCTCGCCGCCCGGTAGCCCACCGGACGGCATCCGAACCGCACGCGGACGGCGTACGAGCGGTGTTCGGGCGGCAGCCGAGGGGGCGTCCGCACCGCTCACCGGAGCGAGACGGACGTCCGACAGCTGGACCGGCGGCCTGGGCAGCGGCCCGGACGTGGGAGGATCGGGGTGGCGGGCCAGGGCCGCGCACCCGGCCGCGTCGTCGCAGTGCCCAGGCGCGAGCATGAGGAGCATCGTTGAGCAGGTTGCGTTGGCTGACCGCTGGGGAATCCCACGGACCCGCGCTGGTCGCGACGCTGGAGGGTCTTCCCGCCGGCGTCCCGGTCACCACTGAGCTGGTGGCGGACCACCTCGCGCGGCGACGACTCGGCTATGGGCGTGGCGCCCGGATGAAGTTCGAGCAGGACGAGATCACCTTCCTCGGTGGCGTCCGGCACGGACTCTCCCTCGGCTCCCCGATCGCCGTCATGGTCGGCAACACCGAGTGGCCCAAGTGGGAGAAGGTCATGTCGGCCGACCCGGTCGACCCCGCGGAGCTCAAGGAGACGGGCCGCAACGCCCCCCTGACCCGGCCCCGCCCCGGCCACGCCGACCTCGCCGGCATGCAGAAGTACGGCTTCGACGAGGCCCGGCCGATCCTGGAGCGCGCCAGCGCCCGTGAGACCGCCGCCCGGGTCGCCCTCGGCGCCGTCGCCCGCTCCTTCATCAAGGAGGCCGCCGGCATCGAGATCGTCTCGCACGTCGTCGAACTGGCCGCCGCCAAGGCGCCGTACGGCGTCTACCCGACCCCCGCCGACGTCGACAGGCTCGACGCCGACCCGGTCCGCTGCCTCGACGCCGACGCGTCGAAGGCGATGGTCGCCGAGATCGACCAGGCCCACAAGGACGGCGACACCCTCGGCGGCGTCGTCGAGGTCCTCGCGTACGGCGTGCCCGTCGGCCTCGGCTCGCACGTCCACTGGGACCGGCGGCTCGACGCGCGGCTCGCGGCGGCCCTCATGGGCATCCAGGCCATCAAGGGCGTCGAGGTCGGCGACGGCTTCGACCTGGCCCGCGTGCCCGGTTCGAAGGCCCACGACGAGATCGTCCGCACCGAGGACGGCATCAAGCGCACCTCCGGCCGCTCCGGCGGCACCGAGGGCGGCCTGACCACCGGTGAGCTGCTGCGCGTCCGCGCCGCGATGAAGCCGATCGCGACCGTCCCGCGCGCCCTCGCCACCATCGACGTCGCCACCGGCGAGGCCACGGCCGCCCACCACCAGCGCTCCGACGTCTGCGCCGTCCCGGCCGCCGGCATCGTCGCCGAGGCCATGGTCGCGCTCGTCCTCGCGGACGCGGTCGTCGAGAAGTTCGGCGGCGACAGCGTCCCCGAGACCCGCCGCAACGTGCGCTCGTACCTCGAGAACCTGCGCATCCGATGAGCGCCGGACCGCTGGTCGTCCTCGTCGGCCCCATGGGCTCCGGCAAGTCCACGGTGGGCGCGCTCCTGGCCGAACGGCTCGGCGCGCCCTACCGGGACACCGACGCCGACATCGTCGCCGCCGAGGGACGCGAGATCTCCGACATCTTCGTCGAGGACGGCGAGGAGCACTTCCGCGCCCTGGAGCGGGCGGCGGTCGCCGCCGCCCTCGCCGGACACGAGGGCGTCCTCGCCCTCGGCGGCGGCGCCATCCTCGACGACGGCACCCGCTCCCTCCTCGCCGGACTGCCCGTCGCGTACCTCTCGATGGACGTCGACGAGGCGGTCCGCCGGGTGGGCCTGAACGCCGCGAGGCCGCTGCTCGCCGTCAACCCGCGCCGCCAGTGGCGCGAGCTGATGGAGGCACGCCGCCACCTGTACACCGAAGTCGCGCGGGCCGTCGTCACCACCGACGACCGCACCCCCGAAGAGGTCGCCGACGCGGTCCTCGACGCACTGGATCTGAAGAAGGACGCATGACGACGGACCAGGACGTGACCCGAATCCACGTGGCGGGCAGCGCGGGCACCGATCCGTACGAGGTGCTGGTCGGCCGACAGCTGCTCGGCGAGCTTCCCGCCCTGATCGGCAACCAGGCCAAGCGGGTCGCCGTGATCCACCCCGAGGCGCTCGCCGACACCGGCGAGGCGCTCCGCGCCGACCTCGCGGACCAGGGCTACGAGGCGGTCGCCATCCAGGTGCCGAACGCCGAGGAGGCGAAGACCGTCGAGGTCGCCGCCTACTGCTGGAAGGCGCTGGGCCAGACCGGTTTCACCCGCAGCGACGTGATCGTGGGCGTCGGCGGCGGCGCCACCACCGACCTGGCCGGCTTCGTCGCCGCGACCTGGCTGCGTGGCGTGCGCTGGATCGCCGTACCGACCACGGTCCTCGCCATGGTCGACGCGGCCGTCGGCGGCAAGACCGGCATCAACACCGCCGAGGGCAAGAACCTCGTCGGTGCCTTCCACCCGCCGGCCGGGGTCCTCTGCGACCTCGCCGCGCTGGACTCACTGCCGGTGCACGACTACGTCAGCGGTCTCGCGGAGATCATCAAGGCCGGTTTCATCGTCGACCCGGTGATCCTCGACCTCATCGAGGAGGACCCGCAGGCCGCCCGCACCCCGGCCGGTCCGCACACCGCCGAGCTGCTCGTCCGCTCGATCAAGGTCAAGGCCGAGGTCGTCTCCGGCGACCTCAAGGAGGCCGGGCGCCGCGAGATCCTCAACTACGGCCACACCCTCGCCCACGCCATCGAGAAGAACGAGCGGTACAAGTGGCGCCACGGCGCCGCCGTCTCCGTCGGCATGGTCTTCGCCGCCGAGCTCGGCCGTCTCGCCGGCCGGCTCGACGACGCCACCGCCGACCGGCACCGCGCGATCCTGGAGTCCGTCGGTCTGCCGCTCACCTACCGCGGCGACCAGTGGCCCAAGCTCCTGGAGACCATGCGGGTCGACAAGAAGTCCCGCGGCGACCTGCTCCGCTTCATCGTCCTCGACGGGATCGGCAAGCCGACCGTCCTGGAAGGCCCCGACCCGGCGGTCCTGATCGCGGCGTACGGCGAGGTGTCCGCGTGAGCGAGCCCCGTCCGGTGCTGGTGCTCAACGGCCCCAACCTGGGCCGGCTCGGCTCCCGCGAGCCCGACATCTACGGCGCCACGTCGTACAAGGGGCTCGTCGAGTCCTGCCGTGCGCTCGGCGCGGAGCTGGGCTTCGACGTCGAGGTGCGGGAGACCAACGACGAGGGCGAGATGATCCGCTGGCTGCACGAGGCCGCGGACGGCTCGATCCCGGTGGTCATCAACCCCGGGGCGTTCACGCACTACTCGTACGGGATGCGGGACGCGGCCGCCCAGCGGACCGCCCCGCTCATCGAGGTGCACATCTCGAACCCGTACGCCCGGGAGGAGTTCCGGCACACCTCGGTCGTCGCGGCCGTGGCGACCGGTACCGTCGCCGGCTTCGGGATCGGCTCCTACCGGCTGGCGCTGCGGGCGCTCGCCGAGGAACTGACCGGCTGACAAGCGGTTCACGGTGCCCCGGAGTTCCGGGGCACCGGGGGGCGTCCCCGGCCGTTCCCCCTGTGGGGGGCCGGGGCGGTAACGTTCCGGCGCACCGGATACACCGGATACAACAGGCGTACGAGACGGAGTGGGACCGGATGCAGCACGCAGTGGGGGGTCCGCTGCCACCGCCCGAGCGACCGGGCGGCCAGGAACCCGTCCCGGGACCCGGCGCGGGGCCTGATCGGGGCCCCGGAGCGGGCCCGGGACTCGGCTCTGCCGGGCCGGTCGGACCCGGTTCCGGACCCGTCTCCGGACCGGTCGGTCCCGGGCCTGCATCCGGCCCCGTCGGACCCGGCCCGGTCGCCGGCCCCGGTTCCTTTCCGGCGGGCTCCGCTCCCGTACCCATGCCCGGAGCCGCCGGTCCCCCCGGCGCGCCTCCCACCGCCCCTCCGCCCCCGCCGGGCGCCCCCTACCCGCCTCCCTCCGCCGGACCCCGGCTCGGCGTGCACCCCACCGTGCCCAGCGGAGCCGCGCGCCCCCCGCACGCCGCACCGCCTCCCGCCGCTCCGCCCCCGCACGCCGCTCCGCCCCCCGTCGGTTCCGGCGCGCCCGGCTGGGCCGCGCCCGGGGCTCGACCGCAGTACCCGGGCGTCTCCGGCGGCCCCTCGCCCCGTGCCGACCTCACCGGCCAGGTGCCGCTGCCGCCGGTGAGCGCGCCGCTCGCGCCCCCGGCGGAGCACGGCGCGGGCACCGGCACCGCCACTCTCGCCGTGCTGCTCATCGGCCCCGCAGGCGCCGGGAAGACGACCGTCGCCCGGCACTGGGCGCGGCGCCGCCGGGTGCCCACCGCGCACATCAGCCTCGACGACGTCCGCGAGTGGGTCTGCTCCGGCTTCGCCGACCCGCAGTCCGGCTGGAACGAGCACTCCGAGGCGCAGTACCGGCTCGCTCGCCGCACCTGCGGCTTCGCCGCCCGCAACTTCCTCGCCAACGGCATCTCCTGCATCGTCGACGACGCGGTCTTCCCCGACCGCCCGGTCGTCGGCCTCGGCGGCTGGAAGCGCCATGTCGGCCCCGGCCTGCTCCCCGTGGTGCTCCTGCCCGGCCTGGAGGTCGTCCTGGAGCGCAACGCCGAGCGCAGCGGCAACCGGCGCCTCTCCGACGAGGAGGTCGCCGCCATCCACGGCCGGATGGCGGGCTGGTACGGCTCCGGGCTGCCGATCATCGACAACTCCACGTACGACGTCGAGACCACCGCCCGGGTCCTCGACGACGTCCTCGCGCGCGCGATAGCCAGCCCGCCGACCTGGTGACCCCACGGGGGCCCGCCCGGTCGGATGCGCACAACAGGCCACCGGGGCGCGCTCCTCGTACGCTCGGAGCATGTCAGAGGTGTATGCGGACCGCCGTGTACGGCTGCGCGATCGTTGCGCGGCCGCCGGCAGCCCGGCGGCCCTGGTCTCCCGCCCCGCCAACGTCCGCTATCTCTCGGGCGGTTCGCCTCCGGGCGCCGTCCTCCTCGTCGGCCCCGATCCGGACGCCGACGTGCTGCTCTGCCCGGTCGCGCCCGGCGCCGACCCGGCCGACGGGCGGCTCGACGAACTGCTCCGCCGGCAGGTCCTGCCCGTCGACGGGGGAGATCCCGCGGTCGCCGCCGTCGACCTCGCCCGCCGGGCGGGCGCCGACGCCCTCGCCGTCGAGGAGCACGACCTGACCGTGGCCCGGCACCGGGCCATGGGCTCCGTCGCGCCCGGACTCCGGCTGGCCGACCTGGCCTGCGCCGTCGAACAGCTCAGGATCGTCAAGGACGAGGACGAGATCGCCTGTCTGCGGATCGCCGCGGAGATCGCCGACCAGGCGCTCGGCGAACTCCTGGAGTCCATCCTCGTGGGGCGGACCGAACGCCATCTCGCGCTGGAGCTGGAACGGCGGCTCGTCGACCACGGCGCCGACGGTGCGGCCTTCCCCACCTCGGTGGCGACCGGCCCGCATTCCGGGCGCCGGGGGCACCGGCCCACCGACCGACGGGTCGAGGAGGGTGATTTCCTGACGGTCGGCCTCGGCGCCGACTACCGCGGCTACCGGTGCGAGATCGGCCGCACCTTCGTCATCGGCACC
Source organism: Streptomyces sp. NPDC001728 (assembly GCF_040297565.1). Lineage (NCBI taxonomy): Bacteria > Bacillati > Actinomycetota > Actinomycetes > Kitasatosporales > Streptomycetaceae > Streptomyces > Streptomyces sp. NPDC001728. Next base: position 346,725 of record NZ_JBEOZK010000005.1, read on the forward strand.
ACTCCGGCCGACTGGCAGATCGAGCTGTACGAGCTCGTCTTCGCCGCTCAGCGGGCCGGACGGGAGTCCCTGGCACCGGGCACCGAGTACCGGGACGTGGACCGGGCGGCCCGCCAGATCCTGGACGCGGCGGGGTACTCGGAGGCCGCCGTTCCCCTCACCGGGCACGGGGTGGGGCTCGAAATCGACGAGGACCCGCAGCTGTCACCCTCGGCCATGGGTAAACTGGACGCTTGTGTGCCGGTCACCGTCGAACCGGGGGTCCACCTCCCGGGCCGGGGCGGGGTCCGGATCGATGACACGCTCGTCGTGCGCCAGGAGGCGGACGGCGGACCCGAGCTACTCACCATCACGACCAAGGAGCTGCTCGCGCTGTAAGGCGCGTACGCCTCCACGGTCCCACGTCAGTCCAGGAGATTCCGCAACCGTGGCTTCCACGAACGACCTCAAGAACGGCATGGTGCTCAAGCTCGAAGGCGGCCAGCTCTGGTCCGTCGTCGAGTTCCAGCACGTCAAGCCCGGCAAGGGCCCGGCCTTCGTGCGCACCAAGCTCAAGAACGTGCTGTCCGGCAAGGTCGTCGACAAGACGTTCAACGCCGGCGTGAAGGTCGACACGGCCACCATCGACCGCCGCGACATGCAGTTCTCCTACATGGACGGCGACTACTTCGTCTTCATGGACGAGGAGACGTACGACCAGCTGCACGTCGACCGCAAGTCGGTCGGCGACGCCGCCAACTTCCTGATCGAGGGCTTCACCGCCTCGGTCGCGCAGCACGAGGGCTCGGTGCTCTACGTCGAGCTCCCCGCCGCCGTCGTGCTGACGATCAAGCACACCGACCCGGGCGTCCAGGGCGACCGCTCCACCGGCGGCACCAAGCCCGCCGAGCTGGAGACGGGCCACGAGATCCAGGTCCCGCTCTTCATCACCACCGGTGAGAAGGTCAAGGTCGACACCCGCACCAGCGACTACCTCGGCCGGGTGAACAGCTAACCGTGGCCGCTCGGAGCAAGGCCCGCAAGCGCGCCTTCCAGATCCTCTTCGAGGCCGATCAGCGGGGTGCCTCCGTGCAGGAGGTCCTCGCCGACCAGGTCCGGCACGCGCGGTCGGACGACCGGCAGCCGCCGGTGAGCGACTTCACCATGCAGCTGGTCGAGGGGTACGCGGACCATGTGGCGCGGATCGACGAGCTCATCGCGACCTATGCGGTGGACTGGGACCTCGACCGGATGCCCGTCGCCGACCGGAACATCGTGCGCCTCGGCGCGTACGAGCTGATCTGGGAGGACGGCACGCCGGACGCGGTCGCGATCGACGAGGCGGTGCAGCTCGCCAAGGAGTTCTCCACGGACGAGTCGCCGACATTCGTCAACGGTCTCCTCGCGCGCTTCAAGGACCTCAAGCCGCGTCTGCGCCGCGACGCCGACGTCTGAGTCCGTAGACGCCACCGGCAGCCGAAGGGGCCCGCAGCACTCGTGCTGCGGGCCCCCAGGGCCGACGAGGGGGTTGGGGGGGGGGGGGGGGGGGGAAAACGCCCGGGCCCGAAGGGAG